>NZ_JALKBB010000008.1:0-201170 GCF_023016025.1 Arenibacter sp. S6351L | reverse complement strand
AGGAGATACTGGAGCTCAAGGAATTCAGGGTATACAAGGAGAAACCGGGGCCACTGGTGCCACTGGTGCTACCGGAGAACAGGGTATCCAAGGTGTAACTGGTGCGACCGGAGCCACAGGTACTACTGGTGCGCAAGGAATTCAAGGTGAAAAAGGCGATACTGGAGCTACAGGTGCTACAGGAAATACTGGTGCGCAAGGTATCCAAGGTGAAAAAGGTGCAACAGGAAACACTGGAGCTACCGGAGCTACAGGTGCCCAAGGTAATACAGGAGCTACCGGAGCCACTGGAAATACAGGTGCTACTGGGGCCAAGGGTGACACTGGTGCGACCGGATCAGCTGGACCTGCTGGATCAGATGGTATTGATGGCGCTATTGGACCTAAAGGCGATAAAGGGGATACGGGTGCAACTGGCCCAACCGGTGCTGCAGGTACCAACGGAAATGATGGTGCAAAAGGTGATACAGGACCACAAGGAGATAATATGATAAAAGCAATAGGAAAAATATCTGCGGCAGGTGGAATTGTAAAAGCAACTGCAGGGATAAGCGTAACCAAATTATCCGGAAACGGGCATTACAGAATTAACCTTCCTTCAGGTATGGTTTCCAGCGCTAATTACATTATTCAATTAACGCAACCAGACCGTAACGGAGCCGGCAATGACAACCCTGGTATAGGATACATTAATCAAACTTCCACCAGTTTTGAAGTCATAATCGGTGATAATGACAATGGAGCATCTGACCGTGTAAGGTTCAATTCTGAATTTATGTTTATGATTTTGGATTTTTAAAATAATATGGAACCAAAACAGCACTTAAATAAATTCTCCAACTTTACCCGAAAGTCGGAAGAATTAGATGCAAGTAATTTAATAACGTCATATCCAAAGAAATCAGAACTCAATGGCGTTTTAAATCAGTTCATAGACATCCCTATAAACTCCGATTTAATCAAATAATAAAAAGCAAACAAAGAGATATAATGTTCAACAATAGCAAATATAAAGTTCGAAGAAAAGTAACTAAAAAGGGAAGGTCTCTGGTTAACAAGGCGGCCCTTAATTTATTCTTCATTATACTTTTTACTACTCAATTTGTGGCCCATGCCCAAATAGACCCTGGACTTTTATTGGGTCTAAATACGGCAACCACAACAGAAATGAACGCCATAAGTGGATCTATTACCGGGTCCATGATCTACAATACAACAGATAAGAAAGTATACTATTACAATGGAACCAATTGGGTAACCCCTTCAAATGACAACTGGTTATTGGATGGGAATACCGCTGTAGCTGGAGCATCATTTTTAGGAACTAAAAACGATGTGGCCATGGATATTAGATCCAACAATACAAGTGTTTTAAAATTTGGTAGGCGACAGACCTTAGGCTTGGTACAAGCTTATCCCGATTATACTGATCCAAATCAATATATTACTTATGTTGGCGGAGGTAACGGTGTTTCAGCTTTGCAATTCCAAGCAGATGCGGCCTCTTTCTATAAGCCCATGTTCTACACCAACACTGATGGTAATTTTAGGCTTAAAGGTAGTGCAGCAGGAACCGATTTTTTTGAAATTGGATCTACCGGAACGTCCAATAATGGTCAGGTAGAGTTCATTATAGGTGATGATGGTTCAGAACCCTTTATCTTTAAAAGATACGATTATAGGGATGGCCTTCTTAAGGAGCTCCTGCGTATACAGGGGAGCGGAGAATCCGTAACTGCTTTACCACGGGTAGGCATCAATACGGGGTCGTTAGCAAATTCAACCTTGCAAATAAATGGTTCTTTATCTACTGCGATTACAACGGCAGGAAGCAATCTTACCTTAGATGAAAGCCATTATACAGTAGTTATTAACTCCAATATTTCCATTACCCTCCCTGCCGCAAGCGGAGCAACAGGTAGAATTTACGTCCTGAAAAACACGACCAATAGTTCCAGAACCATTAGTAATTACGTTAATGGCTCCGGAGTTACATCCAACCAAATTAGCGCCCAGAGTACACTTTGGGTACAGAGCAATGGCAGCACATGGAACTCAATTTCCGCATCCGGGTCCAGCTCTTCCTCCGGTACTGTAGTCTCAACAGACGCCAACAATATTATTACCTCGGGCACAGACGGTGGGGCCTATCTAAAAATAAATAGAGGGGCAAGATGGATAAATACCAATACAAATACCAACCTAAATAACGATGGTACTTCTGTGCCAATTTTTGGAAATGAAAATTATAAGGACGATGGAAACAACTTATATCAAGTCTCCGGGAATACTCTAAGGGTAAAGGAAGCAGGCAGGTATGATATTAGAGCTAATATAATGCTATGGACAGATGACGATAAGGTTAGCCTAACTTTTAGAATTCATGTTAACGGATCTGCTATGGGAGCTATAGGAGCAACTGGCTATTTTAGATATAAAGATGAGTATATGCCCACTATTGCCCTAAATGAAATATTGCAATTAAATGCCAACGACGATATTACGATTATTGTAGAACGAGAAGGAGATAGCGGGGATGTTCACCTTTCAGGAAATGGAACTTCCAGCTTTATAATCAATAAAATTAAATAGGTAAATGAGAATCAAGGCCATAATAGCGCTTTTTTTTACTATGCATGTCATTACTGGCCAAGATGCGGTGCATAATTATGGTAATATTCAAATCCATGAAACTGCCATGGTGGGTTTCCATATGGACGTAATCAACGATGGCACCTTTGATGAAAATTTAGGTTTGGTAGGCTTTTATAACGACAACAACCCTTTGACAATTTCTGGGGCCTTTACCCCTGTTTTTTATGATTCCGAGGTAGCTGTAAATGACGGACTTTATCTGGAAACAAGCGTAGGGATACTGAACAATTTCAACTTTATACAGGGCAACGTGTTTACGCCCAGGAATCGCTCCAATGTTTTCCTAAACTTTTCCGATGATTCATTTTATGTGGGTGAGGGACACAATACTAAAATTGATGGTTACGGGGCTATTGCAAATAAGGATACCTTTACATTTCCCGTTGGGGATGATGACCGTATGAGGCCATTGACCATAACTTCGGAAAGCGTAAATGTGCTGGCCAAATGTGCCTATTTCTTTGTTGCCCCGGATAACCAAACCAGTTTCAATGAAAATTTCAATACGGACGCAAGGGACTTTAATGTGGCTGCTGTAAGCAAGCAGGAATTTTGGCGTTTGGAGGGGGATTCACCGAGCATAGTAACACTAAGCTGGGATGACCGGAGCAATATTGGCACTCTTGGGGAGTATATCAGCGACCTAATAATAGTAGGCTGGAGCAAAAGTCAACAAAAATGGGTCAACCTGGGGAATTCTGCATTGGAAGGGGAATTTTCCTTCGGATCATTAAGCTCGGATACCTTTGTTCCAAATGATTACGACATAATTACAATTGGTGGAGCTCTTGATCTAAATGAAAGCCTTACCACTATTGAATTGGGCAATTATTTTTTAACGCCCAACGGTGACGGCACAAACGATTACCTTGTAATTGATGGTATAGAGAAATCTCCCAACAATCTACTTCAAATCTTCAATAGATATGGTGTGTTGGTATACTACAAAGAAAACTACAGGGATGAATTTGAAGGCATCTCCAACAGAAATATGTTGGTCAAGGGAGATATAGGACTGTCCTCAGGAGTATATTTTTACATTATAACCCTGAACGATATTAAAATAAAACATCAGGGCTATTTGTACCTATCGCAAAATTCGCAGAATTAATTTAGAGCATACACTTCCATATCTTTATTAATTGCGGACTTTTACTGTGGTTCCTACAACAGCATGTATTAGCTGTTCTAGGAAAAGGCTCCCCTTCTACCCCTTATACTTAACAGTAATTCCTCTCTGGTCGGAACCAAATCTTATAGAATTTAAGTAACTTTATACTTTCAATTTTATTCATACGTCCCAAGTTATATGGATAAATACCCATACAATATAAAACGTGGCAGTATTTTTGGTGTAATTGGAATAATTGGATTGCTCATAATTAAATAATTGGTACCCTATGCAAAGAAGATCTTTTATAAAAAAAAGTAGCTATACCGGTCTGGCCCTTTCACTATTGCCAGGCCTCACTCTCTCCCAAGAAACAGCATATTCCGTAGCCGAATTAATGGGCAAAGTGGATATTGAACTTTTTGGCAAGGACATCAACCTAAGAAAGGAAGCCCATGACGCCTTTGTAGAGATGAAAAGAGCGGCCTATAGCGAGGGTATGGACCTAAAGATTGTATCTAGCTATCGTAATTTTTATCGTCAGGAAGGTATTTGGGAACGTAAGTATTTACAATATACAGAGGAAAAGGGGATGACCAAATTGGGTGCCATTGAAAAAATTATAGAATATTCTACTATTCCTGGCACCAGCAGACATCATTGGGGCACAGATATAGACATCATTGACGGCTATCCAAAAACCACTGGAGATGTTTTGGTACCCGAAAAATTTGAAGAAGGCGGCCCTTTCGCCCTTTTAAAAAAATGGATGGACGACAATGCCAACAAATATGGTTTCTATTTGGTATATACCGATAACCCCAAAAGAAAGGGATTTAAATACGAACCATGGCATTATAGCTATGCCCCTATTTCCATCCCCATGCTGAAGACCTTTAGAAGAAAAAATATTTTTAAACTTCTATTGGAAGAAGATATCATAGGGAAGGAAAACTTCACCTCGGGATTTCTAAAAGGCTATATTCAGAACAATATTTTAGATATAAACCCGGACCTCTTATAATTAGTTTTTGTAATTTCATAACTATGCCATAAAAACACAGATGAGAAGAGGTAGTTGGAAAATTAGGATATTCATAGGCTTGGCAATTGTGGCCTTCGCTTTTGTACAGCGCTGCAATAACAAGGAGGAAAACCCATATACCGGGAGGGTCCAGAACATAAATATGAGTACGGAGCAAGAAGTGGCCATTGGCCTGCAAAGTGCTCCCGAAGTGGCCCAGCAATATGGCGGCCTATATCCTGATGAACGATTACAGTCTTTTGTAGATCAGTTGGGCAATAAATTGGTAAATAACAGCATTGCTAGGGAAACACCATATAAATATGACTTTCATTTATTGGCAGATGAGCAAACCATCAATGCCTTTGCCTTGCCGGGCGGACCCGTATTTGTTACCTATGCCCTCTTCTCCCAATTGAACGAAGCCCAACTGGCAGGAGTATTGGGCCATGAGATAGGGCATGTAATTGGAAGGCACTCCGCTGAAAGGATTGCGGACAGTAACTTTTGGCAGACCGTAAGCATGGGAGCTTCCGTTGGTGCCGATGCCGGTGGAATTGTCAATAGCATTGGCCAAAACACCCTACTGACCAACGGCCGGGACGATGAATTGGAAAGCGATGAATTGGGAGTACTTCTTATGATGCAATCTGGCTACGACCCCTACGAAATGATCAAGGTGATGGAAATTTTAAAAGCCGCAGCCGGACCCAATAGAGTACCAGAATTTCAGAGTACCCATCCTGACCCCGAAAATAGAATTGAACGGATAAAAGATGCCATTCAGCGAATTAAAGGGCAACAATAGCCATTTTTCCTTTCCAAGATTAGCATTTAGACGTATAATTAGTATATTGCATCGATTCCAAATCTTATTACCCACACAAATTTAACCCTTATAGCTTTGATTTACAATCCTTTAAATGAGACTATATGGGAACTTTATTACATTTTAAGAACATTTATTTAGCGGCATTCGAAAATTGTAAACCAGAAATTGCGGTAGTATTTTTAAAGATCTACTCCGTATTCTGCGTGGCAATGCTATCCATGGCTATCTATGCATTATTATTTAGGGCCTTTACTGGATTTGAATTCTAGAAAATTGGATTTGCTCTTTTACCTGAACACTATAAAAGCAAATTGTAGTAATAAAAAAACCTATCGAAAATTATCGATAGGTTTTTTTTAATGCACTGGCAACAACTATTTCTTCTGTAGACTAGCGTTGATTACTTCCAGAGCCTCTGTGGCATTGGATAGTTCGGCATGTTTTTTTGCGTTGTAACCATTGTCGCACTTAATTTTAAGATCGGCGCCATTGGCAATAAGAAGCTCAAGAATTTCAACCTTATTGTAACGCGCAGCAAAAATGGCAGGTGTTTTTCCCAAAGATTTTTGATTAACATCTTCCCCTAATTCAATTAATCGCTTAACGGTATCAATGTCCCCCTGAACAATTGCTTTGCAAAAGGAACTTAATTCCCCTGGCCTAACCATTAATACGGATTCACTTGGGGTGTAAATGTCATTACTACTCTCGGCGCGAACGCCTGCAACCATAAACAATAATGCCATGGCGACTGTTAAAATTGTTTTTTTCATGATGAATAAGATTAATTAGTGATTATTGATTACCCTAACAGACTCAATTCCGTTACATTTGTTTCACTTTTTTTCAATAAATAACAAAATTTTAACAAAATACCATCTTCTAGTCCACCATCTAAAAAAAATCCTTGGAGCGATTTAAAATTTTCGAAAAAGCTGTCCCAAATTCTAGCAATCCATATACAATAGTTTTATTTTTGACACTAACAACAAACATAACATGAACAAGAAAGTAATTTTGATGATTTTGGATGGATGGGGCAAGTCCCCAGACCCCAAGGTCTCCGCCATAGAAAATGCAAACACGCCTTTTATAGACTCATTATATACCAAATACGCCAATTCCAATCTTCTTACCGATGGAATGAATGTAGGATTACCGGAAGGACAAATGGGCAATAGTGAGGTAGGCCACATGAACCTTGGGGCCGGCCGAATTGTATACCAAGATTTGGCAAAAATAAACTTGGCTATCGAACAGGATACCTTAAAGGATGAACAGGTGCTAAAAGATGCGCTGCTTTATGCCAAAAATAATGATAAACCGGTCCATTTTTTGGGCTTACTAAGTGATGGCGGTGTACATAGTCACACCTCACACCTCAGAGGGCTTATTGATGCCAGTGAAAGTTACGGCCTTAAAAACACCTTTATACATGCCTTTACCGATGGTAGGGACGTAGACCCTAAAAGTGGAATTGGATATGTAGAAGCATTAAATAAATATTGCTCCGATAAGAATGCAAAGTTGGCCAGTGTTATTGGACGGTACTATGCCATGGACAGGGATAAAAGATGGGAACGGGTAAAATTGGCCTATGACCTTTTAGTAAATGGTGAAGGGCAAAAAACAGCTAATATTGAAGAATCCATATTGGCCAGCTATGAATCCGGTATTACGGATGAATTCCTAAAACCTTTATTGGTCACTGATGATCAAGGATCCCCTTTATCGTTAATTAAGAATGGGGATGTAGTTATCTTTTTCAATTTTAGGACAGACCGTGGCAGGGAGCTTACCCAAGTGCTTAGTCAAGAAGACATGCACGAACTTAACATGCATAAATTGGATCTCTATTATGTAACTATGACCAACTACGATGATTCCTATAAGGGAGTAAAAGTAGTTTATGACAAGGATAATATTCGTGAAACCTTGGGAGAAACCTTGGCCAAAGCCCACAAAAAACAAATTAGAATTGCGGAGACCGAAAAATATCCACATGTCACCTTCTTCTTTAATGGTGGTAGGGAAATTCCTTTTGAAGGGGAAGAACGAATTCTATGTCCGTCACCCAAAGTGGCTACCTATGACTTAAAGCCAGAGATGAGCGCCTATGAGATTAGGGATGCCATAATTCCCGAATTAAAAAAAGGAGAGGTAGATTTTGTTTGTCTCAATTTTGCCAACCCCGATATGGTTGGGCATACCGGAGATATGCAAGCTGCAATAAAGGCCTGTGAAACTGTGGATAGTTGTGCAGAATCCGTTATTAACGCGGGTCTGGAAAATGGATATACTACTTTGGTCATTGCCGATCACGGAAATTGCGAGACCATGATAAATCCGGACGGCAGCCCAAATACGGCACATACCACTAATCCAGTCCCCCTGATTTTGGTAGATAAGGAATTGAAGAGTATAAAAGACGGTGTTTTAGGTGATATTGCACCAACCATTCTTAAACTAATGGGGGTTCCACAGCCCGCCTTAATGACAAGAAAACCCTTGGTATAATTATTTTTCACCTTTCTATGTATTTGCAAATACCTGCAAACGTGTAGTTTTAAAAGTATTGTTTTACCTTTGCATTCTATGATTAAGATCAAGACTTTAGAAGAGATAGAATTAATGCGCGAAAGTGCATTGATCGTGAGCAAAACCTTGGGAATGTTGGCCAGTGAAGTAAAGCCTGGGGTTACCACCTTGCAGTTGGACGGCATGGCCGAAACATTCATAAGGGATCACGGCGCAGTTCCTGGCTTCTTGGGATTGTACGATTTTCCCAATTCCTTGTGCATGAGTCCCAATGCCCAAGTGGTGCATGGAATTCCCAACAACACTCCTTTGGTTGAAGGTGATATTATCTCTATAGATTGTGGAGCCTTTAAAAACGGATTTCATGGGGATCATGCCTACACCTTTGAGGTGGGGGAAGTTGATGCCGAAACAAAAAAATTGTTACAGGTCACCAAAGAATCCCTCTATGTAGGAATTCGTGAATTTAAGGTCGGGAATCGTGTTGGAGACGTAGGTTATGCCATTCAACAATATACCGAAAGCCAAGGTTACGGCGTGGTAAGGGAATTGGTCGGTCACGGATTGGGCCGGGAAATGCACGAAGATCCTGAAATGCCCAACTATGGCAAACGTGGACGGGGCAAAAAATTTGTGGAAGGTATGGTAGTGGCCATAGAGCCCATGATTAATTTGGGTACCAGAAGAATAAAACAATTAAAAGATGGTTGGACCATTCTAACGGCAGATAATAAACCCAGCGCACATTTTGAACATGATGTTGCCATCATAGATGGGAAGCCGGAGATATTGTCCACCTTTGCCTATATTTATGAGGCATTGGGTATACAAAGTGACGAGGAAGCTGAGTTCCGTCAAAAAGCACTGGTACTATAACATAAAGTGGGCTTATCCAGCCTGTTATCTGTTTTAAGACTAAATTCTTTATAGGTCAAAGTTTAGGACTGTGACATATACTTTTAAGTAATTAAAAATTACCACAATAAAATTCTCAGTGAATTTCCTTTATTACTATGGTCAATCCAGTGAACCACTTTGAAAAAATTATTTAAATATATCTTAAACACCATCCCCAGGCCAATACTTATAAAACTAAGTTATTGGGTGCGTCCCCTTATGGCGTTTAGCATGAAGGGCGATCGTTACACTGATCCCATAGATGGAAAAAAATTCAAAAGCTTTCTCCCCTATGGCTACGAACATCCTAGGGAAAATGTGCTATCGCCCTCTACCCTATCCTTGGAACGACACCGATTATTATGGCTTTATTTAAAAAATGAGACCAATTTTTTTACGGACAAACTTAAGGTATTACATTTTGCACCTGAACAGGCCTTTTACACAAGATTCAGAAATCTAAATAACATTACCTATACTACTACGGATCTAAATTCGCCCCTGGCGGATGTAAAAGCGGATATTTGCAACCTGCCTTTCACCGATAATTCTTTTGACGTAATATTTTGTAACCATGTTCTGGAACACATACCCGACGACACTAAAGCAATGCAAGAATTGTACAGGGTACTAAAACCCGGAGGATGGGGCATTTTTCAAATTCCACAAGACCTTAACAGGGCAGACACCTACGAGGATAATAGTATTACGGACAAAAAGGAAAGGGCAAAAATATTTGGACAGTACGACCATGTCCGTATTTATGGCCGCGATTATTTTACAAAGCTAAGATCAATAGGCTTTAAGGTAGATGAAGTTGATTATACCAAAAAACTATCGGCTGCCGAAGTAGACAATTATCGATTGGCAAAAGGAGAGATTATTCCCTTGGTATCCAAATAACTACTCTAGGATATTTTCCTTAAATCCGTTCGTCATATATTCCAAAACATTCCCCTCTGGATCCAAATAAATTATATAGCCTTCCAATTCTTTATGTTTGGCCAATATTGACTTTGTTTTCTCCAGATCCATGGCCATAAAAGAAGTTGCAAAAGCATCTGCAGTGGCACAATCATTTGCCATTACACTGGTAGCCAGGATATTTGAATTCTTTGTATATCCAGTTTTAGGATCTATAGTGTGGACAAACTTGGCGCCAGTTTCGGGATCAATTTTAAATTTCCTATAATTCCCTGAGGATGCCATGGCAACATCTTTCATATACAAGGTTCTTTTATAGGTTCTACTTTCCTCCATCATGGGATCATCAATGGCCACAACCCATTTTTTCTCCTTGAGCCTGTTTTCTCCTTGAGCCACCAGCTCCCCTCCTACCTCGATTAAAAAATCGGTAATGCCCTTATTCCTCAACAAAACTGCTAGACGGTCTACCGCATATCCTTTGGCTATGGCATTAAAATCGAAATATATAGCAGGATCCTGCTTTTTAATCCTATTATCCGAATTAATGGCCACTTTGTTAAATCCTACGTAATCCAAGAGGCTATCTACCTTAATACTATCCATTTCCAACTCGGTTCCGGGCCCGAAACCCCAAGCATTAACCAATACGCCAACGGTAGGATCAAAATAACCATCCGTAGCTTTAAAAACCTTTCCCGAAAGTTCAAAGACCTCCCTAAACATTGCGTCTACCACAATAGTAGAATCTCCCGCGTTTATTCTCGAGATATCGGATGTAGGTATATATGTAGACATCGATTGATTTAATTCTTGAAAAAGGGAATCTATTTCCCTTTCAAGATTCAATTCCGTGGTCGCCAAATAAGTAATGTTATAGGAAGTTCCCAAGGCCGATCCAGAACTTACATTCTTTACCCATTTGGATTCATTGGTCCTACATCCTGCACATGCCAGAATCAAAAAAAATATCCCTAAACGTATACCACTATATTTTAATAAGTCCATCATATTCCAATATATAAGCTTCATTAAGATAAACCGGTAGATTCCTATCCTCTGCATTGTATAGACCTACACCGGCATAATAGGCTTCTCCGTTTTGGGTCAGGGCGTGATCCTTAATTTTTTGCATTAGGGCCATATCGTATTCCCTTGGATCCTTTGGATGCGTAATACTCCGCACCACAATAAAAAATAATTTTTTATCCTTAAGACAAACAAATTGAGGGTTTCTTTTGGGCTTACTATTGACCCCCATAAACTCGAATCCCTCGGCCTCCAATTGTTTTCCAACAATATTCATGGCCAAATTATGCAATTCCTGTTCCGTTAAGGGCGTACTCATTATCTATATTTTAAATTCCTAAGCCAAAAATAAATCTTGGCATTCTTAAAAAATTGCTCAAAAAAAAGACCTGTCAGGTTTTGAAAACCTGACAGGTCTATAATTAGACCATCAAGGTCTTGGAAATCCCGAAGGTTATAAATTAACCTCCAAAATCATCAAATCTAATATGCTCATCAGGAATACCGAAATCTTCTCCCATTTTTTGAACTGCCTTGTTCATCAATGGCGGTCCACAGAAGTATAGTTCAATATCTTCCGGAGATTCGTGATGGTTCAAGTAATTTTCTATTACACAGTTGTGTATAAATCCTACGAAACCGTCACCTGGTGCATCAATATTCTCCTTCACTTTCCAGTTATCTTCTGGTAAGGGCTCAGATAGTGCCAAATAGAACTTGAAGTTTGGAAACTCCTTTTCAAGTCTATAAAAATGATCTAAATAAAACAATTCACGTTTAGACCTACCACCATACCAATAGGTAACTTTTCTGTTGGTCTTTAAAGTGTTGAACAAGTGATATAGATGTGAACGCATTGGAGCCATTCCAGCACCACCACCAACATACAACATCTCAGAATCCGATTCGTTGATAAAGAATTCACCGTAAGGTCCGGAAATTACCACAGGATCTCCTTTTTTCAAATTGAAGATATAGGAAGATGCAATCCCTGGATTAACATCCATCCAACCATTTTTAGCTCTATCCCAGGGCGGAGTAGCAATACGAACGTTCAACATAATTTCCCTTCCTTCAGCAGGATAAGAGGCCATAGAATAGGCTCTTTCCACTGTTTCTGGGTTTTTCATGACCAACGGCCATAGGTTAAACTTATCCCATTCTGCCTGAAACTTATCTGGGGTTTCGTGCTCTTCAGGATGCGCAGTGATATCCATTTCAGAGAACTTAACCTCACAGGGAGGAATCTCGATCTGAATATATCCACCGGCCTTATACCCCATATCTTCAGGAATTTCAACTACAAATTCCTTAATAAATGAAGCCACGTTGTAATTACGTACAACGGTTCCCTGCCATTTTTTAATTCCGAATACTTCCTCAGGAATAGTAATTTCCATATCCTGTTTCACCTTCACCTGGCAGGCCAAACGAGCGCCATGGTTCAATTCTTTTTTGGAAAAATGTGGTGTTTCCGTAGGAAGTGCTTCTCCACCTCCCGAAAGAACATGACATTCACACTGAATACAGGTTCCTCCACCTCCACAGGCAGAAGGAAGAAATATTTTCTGGTTTCCCAAAGTGGACAATAAAGATCCCCCAGAACTTACTTCAATTTTCTTTTCACCATTAATGGTTATGGTTACAGGCCCTGATGGTGATAATTTTTCCTTGGTAAACAGTAATAGTGCCACCAACAATAACAGTAGTATTAAAAAAGCAACTACCGTTATAACTATTGTTCCAATTGTACTTGTAGCTAATATCATTTTTACTCGTTTATTATAGCGTTGTTATAAGAAACCGTATTTTCTTTGGTCTCCTTAATTATTTTATCTTCCTCTACTTGTTGGGCCGTATTCTGCTCCACTTCCTTTGGAGCTTCATCACCGCCTGTCAACATACCGCCAAAACTCATAAAACCTATAGCCATAAGTCCAGTGATTATGAAGGTTATCCCAAGACCTCTAAGTGGTGCAGGAACATTGGAGTATCTAATTTTCTCACGTATGGCAGCAATGGCCAAAATAGCCAAGAACCATCCAATACCGGAACTAAGTCCATAATTAAAGGCCAATCCAAGAGTTTGGATATCTCTGGACTGCATAAATAATGAACCACCCAAGATGGCACAGTTCACCGCAATAAGCGGTAAAAATATACCTAATGAATTATAGAGTGCTGGGGAAAATTTTTCAACAACGATCTCTACCAATTGCACCATAGTTGCTATGGTAGCAATAAAGAGTATAAAAGATAAAAAGCTTAGGTTATAATCAGCGTACTCAGGTCCTAACCAAGCTAAGGCCCCATCCCTTAAAAGATACTGATCCAACAACCAGTTTAGGGGTACCGTTACTGCCAATACAAAGATCACAGCTGCTCCAAGACCAACTGCAGTAGTCACTTTTTTAGAAACGGCAAGGTAAGAACACATTCCTAAGAACGTGGCAAATACCATATTATCTATAAATATGGATTTAAAAAATAATTCTACATGTTCTAACATAACATTCTATTCTTATGATGACTACTAGTTTTCTTCTATTAAAGCTTTGTTGCGTGAACGTTGTACCCAGATAATGAGACCAACAACGATCAAGGCCATGGGGGACAACAACATAAATCCGTTATTCTCATAGCCAATGGCATATAAACCGGTTTTTTCTATGGGATCTCCCAAGACCTTAAACCCAAGTAATGTACCAGAACCCAATAGTTCCCTAAAGAATCCAATAATGATCAATATTAAACCATATCCGGCCGAGTTTCCTATACCATCCAAGAAAGACCTCCATGGTCCGTTGGCCAAAGCAAAAGCTTCAAAACGTCCCATAATAATACAGTTCGTAATGATAAGACCCACGAAAACAGAAAGCGTTTTGCTCAATTCATAAGCAAAGGCCTTCAGCACCTGATCTACCATAATAACAAGGGCGGCTACAACCACCAATTGTACAATAATTCTAATTTTGGAAGGTATAATGTTCCGCATTAAGGAAATAACAACATTTCCCATGCCCAATACGAACATAACCGATAGGGCCATTACTATGGATGCCTTTAGTTCTGCTGTAATTGCCAATGCTGAACAAATTCCCAATACCTGAATGGTAATTGGGTTATTATCTGCCAAAGGGTCTAATATTAGACTCGTATCTTTTTTTGAAAGTAGTGCCATGTTTTAATTTTTAGCTCGTATTGATTCCAAGTAGGACTTATATAGGTTTACGCTTTCTTTGATCATCGCAGACAGACCGTTACCGGTAATGGTAGCTCCTGCCAATGCATCAACCTCATTATCATCTTTTATTTCATTGGTAGGATCGTTATTTCCCTTGGCAACGGCTATACCGGCATATTCTGTACCGTTCAAAATGGATTCTCCCGTAAAGTCGTCCATAAAGTAACGTTGCTTGATATTGGCACCTAAACCTGGGGTCTCCCCTTTATGGTCAAAATACACGCCTTTTACCACCAAATTATTATCCAGGGCAACAAATCCCCATATAGCATCCCAAAGACCTTTGCCCCGCATAGGAATGATATAGTACTTGGAACCGTCCTTTTCACCAATAAACAAAGGTAATTTCCTTGTTTTACCAGCTTTGGCCTCTGTTTCCTGTTTTTTAAGATCTATTAGGTAGGCTTTGTCGTCTTTGGTAATCTTATCCCCTTCAATAACCAATTGCTCCGTGATATATTTTTCAAATTCACCCGCAACCTTATCGGTAGAAACAAAATTTACACTTCCTTCGTCCTCATTTTCGTTTACGCCCATGGCATAAAGAATATTCTGTTGTTTTTCCAGTCTTTCGTTCTCCTGTATCTTTTCACTGAGTGAAGACGCAAAAAATGCTAAAAGAGACCCTACTATTACCACCATAACGGCGGCGAAAATAACGGTGTAACTATTTTTATCTGTGTTAACTGCCATGATTATACTGTTTCTGCTTTTAATTCCTGAGCTTTTCCTTCACCGTCCCTAGGCAAAATAGTAGCGTTCTTAGCACGCTTCAATCTTTTATTTATATTCCCCCTAACCACATAGTGATCAATTGTTGGAGCAAAAACGTTCATCAACAAAATAGCCAAGAATACGCCTTCTGGGTAAGCAGGGTTGAAAACCCTGATCAATACCGAAATAAACCCTATAAAGAATCCATAATACCATTTACCCTTATTGGTCTGGGCACCGGTAACCGGATCGGTTGCCATGTACACAATACCAAAGGCCAAACCACCAACGATCAAATGCTGCCAAAAGGCAAAACTCATTAATCCGTAGAACTTGCTCGTCTCGGTTATCCAACCTGCATCGACCACTCCGTTAAAGATAAGTCCCATAACCAAGGCCCCTATTACGGCACTCACCATGATTCTCCAACTTGCAATCTTACTATAGATCAAGAATAGTCCGCCCAACAAAATTAGTATAGTAGAGGTTTCCCCAACAGATCCAGGAATAAACCCAAAAAACATATCTGAAACGGAATAAGACATTTCTGCCCCCTTACCTTGTGCCAAATAGCCCAAAATGGTTTCTCCGGAAATAGCGTCGGGACCACCGGCCAAATCCACCGCCTGGTGTACCCATACCTTATCCCCACTCATCCAAGTAGGATAGGCAAAGAACAAAAATGCCCTAATGGTAAGTGCAGGGTTCAAAATATTCATTCCTGTACCTCCAAACACTTCCTTCCCAATGACCACTCCAAATACTACGGCCACGGCCAACATCCATAATGGTGTATCAATTGGTACGATCAATGGCACCAACATACCGGTAACCAAATATCCTTCCTCAACCTCATGACCTTTAATTACAGCGAATAAAAATTCAACCGCAAGTCCAACGGCATAGGAAACGATTACCAAAGGCAGCACGGTCCATGCTCCCATAATGAAATTCTCCCAAGTTAGGAAGTTTCCAAACAAGGAAGCTTGTCTTACCACACCATTGGCAGCATCCACAGCCGCATAGTGCTGATAACCAGCATTGAAAATCCCAAAAATAAGCACAGGCACCAAAGCCATGATTACCGTGTTCATCGTACGCTTCAAATCATCCACGGCACGTACATGGGAACCAGAATGTGTAGTTTCGTTGGGAGCGTACAAAAAGGTATGGATTGCATTGAATGCAGGAGCCATTTTCTTGCCCTTGTACTTCTCCTTTAGGTTATGTAAATTACTTTTTAAGCTCATCTTTTATCCTATTTCTTTATATAATAAATCCAACCCTTCCCTAATGATCTGTTGATGGGGTTGTTTAGAGATGCAAATAAATTCTGTAAGTGAAAAATCTTCGGGAGCAACTTCGTAAAGACCCAATTGCTCCATTTCATCCAAGTCCTTCACCATACATGCTTTTAGAAGTTGTAAAGGATAAATGTCCATTGGAAAAACTTCTTCATACAATCCAGTTACCACAAATGCCCTATGTTCTCCATTGGTATTGGTATCCAATTCGTATTTCTTTTTGGGCTGTAACCAAGAGAAGGTCAAGGCCCTAGTTGAAGATATTTTATTAAAAACAGGCTTGTTCCAGCCAAAAAATTCATAATCATCACCTTCAGGAATTACACTTACGGTATTGTTATAATACCCTAAATATCCGTCAGGCTTTGCTTTGGAACCAGTAAGGACATCCCCATTGATCACCCTGAAATTTTCAGTATTCACACCACTGGCATATAGAAAGGTAGCTATTTCAGAACCTATTTTAGTAGTGTAATATTTAGGAGACTTAACGCTGGAACCGACAAGAGCCACAACCCTTTCAGGATTATATCTTCCCGTTAACAAAAGCTCCCCTATAATAACCAAGTCCTGCGGAGTAATTGTCCAAACCACTTCGCCTTTATTAATTGGATCTATTTTATTGATCTGGGTACCTACCAAACCAGCTGGATGGGGACCGGAAACATTATGTATTTCCGCACCTTCCATCTTGGAAAAAATAGACTGCCCACCTTTACCTACAGACACATGTACCTTTCCGGGAGTTAATTTCCCCAAAACAGTAATTGCTGCCTGAATTTCATTTTCCTTTCCCTTTAAGGCATAATCCAAATCGGCCGCCATAGGACTGGTAACATAAGCAGAGATGAATATGGACTTAGGGGTTACACTTGGGTTCGCAATTATATCATAAGGTCTTTGCTTGATAAAAGGCCAACACCCAGATTTTAAAAGCAACGCTTTAACCTCTTCAGCTTTGGCGCTTTTAGGGGATAAAGGTGCATGCGACACAAATTCTTGGCTTTTGTCCGCCAAAATTTTCAAGGTTAATATTTTTCTTCTTGCACCTCTCACTACCTCGATCAATTCTCCGCTTACCGGCGAAACAAAAAGCATGTCTTCCACATTTTTATTGAAAAAAAGTGGCTCTCCCGCCTTTACTTCAGCGCCTTGCTTAACTAATAATTTAGGTGTAATTCCGTGAAAATCCTGAAGATTAATCGCATAAACATTACTTAAAACAGCTTTGGAAGTAGTCTTTTCCGCATCACCAATAAGATTAATGTTCAAGCCTTTTTTAATTCGGATGTCTTTAGACATATTTAGTAGACCTTAGGTTATCAAAATTTCGAGCAAATTTAATACTTAATAAAAAGTTTTCATAATTATTACTTATAAATTTAGAGATTAAAACATGCTAATCCATTTAGGCTTGGTTTTTGCTTACCTTTACCCGAAAATATTACCAAATGAGATTGAATCTTTTTGCGCTTATACTGTTCATTTCCTGCCATTTTGCTTTTGCCCAGGTGCAGATGGAAATTAACCCTCCAACAAATATCAAAACAATTGTATTTAAAGGTGATACCGATGACCAATTTCCGGTCGTAAGCTTAGGAAGCCCAGTTTATTTGGAATTTGATGACCTTTTGGCCAACGAACAAGACTACTATTACAAGATAGTACATTGCGATTATGACTGGACACCATCTTCCCTTTTAAAGTCGCAATATCTAAACGGAATGGACAATGAGCGGATAGTGGATTACGCAAACAGCTACTCCACATTGCAACCTTATTCCAACTACAAGCTTACTATACCCAATGATAATACCCGATTAAAAGTTAGCGGCAATTACGTATTGGAGATTTACAACAGTTATAATGAGCTTCAATTTTCCAGAAGATTTATAGTGTATGAAGATCAGGTTGCTGTGGGCGGTGTAGTAAAACGTTCCAGGGATTTTACCTATTTAAATGAAAAACAAGTTGTACAGTTTACCATAAACGCCAATCAGGTGAAATTGGTAAACCCCAATAAGGAAGTAAAAGTTGCCATAATACAAAACAACCTATGGCCTACCACCATTACCAATATAAGCCCCCAATTTATACTGGGGTCGGAACTGGTGTATAAATATGATAAGGAAACCAGTTTTTTTGGAGGTAATGAATATTTTAATTTTGATACCAAAGACCTTAGGGCACCAAGTTCTTCCATTTCCCGGATAGAACTTACAGACCTTTACAACCACTATTTATTTATGGATTATTTTAGGGACGACCGGCCCTATACCTATTACCCCGATATTAACGGCGATTTTGTGGTCAGAACCTTGCAGGGAGATGACAGCTCCAGGGAGGCCGAATACAGTTACATACATTTTACCCTTCCCTACACAGCTAAAATTGGCTTGAACGATGTATATGTATTTGGAAAATACAATAATTACGCCCTTGATGAGGAAAACAAAATGACCTATAATGAAGATACGGGCAATATGGAGGCGGTTATAAAAATGAAACAAGGATTTTACAACTACAAATATGTAGTGAAAAACAATGAAGGTGTTATTGACATGAACACTATTTCAGGAAATTTTCATTTTACGGAAAACAACTACCTCATCTTGGTATATTATCGAAATTTTGGCGATATCTACGATAGTATTATTGGGGTTGGCTCTGCAAATTCCCGTTCCATCACCAATTAACCTTTGTTTTAATCAGATTCTTTAAATCCCACATCCCCTTAAGTGGCCGTAAGGCATTATAGAATTGAAGGCCTGGGAATGCGACAGCCATAACGGATACATTCGAGATAAAAGTGGCCCTAAGGATAATATTAACATTAGCTTAAACGTGTAAACAAAAAGTCTTATTATATTGCACCATCATAATTACGGGAATTACAACATAATCCCTCAACTATAATTAATAATGAACAGCAGTCTTTACCCTATTTGGAACAAAACCATTTTTACCCTTCTTCTTTTCTTAAGCTTAACAACCCTAGCGCAAGAAACTAAACTCGACAGTATTCTTGAGGATTACCACAACCATCCGGAACAGGTCCTTGTTGCAGCCCATAGAGCTACAAATCCCAACTATCCGGAAAATTCTTTAGCGGCCATAGGCGAAAGCATTCGTATAGGGGTAGATATCGTGGAAATTGACATTAGAAAAAGTAAGGACGGCGAACTGGTAATTATGCACGACAAAACTATTGACAGAACAACTAATGGTACAGGAAAAGTGGATGATTTTACCCTTGCCGAGCTCAAGGAGTTCAAACTTAAGTTTGGAAATAATATTACAGATGAGCAGATACCTACTTTTGAAGAGGTACTAAAGCTTACCAAGGGCAAGATGCTATTGGATGTAGATTTTAAGCTTGAAGGAGAGGCGGCCGTAAGACAAACTTTTGACCTGATCGAAAAATACGGAATGGAAGACCAGATATTATTTTTCCTTTATGATTTTCCCGAAACCACACAGTATCAAAAATTGAACAAGGACATTAAAATAATGCCTAGGGCATATTCCAGAAAGGACATTAGGGCCATAAGGAAATTGGAAGATATTTCTATTATTCATATTGATGAGAGCTATTATAAAGACAGAACCATGCGCCGACTTATAAAATCTGGATACAGGGTATGGATCAATGCTTTGGGCAAGTATGATAGAATGGAAGCCGAAGAGAAAAATTCGGGTTTTGATGCGCTGTTGTCCCGAAAATACGTCAACGTAATCCAAACCGATTTACCCGAAGAACTTTTGAGCTATCTTAGATCCAAGAACCTACACCGATAAGGTGTATTATACTCAGGAATGAAATCCATTACGGGAAGAATCAAAATTTTATTTTATATACCCCTTTTCCATACCCACTGCCATTCCTGATAACAAGTTTATGGTTTTGGTCATCGTAATTCCAAGACACCTCCTTTTCCAATAGTTTTCCGTCCAGCGAAACCGATTCCGGGATGCTATTGGAATGAATCCTTAAAAGATGGGAGAATTTTGTTCCTTCCAGGGAAAGTTTCAAACTACCAGCTGTTTTCTTATAAGAAATTGTAGTTTCTCCCTTTGTATCCGTATGGTAATAAATAAAACTATTTTCACTTTGGGGATACACTAAGATGGTCGTAAAGCCGTCTGAATCCTCATTTCCTAATCCGGTATAGGATCGCTTAATATCCATAGGAACAATAGCCCCTTCCTTTATATAGACTGGAAATTCGTCCATTGGAAATTCCCGCTCAATATCCACCTCTCCTTCAATGGGTTCATTATCGTTAAAAAAGTATCTCCATTGACCCTTGGGCAGAGTAACAGTCCTTTTTTTGGAATCCTTATATATTGGAGCCACCAGAAAGTCATCCCCGAACATATAGTGATACTTCCCTTGTTTTAAGGGGGTCTGCAACCTTCTTCCCCCATTATGGGCCGTAACCACATAGTGGTACATATAGGGCACCAATTCTGTATGCAACCAGGAAAACTTCCGTATTACCTGAAGCTCCTCTTCTGTTCTTTTCCAAAGTCGCCTTTCTCCATGGCCCCCGTTCATGAACAGACCGCAAAAAGTGGAAAATTGTGTCCAGCGCATATACAATCTTGGAGGAATCGTTTTCCCGGAAAACCCGGCCACATCAGACCCAACAATATTATATCCCAGTTCGGCGCTTTTTAGAATACTCTTTATAGCCGACTCATAACCTTGAATTCCATCCAAAGCTATGTCCACGTTTTCATTCCCGCTTTCCAAGATCATTTCATTGGTAACCCATTCGTGCTTCTGATCGCCTACCCAATTTACCGGGGAAGCATCAATGGGCGCAAAGCCTTCGGGATGAAACCCACGGTCTATAGATCGTGAAAGTGTAACGAACTCTGGATTTTGGGTAAGCCCATGTTGGTATTCATCCCTATAGTAATGGTCCATATAGGTTCTAGCGGTCATAATTCCCTTGGATGTCCGCTTATAGAATATTGGTACTGGACCAAGTTGGTTCCAAAAAAGGGTTGCGGTGCCATCCAGCTTCCATCCATCTATACCAAGATCAAAAACATTTTGTTGTAACCCCCGCCACCAATCCATGGCATTGTCATCGGTATAATCTATAAAGCCACCCTCTCCTTTCCACCATTTATTTGGCTTGTTGGATTTAACCAGAAAGCCATTATCCATAGCTTCCTGATACCAATCATTGGATTCCTTTATGTGAGTGTCTTTACTATAACTATTGACCATGGTGGTCATCCAAAGTACTACCCTATAATCATTGTCCTGAAGCTTTTTAAACCATTGTTCGGGTTTTTTATAGAGACTAGTATCAATTTCAAAATCATTATAGCGCAAAGACCAAGGGCTATCCAAAATAATGGTTCTAACGGGAATATCATTTTTTTTATACCCTACCAACAATTCGTCTACATAATCTGAAGTATTAACATCGTCTTCCCAAAGCCAACATTCCAATGCCCAAGGTGGGGTTAAAGGCGGATTTCCATGCCGCTGACTATTGAACGGCATTCCCCATACAGGGAAAATCCAATAGAAATAAGCGACGACACCTAAAGTCGCCAAAACCCAAGCAGCAATCTTTAGAGCCTTTCTTTTCAATTTGAATTCTTCATTTTTTTAAAGAATCTAAAATATATGGTTACCAGTGAATAGACCATAAAAATAGACCCTATGGCAAGCAGCATGGAACTGTATTCGGCGAATACTTTACTATAGCCCTTTACCGCATTGCCCCTAACCATATAATACAGACCCAGGACAATTAAAAACAGGGCGCTTACCATACCTGTCAGTGCCATTCTCTTATGCATGGGGATAAAATGTTCCCTTCTGTAATTCCAAAGCAATTGTAACAAAACCAACCATAAAGCCCAGGAGAGTACTTGCCAGAAATTGAGTGTCCTAAAATAATTCACCACAGTAATATAGGGCTGGAACAACAAATTTTCTCCACTATAAAAAGGTCGGTCTTGGTACATAAGTACCTTTACCCTACTTTGATCCCTACTTCTTAATATTTCCAAAATGGATTTTTCCTTTATCTCCGGATCCATTTGATGCCAATTTGGAATTTGGAAAGCATTCCATATGCCACATGCCCTACCGTATCCATGAAAATCAAGTCCGCCGATCATCAGAAGCTTGTTGCTCTCACAGAATTTTTTAAGATCATTAAATAAGGTTCGGTCATAATATAATTCCTTGCCTACATTTTCAATTTCAAAACCATCAGCACCTAGATCCTTATAAAACTCCTTATCATTTCCCTTACCGTCAAACCAATGATTAATTATTACAGCCCCTCCATGCTTATGCACCAAATTTACAATGAGGGAATCGGGTTTCCCCTTTGTTTCAAATTTTCCATTCAGCCCCAATAAACTCATATGATTGGAACCCGAATGTTCTTGACCAACCATGATTAAAGGTTCTAAGGGAAATTGATTATTTCTTTGTTTGGTTGAGAAGTCCAACGTTTTTTTGTGATTGGCATGATCTGTTATAAAAAAGGCATCGAACCCATTTCTTTTATGCCATGCCCACATTTTTTCTTGGGATATCAACCCATCATGACTAAATTCTGTATGGGCGTGACTAGTTACCAATATTTCATCCGAAGTGTTATTTACAATGGTATTATTAGGCAATCTAATGAAAAGGATAACGACAAAAACTGAAAAACAAATACCGATCAACAAAGGTAGGTTTCCTAAAAACCGCAATGCTGTTTGCCTTCTATAAGGAGCTGCCTCAACTTTAAAAATCTTGATCAGACTGAAGCATATATAAAAAACCAATATCCATAATAGGGTAATCGGCAATTCCTGTAGGGGGTAAATAGAGCGATTAAAATATAGCAACAACCCCAATATTGGTTCAAAAAAAATCCTCAATACCGGGACATGTATATCGTATTCGGGAACGGTTTTCAGGGTAAGTGCATCAATAATATGTATATCCAAATGAAAAAAAAGTGCTAGGAAAGCGATAACCAAAATCGGAATTGCAACAAAAGACTTTTTCAACATTTTAATATTATCCATTACTCGAGGACTTCCAGATAAACCTCTTTAATACAAAAGGAAA
This sequence comes from Arenibacter sp. S6351L, assembly GCF_023016025.1. Taxonomy (NCBI): domain Bacteria; kingdom Pseudomonadati; phylum Bacteroidota; class Flavobacteriia; order Flavobacteriales; family Flavobacteriaceae; genus Arenibacter; species Arenibacter sp. S6351L. The sequence continues at coordinate 177,796 of NZ_JALKBB010000008.1, read as the reverse complement.
AAAATTAACCAAGAAAACACAATAAGGGCTCCCTGGCAGACTTTTCAATGTACTGGATTATACTCATTTTTATAGTTAAATTGAGCTATATACTTTTTAATCCTATTTCGCTGTTCTTCCGTGAATCGGTCCAAAGGTTCCGCATTATGATCTTGACAAATACCCATGGCCATCAAAGCCGCTTTAGTACCTTTTATATGCCTTGAGGAATATTCCCCTACCTCATAAATTGTCCGGTGAACCATAATTACCTTATCCCGCAATAATTTTATTTTTTCCAAATTTTGATCCATTGCGGCCTCATATAAATCTACAAAAAGTCTTGGAAAAAAATTAGCTCCTCCGGCAACGGAGCCGTGACCCCCGTTCATAATGGTCTCTGGCAAAAACAGTTCGGTTCCTGCAATAATGGAAAAAGAAGGATCGCTCTTAAACTCTTCTATCAACATATAGAGGTAGGTAAGATCTCCAGAACTATCCTTAATACCGATAGCCCCTAATTCCTTGGCCCTCTTCACAACGTCCATGGATAAATGAAGTTTTGTACAACTAGGCATGTTATACAACATAAATGGCAAGGGTAGCATTGGGACTAAATTCTCCAGATAATCCCCCATTTCTTCTTGGGCAATTGGAAAATAGTAGGGAGGTGCCACTACCAAGGCGTCCGCGCCAACTTTTTTGGCATGGTTTGCTATCTCCATTGTCCCATCAAAAGAGGTATCCGTAATCCCTACCAAAACCGGAACCTTTTTATTTACGATTCTACAGGTTTCGGTTATGAGCTGTTTCCTTACCGCATAACTAAGACTAGGGCCTTCCCCTGTAGTCCCTAAAATAAAAATGCCGTGGACACCGCCATTTATTAAATGATTTAATAGATTTTTTAACCCCACAAGGTCTAACTCCTTATTCTCGAGCAAAGGGGTTACCATGGGTGGTATTATTCCTTTTATATTCAATTTCATGATTGTATAATTAAAGGATTAGATTAAATAATGGAAATACCTACCGATGGACAAAAAGTTGTAATTATCAATTTCATAATGGTTGGTTTTTTAGGTTGTTTATGAATTTATATATGATCAACAATTCCGTAAATCCGATAATTGGACCTACTGCTACTAATTATATAAAACTTGATTTGCTGCTCTAACAAAATAAACTCAATTTAAAAACCCCTGCCACTACAATATTGTTTTAATTGCATTAAATTTTAACCTTATTTCTGAATAATTTAATTATATTAGTCCAATATTGTCAATATACCAAGCCATGGAATTTATTTTTGAAAAAATATTTGTACCCAACAAGCATTCATTTATATCAAGAAAATTACCCTTGGCATCAAATGCTAGAATTCATTCCCATAGGAATTTTGAATTAAATTTTATTACTTCGGGATCGGGCCGAAGAATTGTTGGCGACAATATTTCCGGATTTGAAAAAGGCGATCTGGTTCTCCTTGGGCCTAATTTGCCCCACTGCTGGGAAGCCTTGGATTTTGAAAAGGGAAATGACCCCTTTTGCATTGTTACCCACTTTTCGGAAGATATTATAAACTCCGACTTTTTTAGGATGCCAGAGCTGGAACAGGTGGTAGATCTTTTAAAGCAATCGAACACCGGACTCCGTTTTAAATTGGACAATGACAGCCACATTAGGCAAAGCCTTGAACGAATGACACAATTGGAAGGCTTGGAATATTATATTGAAATGCTTAAAATATTTAATTTTCTATTACAGATAGATGAACGGGAAAACCTATCCAATCCCAACAACAGTTCTGCAGTTTTCTCCAAGAATCTGGATAAAATAAATAAAGTATACGAATACGTTTTTCAAAACATACAGGAAGGCGTTAAATTGGAAGAAGCCGCTGCTGTATTGAATATGGCACCCAGTTCATTTTGCAGATATTTCAAAAAGAAGACAGACCTTACCTTTATGGAATATGTAAAAAGCGTTAGGGTTGGCATAGCTGCCAAATTGCTGGCGGAAACCGATAAGCAGATAACACAGATCTGTTTTGAAAGCGGGTACAACAATCTAGCCAATTTTAACCATTATTTTAAGCATATTATGGGCAAAACCCCCTCGGATTACCGAAAGACTTTTAGGTGATTTATGGTTGGCCCAGCCTCTCTATACCAAGTGATCGGCGCCTAATTTGGCCATGCAATAGGAACTAATCCACTTTTTTTTGCAATACAACAAATTCTCATTAAGCTTACCCTTCTACATTGAAAAAGAAGCATTGGATACATAAGTAACTATTGTTAAATTTTTTCAACCTTCCGGCCCAGTGCCTTTAGGACAAAAGTTTCCAAGTGCTGCATTAGATTGGTGTTCCTTGGTTGCATACAGTTCGTCTTGAGTAAACCACCTATACTTTTCCAACTGAAGTGCGACCAAATACATTTATGACGAAGCCGAAAAGTACCACGACAAAAGAAATTAAACTTATTGGAGGCAGGCTCCCCTGCCATTTTGAAGGGCTGGTCCAAGTAGAATATCCCATAAAAACAAGATGTGTTCCCAACATGAACAACAGCCCCAACAGGAATTCCTTTGAAGTAATAATATTTATCAGTAGTTCTTTGTTTTTAGAGCGATTTCTAAAGCACCAGTGATATAGCCCCAATATCATGAAACTGGCCATACCCGCGAGCAAGCTAAAATTCCCTACGACCGACAAGGTATTATCGCTATCAAAAAACTTGGGATAGTAGTGGGGATTAAAAATCAAAAAACTAAGGAGTACATGAAATATGGTTAACAACAGACCTGATATCCCCAAGATTTTTCTACTTTCCAACCCAAAATTTAAAGCCCGAATTCCTAAATGGGTCAGTGGCCTAATAGTAAAACTTAAAGTGAGCAATACTATTGCGGCCAAGGACACCCCTTTGTTCAGAATAAATATTGGCACATCTTTCCATGCTACAGTTCCCACCACATTATACCTTAAGACCGCATAGCCCATAGAAATAATTAAAACAATCCAAATAATCTTCAGGTATTTTCTTTGTACGCTTTCCTCCATTAAAACCAATCCTCAATTTAATTCATAGGAAATCTATCCCTGTCCCCCAAGTCACCGTGCACGCTTATGGCTATCAAAGCCAGAATTGCAATTACACCAAGTACTATAATCAAATAAACAATCCATTTTTTAAGGTCTACCTTATCTATTTCCGTATAGTTGAACTGCCAACTACCGGAACGGAGCAAAGCAAAAATCAATATAATATTCACTACATAAAGATGATGGTTAAGATGCATTTCTCCCCCAAAAATTCCCGTTACGGCATAGCTCATAAACGTATAAGCTATTAGCATGGTAAAAAATGTAATCGAAACATCTTTCTGCGAGTATTCTTCTTTTTTAAATCTCCAAAAGATGGATACCACCATTGCCAATAACACCAAAAGGACCATTATGGTACTCGTAGAGGCAATGGATTCTATATTGGGCAAACTCTCCAAACGTCTGGCAATATGGGACTGGGTCAATGATTCCCTGTAAACGATCAATGGAACAAAGAGCACCACAATAATTAGGGCGGACCAATTTTCCCATTTCGTAGCCTTTGTAGTTTCTTTAGGCCACTTGGAACTATACACCCCGTAAGCCATACCCGAGCCACCACAAAAACCGATGCAATATTCCATAACGTTCCACATGTTAAACGGTATTTCCCACGTATTTCCCAGTACCTGTAAAAAATTACCAAAACTAAAACCAATACCCCCGCCCAGCATAGCGTAAAAAGCCACCCTAATCGCCGAGTTTCTCTTTTCCCTGGCCATATACCACAACATGGCCAATCCGGCACCAAAACACACAGCCCAGGCCTCAGATCTCGGAGGTGTCATTTTAAAACCGATCTGCTCTATTAAAAAATAATAACTGATAATTCCTCCAACCGTCATTTCAGATAGCAAGGCTCCCCATCTTACCCTGTTTTCCTTAGTAGAATCCAGGGTTAAGCCTACTAGGCCTCCGCCCAATAAACCGAATAAACCTCCAATAACGAAAAGCATCCCCAAGCCGTAATACGCGTTAACAAAGTTATCGGCGAAACCATAGCCTACCACCATACCATAGCTGATCATTCCTCCGGCTCCCCAACCTACTGACGATGCCAAAGCCACCAACATCATTTTGTTATACCAATCCTTTCTGCCAGAAACCATGACCAGGGCCAGACCTCCTATTGCCCCTGCGAATGCAGCACCCTGCTCATGTCCAAACTGACCACGGATGGCCCAAGCTGTAGCGAGTGCCATCCCAACGATTAATATCGGTATACCTATTTTTTTTGTTTCCATGACTTTGTCCAAGATTATTTTCTTCTTTTTATTTCCACAGTTTCAATCTCATCGCCGTTTATGTCCGTCACATACAAATAGGCATTTTTCTTATTGATCTGTACATTGACAAAATGTTCTATTTTACTCGATTTCTTAGTTTCTGGCAAGGTAAGCTGAATATCATATAATGGCGCTCCTGCTCCGGCAGAAGTTATATAATGCACGCCATTTTTAGTGGCACGGTGATAATGGTGATCATGACCGTTCAAGAATACCTGCACCTTATGTCTTTCAAAAATGTCGCCCCAAAATTTACGGGTCTGTTCGGCCTCAGCCTTTCTATTTTTCATGGCACTGTACAATGGTTTATGTTGAAAAATAAATACAAATCCCGCTTCCTTATTCAATTCCAAAACATTTTCCAACCATTTTTTCTGGGTATTAAAATACTCCGAGAAGGCACTTTGCCAGAAAGCATCACTATTTTTTTCGGAAATAAAATCGGGCTCCGAAATTTGTTTCCCCTCACTATCCAAAACAATAAAAAGGGCATCTCCAACAGTAAAATAGTAGTATTTTTCGTTATTGGGCAAATCGAACAGATCATAGTAATAGGGCGAATCCTTTTCATGGTTGCCCAATACAGGATAGTAGGGCGTATTTCTCATAAGCTCCTTGTTAACCCCAAAAAAGGCTTCCCAATCGCTAATAGACCTTCCATTGGCCACCAAATCCCCTGAATTGATAATAAACCTTGGATTGGTCTCCATGATTTTGGCCACTATTTTGGCATGCACATCGTGCCTGTTCCTAGAATCTCCAGTAACTGCAAAATTAAAGGGTACAATTTCATCGGGGTAAGTAGTCAGAGTACCTTTGCCCTCATCCGAGCCGTCGTTAAGTACATCATATTGATATTCTGTATTGGGCTCCAGATCCCCTAGATGAATTTTGTGGTGTTTGTATTCCCTAATAGTCGTTACATTTCCGTCCTTATCCGTAATGGTAGGCGAACTTTCCAGGGTTGACCAACAAATAGTGGCATCCTTGGTTCCCATTTGCTGAATATAAGGACCCAAGGCAATTTTCTCCTTTTCTTGTGCAATAGCTAGGACACTGATAAAAAAGAGGGATGCGAATAATACTTTTTGCATGATTTTCAATTTTAAACTTCGGAATAATTAATCCGACATTAGAAAAAATATATTAATAAATGGTTTTAAACCCTTGGATCGGACCAATAAAACCCTAACTCCGATAATAAGAGGGGATTTGTTAGACTATGGCATTTCAATGAGCCCATGGCCTTTGAATTACGAATCTCTGTAATAAAAAGAGGCAGTCCTTACGGAATGCCTCCTTTAAATAGCTGCTAAACTAACTCAAATAAAAATTTTAGTAAGGTTTTCCAGTACCCTGCAATAGCCACATTTTGGACCATGCACTGTTATTACTTGTATCTTCACCTTTGTATTCCGTAGTTTCCAATTTCTGAATGGCAGCATCGGCATTTTCGGAATTAGTGTCTATCTCATTGATATGATAATAAAATCTCAGTGGCAAGGCATCCCTTTTAGTAGCAACGCCCACTTGAAGATCGGGTAAACCGGTTCTTCTATAATCGAACCAGGATTCAGTAGCAGCGGACCAACTGGCAATCCACTTTTGCTCCATGATATCTTCCAATCCACCATAGGCAGCTCCTGCAATATAATCATCATACTCACCACCAACGCCCCAGGTAACCAAAGACTGTCTAATTCCTTCGTTATAATGGCTCTCTGGACCACCGCTCACCCAGCCTTTTAACGCTGCTTCCGCCAAAATGAAATGTACTTCAGCGGCCGAGAGTAAGCGGGCCTTTAACAACGGACCACTAGCGGCCTTATAAATATCATTCAATTGGGAAGCATGTGGGTTGGCACTTCCTTGAAGGGATCCAACCGTTTTAAGATTATAAGCTCCAGCCAATACCATTGCAGTAGGAAGACCTATATATTCTTTATCATAATCTACAGGTTCCCCTACTATATCCACGTAAGCGTCAACGATGTCCTGTGAAATACGTCTCTCTCCGTTTACAATTTCATCCGTTCCGTCCGGGGCACCTGGATCCAATACCAAAGGTATCTCAACTTTATTTGCCCAAACCCCTAACCTAGGGTCGTCCAATTCCTGCAAGGCATCTACCAAGGTTTTTGCCATTTTAAGTCTAAAATAGGCTCCGTTAGGGCTATTGTCGAATTGGGTATTGGTAGGCCAGGAATCACTTCCTGTGTTGCCTACATAAGACATGGCGGCATCATCAGAGGCATCCAATATCAACGGATATTGGGCAGCATTGGAGGTAAGCCTTCTAATACCTTCTTCCGCCAACCCCGGCTCTTTTGCAGATAATCGCATATAATATCTCAATGCCAATGAATTGGCAAATTTTCTCCATTTGGAAACATTACCACCATAGAGTACATCTTGATCTTCCTGAATACTAAAATATGCACTCTGGCTTTTGGACAAAAGGGTATTGGCCCTTGCCAAGTCCGCCAGGATTCCCACATAGATGTCCTTTTGATCATCAAAGGCCGCATCAAAAAATTCTGCTCCTTCATCTCCCCTTAGCGCCTCGGAATAGGGGGCATCTCCCCATAAATCGGTTATCATTCCAAATAAATAGGCCTTCATTACCAAACCTACCCCTATATGAAATTCCAAATTATCGGTTTCTGCCTTTTCAATCAAGGTTTTATTATTGGTCAACAAGCTGTAATATCCATTCCAACTATGGGAGTCGTTGCTCCAATCATAGGAGTTATGTCCACCGGACCAACCATCTTTCTGGGTATGCTGCATGACCCCCGCGATATCCCCAAACCCCAGGTTCAAGGTGTTTTTCGCAGCGCCGCTAATTACCGTGGGCACCAATAGGTTGGGATCCACGTTATCCGAACCAATTCTATTGGGATTTTCATTAAGGTCCTCCAAGCCGTGACAAGAGACCAAAACTATAAGTCCCGATACCAATAAGGCCATTTTACTTTTTATCTGATACATCATGATCTTAGTTTTTTTTATTAAAATGTTATACCAATTTTAAAACCAACTGGGATAACCCATGGATCCACATTATAGCGTTCTATACCTTGTTTAAATTGGGTTCCCCGCTTATCTTGTCCGGATTCTGCTTGGTAAGCTCTTTCCGGATCCACTCCGAAAGCTGAATCCTTGGTCCACAACATAATATTCCGACTATAAACAGATACGTTTACATTGTCCAAGCCTGCTCTTTCCACAAACTTACTGGGCAGATCGTAACCCAATGATATCTCCCTTAATTTAATATAGTCCGCGTCAAACATATGTGGTGTTCCGAAATCCCATGCATTGGCAACAGAGAAAGGAATAAAATTCGTTCCATCTAGACCTAGGTTTTCGTTTTCCAAAATAAAATTACCATTTTCATCGTGATAACCTACTACCCCCGCATTGAAAACCCCGTCATAAACAACTGTTCCTGAAAAGGCCTCTGGAAAACCTCCATTGCCCGGAGGACCTCCAATAGAGATAAAGTTTTCGCCATAGATTAATAGATCGGCATTATCCAATACCCATTGCTTCAATTCAGGACCGGTCTGATTAATTCCAGGATCGATCAAGTTATCCAACAATTGCTGACTATAGCCATCCTCTGTCATATATCTTGAGGTTTGTGACATGTACTGACCACCTGATCGCCAGTCGAATGTCATATTCAAGGTTAAGTTCTTATAGGAAAAACTGGACTGTAACCCCATTACAAAATCAGGATTGTAGTTTCCTACCTTCACCCTTTCCTCTTCGGCCAACCATTCTGCATCTTCACCTTCACCCAACATTGGATATCCAAAATAAGGAGAATTTGGATCGGTCACCCTTTGGATCTTCGGAGAATACAAATTTCCGACCAAACCATCCTCGCCCGTGGCCGGATTGGCCACATAACCTCTGGATACACTCTTGTTCTCGCTCCAAAACTCTATATAATCCACTCCATCGGCTAGGGCCAAAACTTTTGACTCATTGGTAGTATAGTTTAAATTTAAATCCCAATTGAAGTTATCCGTTCTTATGGGAGTAATTCCCAAGGAAAATTCATAACCCTTACTTTCCAAGACCCCTGCATTTATACTTACACTGCTATAACCCGAAGACCCTGGAATAGGCACACTAGGAACAATTTGATTTCTGTTTTCCACTGTGTAATATGTACCTTCAAATCGGAATCTATTATTGAACATGGTCAGATCCACACCAAATTCTTTTGAAGTGGCCTCTTCCGGCTCCAAAGTCGGAGTACTCAAACCTCCAGGAGCGCTATAAAGAACAGCATTGTCCCATTGCCCCGCATTGTTGTAATAAGCTCCCAACTGATATGGACTGGTATCGTTACCTACCCTGGCCCAACCACCTCTAAGCTTAAAAAGATCAACTTTGGGAATATTCACTACTTCGCTTAACAAAAAGCTTAGGGAAGCCGATGGATAAAAATAAGATCTATTTTCTACAGGCAATGTACTGGACCAATCGTTCCTTGCGGTAACATCCAAATACAACATATCCTTAAATCCGAAATTACCCAAAGCGTACACACTGTTAATTCCTCGTTCACTCATATAACTGGAATATACCAAAGCCGTTGGGGCAATGTTGCTAATTGTAAATAGATCGGGTACAACAAGACCAACCCTTGAGGCTGCAGAATTGCTAATACCAGAACTTTTTTGATACATTAGGTTGCCACCTCCGGAAATTGACATATCAAAATCTCCAAATTCCTTGGTAAAAGTGGCCAAAAGATCCACATTGGTCTCCACTCCATCGGTCTTGGAAATACCGTAAGTACCATTATTGGTTTCCCCACTGTAACCTGGAGACATTTTAGTTTCTTGGGTCTGGTTATAACTGTTCAAATTATAACTGGTCCTTATATTGAAGGAAGGCGATAATTTCCAATCCAAGGCCATATTTCCAAATACCCTGTATCTTGAATAACTATTATTTACCTCGTTGGCCAAGAAATATGGATTGTTATAGTCATTGGATAGGCTCAACACGTCGGTGCCAGGCAAATCGTAATCCTTAATGCTCCTTATATCAATATTAGCCGGCATGGCATAAGCCCACTGTAAAGGATTTGCTCCCCTGTTGGAAGCCGGCCTATTATCGGCAAAACTATGAACCACGTTAACATTGGTACTTATCTCCAATTTATCGTTTAGATTGGATGTAGCGGACAATGAAAAACTATTTCTGTTTACATCAGAGTTGGGAACCAAACCAGTATTTTCCATATTGGTTACCCCCAATCTATAATTCAACGCTTTTGTACTATTGGTTACCGTTAAACTATTGGTGGTTGTAATTCCTGTCTGCACAAAATTCTTAATATTATTGGGATAAGATTTCAATTCTGTAGGAATAGGAACTCCATTGGCATCCAAGGGCGCATTCCATTGCACCGCAAAATACCCCTTATCCAATTCCGGTCCCGAGTTACCTCCAGAAAGCGCTATTGCCGGCATTATGTAACTTCCACCCTGTGATTCCGGCGAGAAGGAAAAATACCCTGAGGCAAATCGCGTCTGTTGCTCCAAATATTTATAAGGAACGTCAAAGACGGTATTGGAAGTGAAATTCACTTTCATCTTTTCTTTTTCGTTTGCTTTTTTTGTAGTGATCAATACCACTCCATTACCAGCACGTGAACCATACAGCGCAGCTGCACTAGGTCCTTTAAGAATACTTACATCCTCAATGCTATTTGGGTCCAAATCCGAGATGGCATTACCATAATCCACACGGTTATCGTTACCGAATCCACCCACGTTATTTACCGAGTTTGCAATGGGCACCCCATCTATCACAAATAATGGCTGGTTATCCGAGCTTAAGGAGATTGCACCCCTAATCACCATACTTACGGAAGAACCTGTACCACCGGTAGAGTTTAGAGTAACCCCAGCTACCTTACCGGATAGGGAGTTCAACACGTTTTCTTGTGCAACCCTTGTAAGTTCTTCCCCAGCTACATTTTCTACGGAGTATCCCAAAGATTTATCCGCACGTTTAATACCCAAAGCCGTTACCACTACCTCATCCAAGGCCTGTGCTCCTGGCTCTAGGGTGACATTAATGGAAGTTCTTCCATTCACTGTCACCTCTTGGGCCTCAAAACCTATATAGGTCAAAACAAGGACACCATTACCATTGGGTACATTAATACTGTAGTTCCCATCAAAATCCGAGGACACCCCCTGGGTAGTTCCTTTTAGCACGATACTGACCCCTGGCAATGGCATTCCATCTTCAGAAGACGTTATATTGCCCGATACTGTATGCTGAACAGACTGAGCCATTACAGAAGTCGAGCACAACACCATCAAAATCCAGCATATCTGCCCAATCCTCTGTACTTTATTTTTTAAATATGTGTTCATAGAATTATATTGTAGTTAGTTATTTTTCTTTTTGATTTTCCACATTACAGACTATTTCACAGCCTCAAAAGTTAATACTAGCGCATTGGTATTAAGCGGAGCATAATCCGGAGAAGCAGAAATAAACATGACCACCTTCATAGTGTTGTCCTTTATTTCCTGAATCATAACCTTTCGTTCATAATCCAAAAGCCCCAAAAACATAGTTCCGGAAAAACTTAATGTACTTACACCACTAAAAGTCAAGGCAAAAGTTGGAGGAGCATATACCGAAGACACTGTCAAATCTGTACTTTCCTCATAAGTAAAGGTAGCATCGGGCTCAGGGGTGTAATAACCGGTACACAAACCAAAATCCTGATCCGAACTGGGGTTTTTGATCCCTTGTCCGCCAGTGGTCAAGAATTGATATACCAAACCACTAAAAGCCGCTCCATCTTTTAAATCCATGGAATAGCTTCCATCAAAATGAAAGGTATATTCATCCTGATATACTTCACCCAATCCTAAACCAGCTCCCAATATACCTCCTGGAAGAGGGTATGGAGCACCATCAAATGGGGTAAGGCCTGCATCTGCATTGGCAAAATAATCCCCAGGGGAATGTGCATTGGCCAAACGCCAAGTCTTACCATTGGTAGCTGTAGGCCCACCGGTAAGTAATATATAAGGAGTTAAATCTACGGCCAGATTCACTTCCGTGCTTACTGAACTTCCATCCGAAGATGTTGCCGTTAACTTGGCAACGTAGTATCCACCTTCAGAATAAACATGTACCGGGTTTTTCTCACTGCTTGTAGTTCCATCCCCAAAATCCCACGTCCATGAAGCGGCATTGTTGGTCAACCCTTGGAAGGCTACTTTTTTCCCCACGACACTTTGAAAAATATCAGCGGTAAGAGGAATGTCTTCCGAACTGGAACTATCATCTGAGCTACAGGAAGACAGGGAAAGCACCATCGAAAATACAACTCCATACAACAGTATTAGATTTTTTTTAGTCATAAATCACAGTTTTTAGTTAGTTTTTTTCGCAGTCAAAGATCAAAAATTACCATTTACCAAAATCGTGTTACCAACTTGATAACCCCTAGTTAACGATATGTTAATATTAAGACCGTTTGATTACGCATTTACCAAAAATATATTTAAATTTTTCAATACAATTCAGATATATTATTAAATATGCATTAAATATTACCCCTCGATTTAAGAAATTAAATATATTTTTGTGAAATAAGTCAATATTCTTATTAAGTTTTATGCATGCATAATAAGAGCATTTTTAACATTTAAATGTGAAGATTTATGAAAAATAATTCTTACAAAGCTTGTAAGTCAAGATTGACCTTTCAAATCTTTATCTTCTTAGTTTCTATTAATGTCCATTCCCAACAACTAAAGGCGGGTGCGGCCAAACGAATAATTACCCCTGACCCGTTGATTTCGGTTTCCGGGGGAGTTGGCACCCCTCAACCAGCAACTGAAAAAAAAGGAGACCTTTATGTTAGGGCCATGGTATTGGAAAAGGGGACAGAAAAAATTGCCATAGTTAATATCGACAATCTGGGATGGCCGGCAGCACTGGGCAATAGAGCAAGAAAATTAATTAAGGACATTCCGTTCAACAATATATTAATAGGTGCCACACATACCCATAGTGCCCCCGATGCATATGCCTTCCCCGACGAAAAAGGTAATTATGCAGCCGATTTAAAGTATCTAGACTGGTGTGTAACCCAAATTGCGGATGCCGTAAATGAAGCTTCTTCAAACTTGGAACCCGCCAAATTAAAAATTGCAGTTGGCGAAGCCAAAGGCAAAATAGCCTATAACTACTATGCCCCTGAATTGTACGACCCAAGATGCGGTATAATACAGGCACTAGGCACCAAAGGCAAAAACAAAGACCTACCCATAGTAACTTTGGTAAACTATGCCATTCATCCAGAGGTAATAGGCAGTGATCAAGGAATACTTAGTCCGGATCTTATTGGCCCCCTGTACGATAGAATTGAAGCCAAGGCAGGAGGAATGGCCCTGTTTATGAACGGTGCCCAAGGCGGAATGGTCACTGCAGACAATAGGCTGGACAATGATAAGGAAGCCAATGATTGGGCAGAATGCCAGCGAATTGGGAACCTTTTGGCAGATGAGGCCTTAAGGATTTTATCTGAGGCCGAAATCCAAGAGGACCCAAAACTCTATTGCACCTCCACACAGGCCGAATTCCCAATAGATTCGGAAATGATGCGATACATCTTAAATAATTCCCCCTTAAAAATGGGTAACTCCGACCAATATGTAAGCACAACCCTTAACCTATTGAATATTGGATCTGCCCAAATCCTGACCATACCTGGGGAAGCCCTACCCAACATAGGATACTATTTAAAAAGAAATATGCCCACGGAACATCCTTTCCTTTTTGGTTTGACCAACGATGCCTTTGGGTATATATTGACCAAAGAAGATTTTAACAGTTTTAAAAGATATATGTATGTAAGTCGCACCAGTCTAGGGGAAAAAACAGGAGAAATCCTCATCAATGATTTATTGACCCTCATCCAAAACAGTCCAACACCTGATAAGTAAAACAATTCCTTAACTATTAACACAAGATCCAAATGAACAAATTGGCTTCTATTTTTTTATCAATGTCCTTACTATGTATTATTTCCTGCAAGGACAGCCCAAAAAAACTGGCGGAAAACGTTGCTCCTGCCGCAGCTGAAATAACTCCTTCCAACGCATTGCAAAGCTACTTGAACAATGAAGACAAAACCTATAAATGGGAACTGAAAGAGAATTACACCATAGAGGATGTAACCGCCTATGAACTTATGCTGACCTCCCAAAAATGGAGGGAGCATGTATGGACCCATGAACTCACCATATTGGTCCCTAAAGAAGTTACCCATGACGGAGCACTTCTAATGATTACAGGGGGGAGTATAAAAGAGGGAATACCCAATTGGTCGTCTAATGAAGAGGACAAAAAATCCATCAGTTTTGCCCAAGTAGCCGAAAAGAACAAGGCCATAGTGGCTATTGTTAGGCAGGTTCCCAACCAACCTCTATACGATGGCCTAACGGAAGACGAACTCATTTCCTTCACCTTGCACAATTACAAAAATGACAAAGACCCCACATGGCCTTTGTTATTCCCTATGGTAAAAAGTGCGGTCAGAGCTATGGATGCTGTTCAGGAGTTTAGTAGCAAAAACCTTCAAAAAGAGGTAACACGCTTTACGGTAACCGGAGCCTCTAAAAGGGGCTGGACTACATGGTTGACTGGAGCAAACGACAAAAGGGTGGAAACAATTGCCCCAATGGTAATAGACGTTTTAAATATGCCCGTTAGTTTGGATTACCATATTACGGCTTGGAACGAATATAGTATACAGATCAATGATTACATACAATTGGAAATTCCACAAACCGTAGGTACAGAGGATGGTAAAGCCTTGACCCAAATGGTAGATCCCTATTCTTACAGGGCCAATTTAACCATGCCAAAATTAATTTTTATTGGCACCAATGATGAATACTGGCCAGTAGATGCCATTAAGAACTACATCAATGATATTCCTGGTGAAAATTACATTCACTATGTACCCAATGCCGGTCATGATCTGGGTGGTGGCGAACAGGCTATAAGGGCTTTAAGTGCCTTTTGGGGAAAATCGTTGAACAAGACATCTCAGGCCACTTTGGCTTACGATCTAACAACCGATAAAACATCGGCTACCCTAACGGTCAAAACCACCTCCGATGAACTTCAAAACGCCTACATATGGTCTGCAGATTCGTCGGACAGGGACTTCAGGGACGAGGAATGGACTTCAAAGAAAATAGATTCCAAAGACCATGACCACATTTTTCAGCAGGTAAAATTCCCTAAAAGTGGCTTTAAGGCTTTTTATATCGATTTGGAATATGCTGATCCCAATGGTGGAAAATACACCAAGAGCACTAGAATGTATGTAGCTGATGACGATGAAATCCTTTAGTAAAAAACGTATATATTGGTTTTCAGGAATTATCGCCATTCTATTACTATTGGCATTTACCATCATTTATGCCAGCGATACGAGTGCAACTTTACCGGTCAATGAATATTATGCCTATGACAAGACCATACCGTTAAAGGATTCCCTGAACCTTTTAAAAGATACTACAGACTTTAAGTTGTATCATGTAACTTACAATAGTGTACACCATAAAAAAGTGACAGGAATTTTGAGCCTGCCCAAAATCGGTACCAGTCCCCTACCGGTTGTGATTTTAATGCACGGTCTTGGAGACAACAAGAACGTAGATTATGTATCTTATGGCAACGATCTCTTCCTTAAAAATGGGTATGCGGTATTAAGGATCGATTTTAGCGAACACGGGGAACGGAAAGAGGATGTTTATGATTTTAGCCTTACCGGAAATTACAAACATTGGAGCAGGGATATTATTAGTCAGACTGTATTCGATCTAAGGCGAGCGGTCGACTTTATTGAAACAAGGGAAGAACTGGATGCCCATAGAATAGGATATTACGGTATCAGTTTGGGTGGCATTACAGGCACCATTTTTTGCGGAATAGATGATCGCATAAAAGTTCCTATTGTGGCATTGGCTGGTGGACAATTGAATTTACTGTACGAAAAAGAAGCCCTGACCAAGGATGCAAAAGATTTTGTAAGTATCATTGAGCCATTAAATTTTGTAAAGCAGATTGCGCCCCGACCGTTCCTCATGTTAAATGCAAAAAACGATGAAATAGTACCTCCCCTAATGAGCACCCTGCTTTTTAAAGCAGCACAAGAGCCAAAAGAGATCATATGGTACGATGCTAAGCACAGGGATGCCCCGTTGGACATCATTTTCGGAGACGGGCTCAACTGGTTTAAAAAATATTTATAAATTAAAACATCAAAAATAAAATGAAAAAGTCATATCCAATTTCCTTGTTCATGAGCCTTTTTATGGCACTATTACTCATTAGTTGTGGGGAAAAGAAAAAAAATGCCGAAGAGGCCATTAACAACACTCCTGCAGAACTGGAAACAACCTTAGAAGCAAAAAACTGGGCCGAAAAATTGGGATGGCCTGCCGGAAAAAAGGTAATCATGTTGCATGCAGATGATATAGGGATGTGTCCTGAAGCCAACATTGCCGCCAAGGAACAATTGACCAAGGGGGAAATACAATCCGCTGCCGTGATGATACCCTGTCCCAACGCCGAAGAATTCATCAATTGGGCCAAGGAAAACCCTGCTATGGATGTTGGCCTACACCTTACGCTTACCAGTGAATGGAAAAAACATCGCTGGGGACCTATTACCCCAGATGCAGAAGTACCTGGACTATTGGATCCTGAAGACAAACTATGGAGGAGCGTACCGGAAGTAGTGCAACATGCTTCGGCCGAGGAGGTGGAAAAAGAAATACGGGCCCAAATTGAACAATCCATAGCCTGGGGCTATAGACCGGACCATATAGACACCCACATGGGCACCCTGTTCGGTGACCCCAGTTATGTAAAGGCCTACATGAAAGTGGCCCAGGAATACGGCATTCCAGCAAATATCATAGATATATCCGTACCATCGGTTCTGGCAGAGTTTAGAGCAAAGGGGTATCCTATGGATGATTCTGTGGTAAAGATGACCGAAGAGTACACCTTGCCCAAATTGGACTTTTTTTCCAGTGCACCAAAGGCGGATTCCTATGAAGAAAAGGTGGAAGCTTTTAAGACCTTGATTAAGTCCTTACCTCCCGGACTAACAGAAATCATTTTTCACCCCTCCGTAGAAACCGATAACCTTAGGGGCATTACGGGATCATGGCAACAACGGGTTTGGGAATCACAGATTTTTGGCGATCCAGACCTCATCAATTTCTTCAAAGAAGAGGGGATAATTTTTACTAATTGGAAAGAAATTATGACCCGTTTCAATTCCAAGAAATAAACACACATAAAGAATATTCACCAATATAGAAGAACAGGAAATATTCACTTGACAGCAAGTTAATTTTAGGACCGGAAAAGGCAAACAGACCTTACCGGTCTTTTCTTATAAATATGAAACTAAAACAAACCTAAAATCTAAATTATTCTAACCCTTTTAACAGAAATATTAACATATGTTCTATTTTCTGGTAAATTATAATGCAAATCCAATAAAATATAATAAGGAAAATAATATTTAATAAGTTTTATTTGTGTATATCCCCTTTATGGGAAAAAAGATAATATTTTACTTTAAAACCTAGTTGTCATGAATTCTACCTCTGGAATTATCCTTGCCATTTCCTTGATCATTATTATGTTCGGAATGGGCCTATCATTGACCCTTTCCGATTTTAAGAGAGTGGTAACCTATCCAAAGGCTATGATCATAGGTCTTATCTGCCAGATGTTGTTGTTACCAATGATAGGATATTTTATTGCCATTTCCCTCAGCTTGTCCCCGACTACTGCTATCGGCATTATGTTATTGGCGGCCTGCCCTGGCGGACCAACCTCTAATATGCTGACCTATTTGGCCAAAGGTGATTTGGCCCTGTCCGTTTCCCTAACGGCTGTATCCAGTATAATTTCCATTTTAACCATTCCTTTCATTGTTCAATTTGCAATGGAAGAATTCTCCAATGAGAGTATGGCCATTTCAGTCGATGCTATAACCATGATAAAACAATTATTGGTCATTGTGATCATACCGGTAGGAATTGGCATGCTAATAAAAAGTAAATTTGAAGCCTTTGCGAACAAGATGGAGAAACCTGTAAAAATAGCTTCTGCCATCATATTTGTGTTGGTAATCATTGGGGTGACCATTAGCGTCAAGGATGTTTTTATGAGCTACTTAAATGAGGCAGGGCTACCGGCCATACTGCTCAATGTGAGTACCATGACCTTAGGATTTTTAATGGCAGTACTTTTTAAACTAACAAGACCACAGGCTATAAGTATATCCATTGAAACGGGAATCCAAAATGGAACCCTGGCAATAACATTGGCCACAATTGCCTTGAACAATGCCGAATACTCTATTGTGCCTGCCATTTACGGCTTATTAATGTTCGTTACGGCCACTGTAATTATTTTTATCAGGAAACCACTTGGGATAAAAGATGGATTAAGCCTGGAAAAAGACTCGGCCAATTAATCCTGACAAACAGAAGATGGAAAAAAATCTATTTATTGTTATCCTTGTTTTATTCATCTTTTTTGTCATTTCCTTTCTTAGCCTTATTCCAGGTCCCCTGGCGAACAGCAAAACAATAAATCTGAAAAATTTTTTGGGCAACAATAAAAAATCCAAACCTTAAGGATAATCATTTATGGCCGCTAGAATAGTGTTTTTTTTATGGATGGTTTTATTGTTTGTTGGCTGTAAACCGAACCAATACGATCCTTCAGTGCCGCCCAAAGGTTTTGCAAATAACATCAGCCTTAAAGTAGCCTACACGCTAGGAGCCATTGAGCCAACCCTTACCAAGGTAGCAATACCGGAAAGCATCCTAGAACATAAGGATCTAGTCTATAAGACCATCGACAGCACATCATTAAAGCTGGACATCTACCATCCTAAAGCCTTAAAAAAAGAGGCTCCCCTTATTATTTTCATACATGGCGGTGCTTGGGAGAAAGGAAAGAAAAGCAATGTTTTACACTATTTAATCAGTTATGCCCAGAAGGGATACATAACAGCAACAATACAATACAGATTAAGCGGAGTGGCAAAGTACCCTGCCCAGCTCCTTGATGTTTCGGATGCTGTACAATGGCTGAAATCACATGCCAAGGAATACAACATCAATGTTCAAAAAATAGCTATAGCTGGTGGTTCTGCTGGGGCACATTTGGCCATGCAGTACGCCTATACCAATTCTTCCAATTCAGTGGATGACAATGGCATACCCACCAATGTACAGGCCGTAATAAATATTTACGGGCCTTCCGATCTAACGACCGAGATTGCAAAAAAGGAAAAACGGGTACATCGATTATTTGGAAAAACCTATGAAGAAGCCCCGGAAATGTACAAAAAGGCTTCACCTATTGCGTATGTAAATAAAAACTCCCCTCCTACCATTTCCTTTCACGGCACTTTGGATGAACTGGTTCCCTATGGGCAATCCAAAAAACTCCATGAAACCCTAAAAGCGTTTGGGGTGCCCAGTTACTATCATGAATTACAGGGTTGGCCACATGCCATGGACCTTTCAGCAAAGGTGTTCTCATACATTCAATATCATACAGATATATTCTTGGAAAAACATTTAAAATTATGATTAAAAATATATTCATACCCATAGTTTCACTAGCCTTATTATTGGGCTGTAAGGCAAAACAATATGATGTCTCCGTACCCCCAAAAGGATACTCCAGCAATACTACCCTTAAAATAGCCTATGCAACCGGGGCATTAAAAATAATAGAAACCGACTTCCCCATTCCAGAAGATATAGAGGAATACAAAGATGTAGTCTATAAGACTTTGGACTCCACTCAACTCAAATTGGATATTTACCATGCTAAAGCGATCAAAAAGGATGCTCCATTAATTATTTTTATTCACGGCGGAGCTTGGAAAAAAGGTGACAAACACGATTATTTAGCCTATTTGATTAGTTATGCAAGGAAAGGATATATCACGGCTACCGTACAATATAGATTAAGCAGTGTTGCCAAATATCCTGCCCAGCTTCATGATGTAGAAGATGCGGTAAGGTGGTTAAAATCAAATGCAGACCAGTACCATATAAACCCCTACAAAGTAGCGATGGTAGGCGGTTCCGCCGGGGGACATCTGGCCTTAATGAACGCCTATTCCAATACACAGGAAGATGTGGATGAAAAAGGAATATCCGCCGCAGTGCAGGCAGTTGTCAATTTTTACGGCCCTTCCAACCTAACCGATGAAACGGCTATCAATGCCTCTTCGGTTCAATATTTAATAGGCAAATCCTACGAGGAGGCCCCTGAACTGTATAAAAAGGCCTCTCCCTTATTTTTAATTTCAAAAAACATTCCACCGACCATAACATTCCAAGGTACTTTGGACGAATTAGTGCCCTATGAACAATCGGACATATTACATGCCACCCTACAAGAAGCAGGTGCCATTTCGTATTACCACAAACTAAAAGGGTGGCCACATACCATGGATGCGTCGGTAAAAGTGAATGCTTATTGCCAATACCACATGGATCGGTTTTTTGAAAAATACATCCCATTAAATTAAAATATAGGAAGACCTATGAAGTTGCTTAAAAAAATAGCGAAAATCACTGTCATTGCCATTGGAATGGCAATATGCCTAGTGCTTATTGCTATTTTTATTGCTCGCTATAAGTACAACGGTATTGTAAAGGCAACTCCAAAGAACCAAACAGAAAACTCAAGCCCGGGAGAATTAGGTAAATATGTAAATACCTTTATTGGTACCGGAGGCTTCCCCTATTGGGTATGTGGATTTAACTTTCCGGGCGCCACTGTTCCTTTCGGTATGGTACGCCTAAGTCCCGAAACCATGTCTTTCTATAATAACACCAAAGATTTTAGTACTTCAGGATATTACTATGGGGACAACAAAATACTTGGCTTTAGCCATACCCGTTTGGCCGGGACCGGTGCTACCGATGGAGGACATTTTCTATTTACACCAACAACTACCGCCAGTGATAAAATTGATTTCCAATTGGATTATGCACATAAATTTTCCCATAACGATGAAATCGCTTTTCCGGGTTATTACCGTGTAGCATTAAAAAAAGAGGGCATTGTTGCCGAGCTTACGGCAACAGAACGTAGTGGCCATCACCAATATACCTTTCCAAAAGAAGGCAACAGGAATTTGCTTGTCCACATTACCAATACCACTGGAAACCATCGAGCAAAGGAAGGATTTGTCAACATACTTCCCAAGAAAAATGAAATTGAAGGTTCGGTTAGGACATTTGGAAGCTTTGCAAGTAGGTTCGGGGGAGTGCAGGTATACTTCGTGGCTAAATTTGACCAACCATTTTCCGACTATGGCATCTGGGATGGACAAACATTGCACAAAAAAGGGCTTAGTAAAAAAAGTGATAGTCTAAAAATTTATCTCGGATTTGCCCAGGAAAGTATTAATGCCAAAGTTGGTATTTCGCATGTAAGTATTGAAAATGCCCGTTTAAACCTGGAGACAGAAGCGGGCCATCTTAATTTTGCCGAAATACTCCAAATGGCCAAGGACAAATGGGAAAGAAAACTGGCTTTAATTAAGATCGAAGGCGGCTCCTTGGAGGAAAAAAAAGTCTTTTACAGTGCCTTATATCGCAGTTTTCAAATGCCTACCATCTTTAATGATGTAAATGGGGAATATAAAGGATTTGACAAAAAAATACACCAAACTACCGATTTCAACTACTACACGGATTTATCCTTATGGGACACTTTCCGCACCGTCCATCCATTATTCAATCTAATAGCCAAGGATGAGCAAAGGGACATGTTGGTCTCCTTAGTGGAAATGTCCAAACAAGGAGGCAGCCTGCCCCGTTGGCCCTCGGGATACGGATATAGCAACTCCATGCTGGGTTCCCCTGCAGACATGGTCATTGCAGAATCTTACCTAAAGGGCATACGTAATTTTGATGTGCACCTTGCTTATAAAAAAATGAGACAAGTGGCCCTGGAACCCATTCCGAAAGACAGTTCCGCTGCTGGCCGGGAAGAGATAGACGGATACATTACCTACGGCTATTGCCCTACGGAATTTGGGGATGAAGCCGTAAGCAAGACCTTGGAATATGCCTGGGCCGACCATTCTATAAGTCTTTTGGCCAAAGAACTACAACTCCTTGAAGACCAAGCTCTTTTTGAAAGTCATTCCAAATTTTATAAAAATGTATGGAATCCCGACACTCAATATTTTCAACCCAGACATAAGGATGGACGATTTGTGGAAAAATTTAAGCCCTTGCAACTTACTTATACGGATTGGGACGATGAGTATACCAAAGATTATACCGAGGGAAGTGCCCTGCAATGGCGGTGGGCCGTACCCTATGATACAAAAGGTTTGGTATCCCTTTTTAAGGACAAAGATTATTTTGTGAGTGAACTGAACAACTTTTTCGCCAAAGCCGATCCAAAAAAGGCTACCTGGACCCCAGGCTCCTACTACTGGCATGGAAATGAACCGGACATCCATGCGGCCTATCTTTTCAATGCCGTGGATAGGCCCGACTTGACCCAAAAATGGGTTCGTTGGATCCTGGACAATAAATACGATAATTCCTATGTGGGCATAGACGGCAATGATGATGCCGGTACCTTATCCGCCTGGTATATTTTTAGTTCCCTTGGTTTTTATCCTATTGCCGGAACGGACATTTATCAATTGGGCGCTCCATTATTTAAGAATGCTGTTCTCCAAATGGGCGTAAATCAATTGACCATTAACACGGAAAACTATGACCCCAATAATATCTATGTAAAAAAAGTACTGCTAAACAGTCGGCCCTTGGACCGCACCTGGATAAGGCACGAAGAAATTGCCAATGGGGGCCAACTAACTTTTGTCATGGCCAAAGAGCCACACTTTTTAATTAATCAACAATCATCTAAATCTACCTTATGAGACTTTTATTTTTATTGTGTACCTTGTTAGTCGTATCGTGTAAAGGAAAAATGGAAAAATTACCGGACGTAGTTCCATTGGACCATCCTGCCATTGTGGAACAAGAATTTATTTATGAATTGGAAGACGCGCTTACCCCGGAATGCCATGCCTCCACAGTAGAAGTAAGCAATGGGACCGTAATAGCCTCTTGGTTTGGTGGTACCAAAGAAAAAAATGATGATGTTGGCATTTGGGTATCCCGAAAGACTGGTAGTTCTTGGTCTACCCCAATAGAAGTAGTGAATGGCGTGCAGGAAGATGGCAGTAGATACCCATGTTGGAACCCGGTATTATTTAAACCAAAAGATCAACCACTATTTTTATTTTACAAGGTAGGACCAAGTCCTACCGAATGGTGGGGACTATACATGACATCCAATGATGATGGAAAAACCTGGTCCAAGCCGGTAAATCTACCAGAGGGTATATTAGGCCCCATTAAAAACCAACCCATACAATTGGCAAGTGGTGAAATTCTCTCTCCATCCAGCACAGAAGATGATGAGGCAGGTTGGCAGGTACACTTGGAGCTAAGTTCTGACAACGGAAAGACTTGGTCCAAAACCCAACCCCTTAATGACGGGAAAGAGTTAGGTGCTATACAGCCCGTGGTCCTGAATTATGGAAACGGAAAATTACAGCTTTTGAGCAGAACTGAAAATGAGGTCATTGCCGAGAATTGGTCTACCGACTACGGAAACACCTGGAGCAAAATGAAAGCCACCGCTTTGCCCAATCCAAATTCTGGCATTGACGGGGTAAGTCTTAAAGATGGGCGCCAATTATTAGTTTACAATCCCACTGGTAAAAATTGGGGAGATCGCGTGCCTTTGAGCTTGGCCCTGTCCAATGACGGGAAGAAATGGAAACGCGTTCTGGACTTGGAACCCTTAAGGAAAAACACGGATAAGGAAGGGGAAGAATATTCCTATCCAACCATGATACAAGCTCCCGATGGGAAAGTTCATATTGTATATACTTGGAACAGAAAAACGGTAAAATATATCGTTTTAGATCCTCAAAAACTTAATTAAGAACAATAATGGGAAAATGGTTACGGGTATTGCTTAAATTTTTTGGAGTGCTGATAGTACTCTTGGTTATTCTTTTCTTTTTTGCAACCAGCACTATAGATACCACGCCATATTTTGAAACGGCGTATTATAGGAATACTATTGAAAATATAGAGGAGGCTGTCAAAAATAAATCAGAGGCCAAAGGCGAGCTGCTTGCTGGATTCGCAAGGACAAATATCACCCCAAAAATCATAAACGATAATCCCGACCCCGCAAAAGGCGAATTCAACAATATAAAAATGGCAGGATATGGTAGCGGCAAAATTGCGACCAGTGTTCACGATTCCATTTTTGCCAAAGCAATCGCAATTGAAGTAGATAGTGAAACCGTTGTTTTGATCAATGCCGACCTGGTGGCAATACCGGAAGACGTTGTCAATAAGGTTATCGACAACCTAAAGGGGAAAATATCCAGGAAACAGCTTTATTTCGGGGCTACCCACACCCATTCCAGCATTGGCAATTGTATGCCAGGTTATGTGGGCAAAAGTTTTGGTGGGGAATATAAACCAGAGGTAGTAGAATGGCTAGGTCAAAAGTTTTCCGCACTTATTTTACAGGCCTTGGCAGACAAACAGCCCGCCCAATTTTCTTCAGGATATGTTAAAGTTCCCAATTTGGTTAGAAATAGAATCATAGGTGAGTCTGGGCGACTTAATGACAAACTAGATCTTTTGTCCTTTATTCAGGAAAATGGCAAAAAGGCTACTATTGGCGCATTTTCCGCACATGCTACCGTAATAGGTACCGACAACGAACAATATACCGGAGATTACCCAGGGTACTTTCAACGCCATTTGGAAGAAAATGGCGTTGATTTGGCCCTATTCTTTGCCGGTACGGTAGGAAGTCATTCCAACAAAGGAATAGGAGATAAATTTGAAAAAGCGAAATACATTGGGGAAACCCTTGCCGATTCGGCCAGATCGGCCTTGAACAAAATGGAATATCTCCCCATTGTGGAATTGACCGCCATATCTTCAGAAATAGAAATCCCGAAGTTGCAATTTCTTTACATATCGGACCGCTTACGACTTTCCCCTTACCTTGGAAGTAAACTTATGCCAAAATCGAACCCTATCCAGGTACAAGGCCTTAAACTAAACAACCTCATTTGGCTTGCCCTGCCTTATGAATTAAGTGGGGAATACGGTTTGGATTTAAAAAATGCTCTGGAACTTCAGGGGTACAATTCCGTACTCAGCAGTTTTAATGGACAATATCTAGGCTATATTGTACCACAAAAATATTATTATTTTGACACCTATGAAGCCCGGTTAATGGGATGGTACGGCCCAAGTATGGGCGATTACCTAATGGAGCTCAATTTTAAAATGGCCAATGAATTAACGCATACGAAGCTATAAAACTATAAACAATGAAAACTTTAAAAAAGTGGTTGAAAATAATTGGGATATTTATCCTTTTACTACTGTTGGTAGGGGCATCCGTAGTAGTGTACAATTGGCGTGATCGCCATCCTGATTATTCCATCGATCTTAAAATAGAAAACAAAACCCCACAACCCATAACAGCAGGATTTTCCAAAAAACCCATTACCCCTACCATTGTGGATACTTGGAACGATGCCAATGGAAACAACAAATACAGCAAGGATGAAGGTGACACCTATAACGACAACAATAACAACGGGAAATTTGATGCGTATTGGATAGCGGGGATGAGCAATGCCAAACCTGCCCAGGGAGTGCATGATGATGTCTGGTCCCGGGTAATGGTAATCGATGATGGCGATACAAGGATAGCCATGATTTCTATGGACGCCATTGGTTTTTTACATGGCGATGTAATCGACATCAGAAAACGGATACCAGCCGAACTGGGAATAGATTACACCTTATTATCCTCTACCCATACCCACGAGAGCAATGATCTTGTGGGCATCTGGGGTGAAAATATCTTCAATTCCGGAGTAAATCCAGAAATGATGGAATATGTAAAATCCCAAACCGTTGCAGCTATTACAGAGGCCGCCAACAATTTGCGTCCGGCTAAATTAGTTTTTGCCGAAGACCTTTCCGGTGAAGATGGCAAACTCATTAAGGACACCCGAAAACCTATTGTTAAGGCCACTGGAATACATTTAATGCAGGTCCTGGATGCCGAAAACAATTCAACAATGGGAACGCTTATAAATTGGGCCAACCACCCTGAAACACTTTGGTCACAAAATTTATTGATCAGCTCGGATTTCCCACATTATATACGGGAAGCCATGGAAAATGGAGTATACAACGGAGAGGAACAGGTAGAAGAAGGACTTGGTGGAGTGGCCATATATTTTTCGGGAGCCATTGGCGGACTAATGGCACCGCATCCCTCCTTGGGCATTCAAGATCCTTTTACCGGAGAAGAATATTTTGAACCCACTTTTGAAAAAACCAAGGCGCTTGGCGATCAAATTGCACTGATGTCCTTGGCGGCCCTAAAACAAAAAGGAGATACCTTGACCAATTCCAATATTTCGCTGAGGGCGAAAACTATATTGGCACCATTGGACAATACTACATTTAAGATTGCCAGTGGTATTGGCCTGATCAAGATGGGTATGCCGGAATATTTTAAATCCAGAACCGAAGTAGGCGCCATTCGCATAGGCCCCGCCCTATTCCTAAGTATCCCTGGGGAAATATACCCAGAAATTGTATATGGTGGCATAGAAGCTCCCGAAGGGCGTGAGTTTGACATACAGCCTATGGAGATACCACCACTTCAGGAATTGATTCCCGACAAGTACAAGTTTTATTTAGGCCTTTCCAATGATGAAATTGGATACATTATACCTAAAAGTGAATGGGATACCGGAAAACCGTATCTCTACAATGATGAAGGCGACACCTATGGGGAAGAAAATTCCTTGGGCCCAGAAACAGGACCAATCATTTATAAGGCTTTAACAGAGGTAATCAAGGATTTGGACTAACATAAGGAATTAAACACCCTTCAATAAATTTAACCCGTTGGGACCCATTTTTTAATCAAATTCCTATAACTTTAAGGTTCTGTTACCTCCAGCACCTTATTACATGTACACCGTCATTGATATAGAAACTACCGGAAACGGAATAAAAGGAAATAAGATTACCGAAATCTCCATTTTCAAATTCGACGGTCATGAAATCATTGATGAATATACTTCCCTGGTAAACCCTGAATGTGAAATTCCCTACTTTATTACGGGATTGACGGGAATCGACAATAATTTGGTACGCAATGCCCCCACTTGGGACGAAATAGCTTCGAAGGTATTGGAAATAACGCAGGATACTATATTTGTTGCCCATAGCGTAAATTTTGACTACAACGTCATCAAAAATGAATTTCAGAATATCGGAATTAATTTTTCCCGCAAAAAATTATGCACGGTACGATTGTCCAGAAAACTTATCCCTGGCCTAAACTCCTATAGTTTGGGAAAATTATGCAGCTCTTTGAATATCCCTTTAACGGACCGCCATAGAGCGAAAGGGGATGCCCAGGCCACGGTAATTCTATTTAAAAAACTACTAAGGGCCGATGGGGCCGAAAAGGTATTTAAAACCTTTCTTAATGCACGCTCGCAAGAAGCCACATTACCACCATCGTTATCCAAGGAAATCTTTGAAAGATTGCCCAATTCCCCTGGTATTTATTACTTTAAAGACGCCAAGGGAACAATAATTTATGTGGGCAAAGCCGTTAATATCAAAAAGCGGGTACTAGGGCATTTTTATGACAAGGCCAACAAAGAAATTTTAATGTGCAAGGCCACGCACGACATTGATTTTGAATTATCCGGGAACGAGCTAATTGCCCTTTTAATGGAATCCGCCGCGATTAAAAAACATTTCCCTCTTTATAATCAAAGTCAGAAACGCACTTCTACAGAATATGCCATTTTTTCCTATGAAGATAGAAACGGAATACAACACTTGGCATACAACAAATTAAAATTGACACCCAACCCCATATCCACTTTTAATACCATAACCGACTGCAGGCTATTTTTGGAGGAATTATGCAAGAACTACGGTTTATGTCCTAAATTCTGTCATTTACAGGAAAACATTAGCAGCTGCTCCCATTACAGTATTACCAATTGCAAAGGAATATGCAGGGGAACGGAATCGCCCATGGACTATAATGACAAAGTAAAAAGCGCCATTGAGGCATTGATGGACAAAAACCAAAATTTAGTAATCAAGGAAAAAGGTAGACACGCAAAAGAAGAAGCCTTTGTGTTGGTTCTCAACAACAAATACAAGGGCTATGGATTCCTGCCACGACACGAGCAGATAGATAATATTGAGGCCTTGGAAAATTTTTTGGAACTCCAAAAAGAAAATATGGATACCAAACGGATCCTGTCATGGTATTTAAGAAAATACCCGAACAGGGCCATTTCTTTTACCCCTCTTTCTATTTGAAGAAATGGGCTGGATTTTTCACACAAGTGAAATACCCAGCCTATTTTTTCTTACCACTGTTCATCAACATCAATACGGCGGTAACCAGACCGACACAAACAGCGCCAAAAACAGAAATCATTATAATTCCGTTGCTCCAATTTACTAAAGGTAAGTATTGTAAAATCATAGGTACTTATTTTGGATTCAGTAGGCTAAAATATATACATACAGCACTATAAAATATGATAAATGTCACTTTTAAAGCGTAGTTGGACAAACATAATCGGTTACCTTATAGCCAGAATCTTTTATTTGATCAAAGCCTCCACCTATATCCACTAGGTTATGTATGCCCCTACTTTTTAAAATGGATGCCGCTATAACCGACCTATATCCTCCTGCACAATGCACGTAAAAAGTATCCTCCTTGGGAAATTCGGCCATATGGTCATTTAAAAAATCCAAAGGAGTGTTGTTTGCATTTTCCATATGCTCGGAAAGATATTCCGATTCTTTCCTAACATCAAAAACAGGAACTTCTTTATTATCGAGAGTATCTTTCAAGTCCTTGGCGGAAATGGAAGTAATGGTATCATATTCCTTTCCTGAATTTTTCCAAGCCTTGAAGCTTCCCTTTAAATAACCTATCGTGGCATCAAAGCCAACCCTGGATAATCTTATAATTGCTTCTTCCTCCCTACCTTCCGGGGCCACGAGTAAGATAGACTGCTTGGTATCGGCAATAAGAGCCCCTACCCATGGGGCAAAACTGCCATCCAACCCTATAAATATAGATCTCGGAACAAATCCCTTTACAAATTCGTCCTGATGCCTTACATCCAAAATTACCGCGTCCGTAGCATTGGCAGCTTCTTCAAATGCATCGGGTGACAAGGCGGTAGTACCCCTTTCCAATACTTCCCCTATATCCTCATAACCCTCTTTGTTCATCTTTACGTTGAGCGGAAAGTATTTTGGAGGTGGTAATAATCCTTCCGTAACCTCCTTAACAAATTCTTCCTTGGTCATATTGGCACGTAGGGCGTAATTCATTTTCTTTTGATTGCCCAAGGTATCCACGGTTTCCTTCATCATATTCTTTCCACAGGCCGAACCAGCACCATGTGCGGGATAAACCACCACATCATCTGCCAAAGGCATAATTTTGTTTCTAAGGCTGTGAAACAATAGCCTGGCCAAATCCTCTTGGGTCATATTGGCCGCCTTCTGAGCCAAATCTGGCCTACCTACATCACCTAAAAATAGGGTATCCCCAGAAAATATAGCATAATCCTTACCCTTTTCATCCCTTAACAAATAAGTGGTACTTTCCATGGTATGCCCAGGGGTATGCAATGCCTTGATAGTGATATTCCCAAGCTTAAATTCCTGACCATCTTTGGCTATTATGGCGTCAAAAGAAGGATTGGCCGTGGGACCATACACTATAGGGGCACCTGTTTCTTTGGACAGGGTAATATGCCCACTGACAAAATCAGCGTGAAAATGCGTTTCAAAAATATATTTAATAGTAGCTTTATCCGCTTTGGCCCGCTTTATATATGGTTCAACCTCACGTAAGGGGTCAATAATGGCAACTTCTCCATTACTTTCTATATAATACGCACCCTGTGCTAAACATCCTGTATAAATCTGTTCTATTTTCATCTGTATAAATTTATTGATTTTTAATAAGCCATCCCGATAACTATCTGGAGCAATTCACCTTAAAATATTTCCTTAGGTACCAAAAACTGTTATGGCTCATTTAATACTCTTATTTTTATTATGGGGTGATTAAAAATTAATCAAAATATTTTTAAACTAAAAATCACCTTTACAAAGGTAAATAATATAGACCTCCCCGAATGCAACATTAGTTACTTTGATTCTGATGGGCCACCCTCTCCCTAAGCAAGGGAATGGTATTGGGATCATCATGGTAAGCTACAGCTTCCTTTATCTTGACAAAAAGATATTCTTTATGTAGACAGTTGATAATACCGCTCCTAAATATTATGTCTCGAATGGGTCCCGTAGCGCCGGCGATATAAAACTCGATGTTCCGGTTGTGGATTTCCTCAATAACATTGATCAACATGGCCGATGCGCTAGCATCTATATAATTAATGGCTTCAGCATTTAAAATCACGGCTTTCAAAGAACGGCCTTTGACATTTATAAACTTGAAAAGTTCACTTTTAAAATAGCCGGAATTTCCAAAATAAAGTTGGGAATCGAACCTTACGATCAACAGGTCCGGACGAACTTCGGCCTCATCACCAAAACGACTAATATTTTTATAATAATCGGACCCCTTTATATTTCCCAAAACTGCAAAATGAGGTTTGGAAGTCCTGTATACCATCAGAAGCAGGGATAATAACACCCCTATCAAAATTCCCTCTACAATGCCAACGGCCAGGGTAATTAAAAAAGTTATCAATAGAACCAGAAACTCATCCTTACTTTGGTTCCATAATTTTTTGGGATAGGAAAGATCTATTAATCCAAAAACAGAAACCATAATAATGGAGGCCAGTGCCGCCTTTGGCAAATAATAAAACAATGGTGTAAGAAATAATAGTGTCAGAGCTACCATGACAACACTTATCACCGAGGCTACTGTAGTCCTGGCACCCGATTCGTAATTTATTGCCGAACGGGAAAAACTTGCGGTAACCGAATAGGACTGAAAAAATGAACCTACCATATTTGAAGCTCCCAATGCTATCAACTCTTGGTTGGGGTCTATGGTCTCTACTTTGTCTTTTTCTTCAAATGCCCTGCCAATGGAAATAGCCTCCAAATATCCGACCAATGCCAATGTTAAGGCAATAGGCCATATTTGGCTAATTTTTTCCATGCTAAAACTATGAATTTTAAAAGATGGCAGGCCTACAGGCACTTCTCCTACGACTTGGACATCAAAGGCTTCCATATTAAAAAAGTAAACCACCAAGGTACTTAGCACAACAACCAATAATATGGCCGGAAATCTTTCAAACCATTTTTTAAATGATACAATGATCAGAATTCCTATTATCCCAATCGAAAAATCATAAATATTGGTTTCCGATAAGTGCCGAAATGCATTAATAACCAGTTCGTGAAATTTATTGCTGTTAATGATATCCGCTCCCAACAAGTGTTTTAATTGACTAAAAATAATGATTACGGCCGCGGCAGAGGTAAATCCACTAATTACAGGTCTTGACATAAAATTTACCAGAAAGCCCATACGTAAAAAACCAAATATCAACTGAAATGCCCCTACCATAAAAGACAGGAACAATGCCATTAGAATATAGTTTTGCACTCCTGATATGGCCAGGGTCCCCA
Source organism: Arenibacter sp. S6351L (assembly GCF_023016025.1). Taxonomy (NCBI): domain Bacteria; kingdom Pseudomonadati; phylum Bacteroidota; class Flavobacteriia; order Flavobacteriales; family Flavobacteriaceae; genus Arenibacter; species Arenibacter sp. S6351L. Next base: position 146,507 of record NZ_JALKBB010000008.1, on the reverse strand, counting down.
ATCCAGCAGCCACCAAAAGCGAATCCATGGCCACGGGCCCTACGGCAATTTGCCTGGAAGTACCCAAAAAGGCATAGGTCAAAATGGGGAACAAGGAGGCATATAAACCATAAACCGGAGGTAGTCCGGCAATCATAGCGTAGGCCATACCCTGGGGAATTAAAATTATACCCACAGTTATCCCCGCCACCAAATCTTTTCCAAAAAGGTTTTTGTTATATTTTGGAAGCCAATCCAAGAAAGGTAAAAATCTCCTCATTCACCAAATTTAGTATTAAATACCTTATTCCTCTGTAACGAAGGTTACAGAATTTTAGCCTTTACACACATTACTTCAATTGAAGTTGGTACTAATAAACATTAAATATTTTATCTTGTGCTCTCAATTCAAATAAATCCTTAAAATATGCAAAAGATCGCTTCGATCATAAGTTGTCTTATAGCAGCTTTAATTCTTTGCCAGTGCAGCACAGTAAAATCTGTTTCAGAAGAAAAAAATGACGGTTGGATTTCCATGTTCAATGGTAAGGACATAAACGATTGGACCACCAAAATTCACCATTATGAAGTTGGGGACAATTATGGCGACACCTTTAGGGTAGAAGATAGTATCATAAAAGTACGCTATGACAAATATGAGGGCGATTTTAATGAACGGTATGGCCACCTATATTACAACACCCCCTACTCCTATTATCATTTAGTGGTAGAGTATCGTTTTGTAGGGGAATTGCACCCAGGAGCCCCAAGTTACACCATAAAAAATAGTGGGGTAATGTTCCATTCCCAAGATCCTAGGACCATGCCCAAGGAGCAAGATTGGCCCATTTCTGTAGAAATGCAGTTTTTGGCCGGATTGGAAGAAGGAAAATCACGGCCCACCGGAAACATGTGTTCCCCGGGAACCGATGTGGTATACGAAGGTAAAATTGACCCGAGACACTGTATCAATTCCACTTCCAAGACCTATTTCGGAGATCAATGGGTACGCGCCGAGGCCATTGTTTTGGGAGATTCCATTGTGACCCATATTGTAAATGGGGAGGAGGTACTGCAATACACAAAACCACAAATAGGAGGCGGTGTTGCCAACAGATATGATCCGGCCATGAAGATCGACGGTAAATTATTAAAGGAAGGTTTTATAGCCTTACAGGCGGAGGGACAGCCCATAGACTTTAGAAAAGTAGAATTAAAAAACCTCAAGGGCTGTATGGATCCCAAAGCGTCCAATTATCGTAAATATTACATAAAATCCGATCCGGAGGATTGTAAATACAACTAATTACCGCGTAACAACCAACTATTGAATATTTCCGCCCACAGGCAATCCACTAGGGACCTTTTCGGGGATTTCCTTGTCAAAATTTTCATCGTTAAGGGTATTTAAAAAAGAAATAATCAAGGACATATCCTTAACACTGAGTTGAAGCTCCTTTACAAACGGATCGAACATTTCCTTGGATACCGACGGATTCCGTGTTTTCCCAAAAGAAATATCCTCATAGAATTCCAGCACCTGTTTTAAATTTTGAAAGGCACCATTGTGCATATAGGGCGCAGTAAAACGCAGATTCCTAAGGGAAGCGGTCCTAAACGCGAAACTTTCCTGGAATCCACTATCAGGTTCTGGAACCTTCTTGTTTTCGGGTACTCCCAGTACGTGCAACTTATAATCGGAAAACATGGGCCCGTTATGGCAATTGATACAACCTACCGATTTAAACAGTTCCAAGCCTTCTTTTTCTGAGTGGGATATGGCGTTTACATCTCCTGCCATATATTGATCAAAACGGGAATTATTAGCAACTAGGGTTCTTTCAAAAGAGGCAATGGCCATTCCAATATGAATACTGTCTATTGGTGCATCTTCTCCGAAAGCCTCCGCAAAAAGATTTTTGTATTCAGGAATGGATTCTAGTCTTGCTGCCACTTCAGTCAAAATTTGAGACTGTAAAAAATGGACACCCTTCATTTCCTCCAAGGTCTTAATGGGCTCCAATGCCTGTTTTTCCAAACTTTTTACACGGTCGTCCCAAAACATGGGAGCATTTTCAGGATCATAATCATCCTTCCCGTGTATTCCATTATATGCCGTGTTCAAAATTGTGGGGGAATTGCGCTTCATTTGGGGAATTTCGTTGGGTTCCTTAAATGCCCTTTTACTTCCCAACCCCTGACCATTTGCACCAATGGATAAATCCAGGAACTCGGCATATCCGGTAGCTGGATGATGACAACTGGCACAGGCAATATCCTTACCGCCCGAAAGAATGGGGTCATAGAATAGAAGTTTCCCCAAAAGTTCCTTCTCTTTGGAATTTGGATTTCCTATCGGCGTTTTTATAATCTTAGGCAGGGCGGCAACCTTGGCAATCTCCTTGGGCCGGGGTATATCTATCTCCCCTTTCTTGGTAGGATTGCCACAGCCCGCTATTATTACGGACAGTGCTATGATATACTTACTAAAACCGATCTTCATAAATCCTTACTTTTACCAAGACAAGTTTAACACTTAAACTTCTCAATAACAAGTACTAAACACAAAAAAAACTATAGATCCAACACCTTTATTTGATTTCGATAAAGCTCTATCTTACCTTCATTTTCCATTTTTTTCAATAGCCGGGATACTACCACCCTTGAAGTGTGAAGGTCGTAGGCTATTTCTTGATGGGTAGCGTACAATACATCATCATGGGTTACTTTGGCCTTATCCTGCAAGTGTTTCAATAACCGCTCATCCATTCTTAGAAAAGCTAGCGTATCTATGGTCTCCATAAGTTCCATCATACGGGCATTATAACTGTCCAATATAAACCTCTGCCATGATTTGTATTTCCCCATCCATGTCTCCAGGTAACTCACCGGGATCATCAATAATTCGGTATCCGTTTCGGCCACAGCCCTAATGCCACTTGTTTTATTGCCCATACAACAGGAAAAAGTCATAGCGCAAGTATCCCCTTTTTCAACGAAATACAACAACAGTTCATTGCCATCATCATCTTCCCTTAATACCTTAATAGCTCCACTTAGCAATAAAGGCATGGACTTAATATTATCACCGATTTCCATTAAAGTTTGGCCTTGACTAACTTTTTTATAGCTACCTACCGTCCTGATTTCCTCTAATAACTCTGGTTCAAAAAGATAACCATAATGTAATTGTAATGCTTCTGTCATTCTTATTGTATCAAATGTTAGGTTGAATAATTACGGAAAAAATCTTTTCAGACGTATTTACAGCCTGAAATCCATTATGTAAATCCTCCTGGTTTACCGCATAGGGATAAAAGGAAATTGGTTCTATACACAGCATATTGGGTACCTCTGTCCACAACATAAAATTCCCAAAACCTTCCGTTTTTATACTAAGCTTCCCATTATCCATTAAGGTAACGGAATTACAGTCCATAACCGCTAAGGCCCTACTGCCCGCATCCAGTACCTCTTGTAGGGCAATGGTACCATCAGAGGTTCTTATGGAAACATTTTCCGAATATAGTTTAAATGCAGGATGATATCCCAACATAAAGGGCATTCCTTCTTCACCGGTTATATTGAATTGAATTTTTATTCCGTTTTCTAAAACCTGAAAGGACTTTGTAAATTCGAAATTATAGGGCCATGACAAATATTCCTCGGTAGATTTGGAGGGATATTTAGAGTTCTTAATTGGGGTACCGGAAACATACTGTTTCCTAAAGACAGCTTTGGTATCTGTTTGGGAAACAATCTGGTAGGCCATTTCCCTCAATAAACCGTGTTGATCCTGCACAGCCACACCCTTGGGGGTCGTGACCCTAAAATTTGCCTTATTGGTCGGTCCTATTATGGGAAACATTTCTGTATCCGAGTTTCGCCATCCTGGGCTACCTTTTTGGTGAATAAACTCGTGGCCGGCAAGGGTGTAGCCTACCAATTCCCCTTTATCTATTTTCACTATTTGATCATGTAGTTTTAGTTTCACCATCTACTTTTACTTTTTAGGAGGGAAGTTATCACTTTGTTATTGATTCAAGACTTAAAAAAAAATTACAAAATTCTATTCGAACTGTATGGCCTTTACCGGAGAAATTTTAGTTATTATATAGGATGGCAGTAGCAACATCAACAAACATAAAATTAAAACACCAATATTGAGCAACACTACCGTCATCACATCAAGGTGTACAGGAATATAATCTATATAATACTCCTTGGGGTTGGGAAATTTGAACATACGGAATTTGTACTGTAATCCTATAATGCCCAAACCTATGATATTGCCCAACAAGAGTCCTACACCTATTAAATAGGTGGCATTATATAAAAATATCTTCCGTATACTCCAATTGGACGACCCCAGGGCCTTTAAGATACCAATCATTTGGGTCCGCTCCAATATTAAAACGAGCAGGGCGGTTATCATATTGATACCTCCAACGATAACCATTATACCAATGATCAAGGCTATATTAAAATCGAAAAGACCAAGCCATTCGAAAATCCTGTAATACTTGTCCTTTATGGTCTGCGTATCGAGATTGGACAAGGTCTTCCCATAAATTTCCTTGGCCTTATTGTCCATTTCATCAAAATCATCAACAAAAATCTCAAAATTCCCCACTTCATTATCGGCCCATTTATTCATATGTTGAATATGGCGCAGATCTATAAAAATATAGGAGCCATCCAGCTCTTCAAAACCACTGTCGTAAATACCTGTTACGGTAAATTTCCTTTGATTGGGCATTTTGGATGCATCGTCCTCCTTAAAGAAAATGGCAACGAAGGAATCCCCGGTTTTCAAATTTAAACGTTTGGATAAAACCTGGGATATCAATGTTTCACTATTAATTTCCCCCTCAAAATTGGGCAGGGCGCCATCCACCAAAAACTCTTTAAAAACATCCCAATTATAATCTGCCCCAACACCTTTGGCCAAAATACCTTCAAAAGTCTCTTCGGTTCTAATTATTCCGGCCTTGGTAGCTACTCCCTGAATATGTTGTATACCGCTGACAGATTTAAATTCCGGATAAAACTCCTGATCAAGGGAAACAGGCACCATGGACACATCAGAGGTGTTGTTGTCGTAGTTATATATCTGGATGTGGCCGTTAAAGGCTGCTATCTTTTCCCGTATTTTATGTTTTAGACCAACCCCCGTAGAAATAGCCACCAACATCATTATCACCCCCAATGCAATTGCTGCAATAGCTATTTTTATTATTGGTGCAGATATACTAATTTTATGCTCTTTACCTGTAACAAGGCGTTTGGCAATAAAAAATTCTAAATTCAATTTATGGCAGTTTTTTCCATTTTCAAAAATACAGTTTTATTATTGTTTTTTACACTTTCTTCTTGCGGAAACCACACCAAAACGCACAATAAGGAGCTTAATTCCGTAGTTGAACAGGATACCCTTGCTACTGACCTGCCTATAATCATTGCAGCCAACAGAACTGGAACTTATTTACCATTGTTAAAAGGAAAAAGAGTTGGAATTGTGGCCAATCAGACCAGTGTTATCTTCAAGGGCACCCAACCTCTAACCTACACCCATATTGTGGATTCCCTATTGGCGCATAGTATAGATATCCAACAAGTATTTGCTCCCGAACACGGGTTTCGGGGAGAAGCCGATGCCGGGGAAAAGGTAAGCGACGGAAAGGACGAAAAAACCGGACTTCCCATAATTTCGCTATATGGAAAAAACCGAAAGCCTTCCAAAGAACAATTGCAGCATATTGATGTTATACTGTTCGACATACAGGATGTAGGGGTACGTTTCTATACCTATATTGCTACCATGCAATTGGTTATGGAGGCTTGTGCAGAAAACAATATTCCCATAATTGTATTGGACAGGCCTAACCCAAACGGGCATTACGTGGATGGTCCTACCATGGAAACCGAACACAGAGGCTTTTTGGGAATGACCAATATTCCCTTGGTATATGGCCTGACCATTGGGGAGTATGCCAATATGATCAACAAAGAAGGATGGTTGGAAAACAAAGTTGTAGCGGACCTGACCGTAATCCCGATGGAAAATTACAATCATCATAAAGATTATATATTGCCCATTAGGCCCTCCCCCAACCTTCCCAACAACACCTCTATTTATCTCTACCCCAGTTTGGGATTATTTGAAGGGACCAATATAAATGCAGGTCGTGGAACGGAGTTTCAGTTTCAACGTTACGGCGCCTCCTTTATGGACAGTACCAAATACAATTTCAAATATACCCCTGCTCCGAATTTTGGATCCAAAGACCCAAAACAGAATGGCAAAATATGTTATGGCAAGGACCTATCGGAGACCCCTAAAATGAATACTGTGAATTTGGATTATATATTGGATGCATACAAAAACACCAAGGACAAGAGCTTGTTTTTTAACACAAGTGGCTTTACCAAGCATGCCGGTACTAAAGACTTACAAAGACAGATTGAAGCCGGACTTTCCCAGGAGGAAATAAAGAAAACCTGGCAAGAAGATATTGATCAATTCCAGAAAATAAGGGCCAAATATCTAATTTACAATTGACCAGTGGATTTTACATCCATTTTTTCCGGGGATTTATACGGTTTAAACGGAATTTTCAATAAAGCCCCTATATCAGAATTTTCCTTTTCATTGGGGTAGGTATCCACGCCATAAACAATTTCACTATTTGGCAATTTCATAAAGGTTCCAAGAAGTCTATCCCAAATGGAGAATATATTGCCATAATTACTGTCCGTATAGGGTAATTTATAATGGTGGTGTACTTTGTGCATATCTGGAGAAACAATGACCCAACTCAACACCTCATCCACCTTTTTGGGCAGTGAAATATTGGCATGGTTAAATTGTGACAAAACAACCGAAAGGGCCTGATATATCATAATGATGGCAACCGGTGCCCCTACCACAAAAGTGCCGAAACAAGTAAACACAAAACGTACCACGCTTTCTCCCGGATGGTGCCGGTTGGCAGTCGTAGTATCTACTTCATGATCTGTATGATGAATTAAATGAAAGCCCCAAAGCACCTTTACCTTATGCTCTACCCAATGGGCCAACCAGGCACTAAGAAAGTCCAGCATCATTACACCCAACACCACCTTTAGCCATAATGGCATAACAGGCAACCATTGTAACACCCCAAAATTATTTGCTATGGCCCAATCACTGGTTTTCAGCAATAAAAAGGCCAATGGAAAATTTACAAGGATAGTAGTCAGGGTAAAAAAAATATTGATGCCAGCATGTCTCAGCTTACTATACTTTAACTGGAATAGGGGAATAACATACTCCAATATCCAAAAAAAGGCAATCCCAGAAACCAATATGATACTTCGGTGTGCGGGAGGGATAGTTTCAAAATAATTGTAAATGGCTTCCATAGTCTAAATTTACAAAATAGTTGTAGTTATATAATTACCGGACAAAAAGTAATTTGTTAGTTACCTATTGGAAATCAGGGCCTATTTTTGAATTTAGCTACTTTAACTTAATTATTTTCTTCATTTCTTCCACTATATTATACGCCGCCGGACAAATAGCTACATTCTTTAAGGTAAGATTACTTATTTGCTGAAATTTTTTCCTGTCAGTATGCGGAAATTCACGGCAAGCCTTGGGCCTAACCTCATAAATGGAACAGTAATTATCTGCTCCTAAAAAAGTACAGGGAACACTTTGTAGCACATAATCATTATCCTCGTCCATCCTCAAAAATTGATCGATAAATTTCTGGGGCTTCATTCGAAAATGTTTGGCTATACGCTCTATATCGGTATTGGTAAACAGGGGACCTGTAGTCTTGCAACAATTGGCACATTTTAAACAATCGGTTTTCCTAAACTCCGCCTCGTGCAGGTCCTGCATGATATAGTCCAAATCCTTTGGTGGTTTTTTCCGAAGTTTACCAAAGAATTTCTTATTCTCACTATGTTTTTCCTGTGCCAGCTTGGGAAGTTGCTTTATTACCTCATCCATTATGGAATAAACTTTTAAAAGTTGGTTAAAAGTCCCACATTTGCATGTAAATAACAAATTTAAATGGCTAAGGACATTCTGGGCAAGGCGCTTTTGGATTACCAATCCGGTAATTATTCTGAAGACATCAAGACCTATTCGTCATTGGATGAGGAGGATATAATACCCATCCCCTACCTATTTAGGGACTTTAAAAAAATGCCCTACCTGGAACAAAAAGCCTTAAAGCTCTGCAAGGGCAATATCCTGGATATTGGCTGTGGAGCAGGCAGCCACAGCCTCTATTTACAAAAAAAGGGCCTAACGGTTACAGCCCTGGACCAATCTCCTGGAGCCATTGAAACCTGTAAACTAAGGGGCATAGAACATACTGTATTACAAGGTATACAGGATTTTGAACTTCAAAAATACGATACCCTTTTGATGCTCATGAACGGGATTGGGATAGTTGGGAAATTAAAGAACATAGACCTGTTCTTTACACACTTAAAATCGCTCTTAAAACCTAAGGGCCAGATACTCCTGGATTCGAGCGATATTATTTATATGTACGATGAAGATGAGGATGGGGGTTATTGGATTCCAGATGACCAAAATTACTACGGGGAAGTCACCTTTGAAATGGAATATCAAGGCGAGAAAAGCGAGCCCTTGGATTGGCTATATTTGGATTATAACACTTTGCAACGTGCGGCAAATGCAAATAACTTAGCTTGTGAGCTTGTAAGCAAAGGAAAACATTACGACTATTTAGCCAAACTTACCGTAATAGGGTAATACCACGTAATATTTGTCGTTATCTAAAAAGAGACTGTCCTTTAATAAAAACTGACAATAATGAAGAAATTATCATTAGTGCTTTTGTTGGCCCTTACCTTGTTCCTAGGTTGTTCCAAGGACTCCAACGAAAGCGATACCGTAAAGGTCGATAAAACGGCCAACCTAAAAGGACCTGGCGATAGTGCCAATGATCTGCTCTCTGACGCCAATTTTAAAAACTTGGTAATCGAAATTGGTTATGTAACAAATTTTGCGCCTACAGAAACGGCCGTTTCCAATTTTATAGACTTACTGAACGAGCGTTCCTACAAAGATAACATAAGCATTATTTACAAGGAATTGGAATCCCCAAAAAAGGATAGCCTATCCATTGACGAAATATTTGATTTGGAAAAAGAAAATAGAACTGTGTACAACAATGGTGACACCTTAGGACTTTATATTTATTTTACCGATGCAACTGCCAGCGATGACAATCCCGATGAGGACCTGGTAACCCTTGGCGCCGTTTACCGCAATACTTCTATGGTTATTTACGAAGCTACCATTAGAAATTTGGCCTCAAGGAGTTCATTGATCAGCACTTCTACCGTGGAAACAGCCACTTTAAACCACGAGGCAGGACATTTGTTTGGATTGGTAAACTTAGGTACAGAGTCTGTAAACGAACATGAAGACCCTGATGCCAAAAGTCATTGTAGCGAACAGAATTGCCTTATGCGCGCAGAACTCCAATTTGGATGGGGGATGGCCAAAATGTTAACGGCCAAAAACGGGGCAATCCCAAGTTTTGGTACCGAGTGCCTGATAGATCTACAAGCCAATGGAGGCAAATAATTTTAAAACGAAAACCTATTATAAACAAATGAAAAAAATAATTACCACCACAAACGCACCTGCCCCAATAGGGCCATACAACCAAGCAGTACTAGCAGGAAACACCCTGTATATCTCAGGGCAAATTCCTATAGACCCAAAAACTGGGGATTTGGTATCAGGAGATATTAAAAAGGAAACCGAGCAATCCATGCAAAATTTAAAAGCCATTCTTACCGAGGCAGGAATGACTTTTGAAAATGTTGTTAAATCATCGATTTTTGTAAAGGATATGCACCAGTTTTCACAAATAAATGAAGTATATGGCGCCTATTTTGATGCGGATACCGCTCCAGCAAGGGAAACTGTTGAAGTTGCCAATCTTCCCAAATTTGTAAACGTTGAAATATCTATGATAGCTATTAAATAGAGCTTTTGTGAAATTCAACCAGACCTTCAATGGGTCTTTGCCTTATAACACCTAGGATCAGATCGTTTCTTTCTACTACTGTAGCCAGTTCTTCACGTAAGTAATATGCGATACTGCCAACAAAACTAACGGGTACCTTTGTGGCCAATTCAAACTGCATAATGTAGTTGTTCACAAACTGCTGAAAGCCTTTATCTATTACCCCTCTGCAATAGGGGTGGTTTTTATTTTCTACAATAAATCTGGCAAAAGTGGCCAAATAGGTGTTTGGATTGGGTTGTTTGTAAAGATTTTCCTTGATTACATCGGCATCCAAATTGTATTCCTTTGCAAACTTGGTAGCCAAATCCATTGGAATTTTATTAAAGTAATAGTCCCTTATCAATTTCCTTCCAAAAAAGTTACCACTACCATCATCCATAGGGATATACCCCAAAGAGGTAACCTTTTGATGCAATTTCTCACCGTCATAATAGCTGCAATTGGAACCCGTACCTAAAATACAAACTATTCCATGCTGCCCTATTTTTGTTGTGGCAAATATGGCCGCATAGGTATCTTCCTTTACCTCTGCCTTGGCATTGGGAAAAAAATCATTAAAAATCTCTGTTAAAAACTTCTTCATTCTATCGGTACCACAACCGGCACCGTAAAAATACAAGTGGGTAACTTCCTCCCTATTCTTAGAAAGTTCAAAATTATTGGCCAAACGGTCTTCGATCACAGGACGCGTCAATACTTCAGGACTCAATCCTAAAGTTTGGGTCATGAACAATTGGTTGCCTTTATTATCCAAAGCAATCCAATCCGATTTTGTTGCACCACTATCTACAATCAATATCATATAACAAGATTATTAATAAAGAATCCTGAAAATAAACAAAATATTGCTTAATCTCAGGATTCTTTTAATTATTACCCAATAAGACTATAATTTATGGATGTATTGCGCTAAGTCAACCAATTTATTGGAATATCCGGACTCGTTATCATACCAAGAAACAACCTTGAAGAATTTTGAATTCAATTCAATTCCAGCTCCAGCATCAAAAATACTAGTTCTGGCATCCCCGATAAAATCTTGGGAAACAACTGCTTCATCTGTATATCCTAAAATTCCTTTCAATTCCCCTTCAGAAGCCTTTTTAAATGCCTTCTTGATCTCCTCATAAGAAGTCTCCTTCTGCAAACGCACGGTTAAATCCACTACGGAAACATCGGCAGTTGGCACTCTAAATGCCATACCTGTTAGTTTTCCTAGTAATGATGGAATAACCTTGGTTACCGCCTTGGCAGCACCTGTTGAAGCTGGAATAATGTTCAATAGGGCGCTTCTACCACCTCTCCAATCTTTTTTGGAAGGACCATCAACAGTCATTTGAGTAGCTGTTGTTGCATGTACAGTAGTCATTAAAGCTTCTTCTATACCAAAACTATCGTTCAATACTTTTGCCATTGGAGCCAAACAGTTGGTTGTACAAGAAGCATTTGAAACAATCTTATCGGATGCTTTAACTTCCTTATGGTTAACACCCATTACAAACATAGGTGCATTGCTGGAAGGAGCTGAAATAACCACTTTCTTGGCACCGCCATCTATGTGATATTGTGCAGTTTCCAAAGTAGTGAAAATACCGGTACATTCAGCAACGATATCAGCACCAACCTCATCCCACTTCAAATTCTTTGGATCTCTTTCAGCAGTAATCCTAACCGTTTTACCGTTTACTACCAAATTACCATCCTTAACTTCAACGGTACCATTGAATTTTCCATGAACCGAATCATATTCCAACAAATAAGCAAGATGTTCTACATCCAGCAAATCGTTAATAGCAACTACATCTACATTATCCCTTTCTACGGTAGCCCTGAAGACCAATCTCCCAATTCTACCGAAACCGTTAATCCCTATTTTCAAGTTTGACATTTCCTTTTGTTTTTAATGTTTAAATTACGTTGTCATGATATCGGAAACCCTCATAAGTTCCTTATCAATTTTTGTATGTCCTTTTATTGCCTTACTGATCGGTGTCAGGGTAATTGTATTATCCTGTATACCCACCATTAAGTTTGTTTTTCCTTCCAATAATGCTTCAACCGCCTTAACACCCATTCTACTTGCCAAAACACGATCAAAACAAGATGGTGCCCCACCTCTTTGCATATGTCCCAAAACGGATACACGTACATCATAAATGGGAAGATGCTCTTCTACGTACTCTTTTAGTTCGAAAACATTTTTACCTGTTTTATCGCCTTCCGCTACCACCACAATACTTGATGATTTTCCGGATTGCTTACTGCGCTTCAAAGATTCCAATAATCTTTCCAGACCCAGGTTTTCCTCTGGAATCAAAATCTCTTCCGCTCCCGCGCCAACACCTGCATTTAAAGCGATATGACCAACATCCCGGCCCATAACCTCTACAAAGAACAGTCTATTGTGCGAACTGGCCGTATCCCTAATTTTATCGATACATTCAACAGCCGTATTTAACGCTGTGTCAAATCCCAAGGTATAGGTAGTGCCAAAAATATCGTTGTCTATAGTACCAGGGATTCCGATTACCGGAAAATCAAATTCCTTATTAAAGGTCAAAGCACCCGTAAAGCTACCATCTCCACCAATAACAACAAATGCATCTATACCTGCTTTTCTTAATTGATCGTAAGCCACTTGACGTCCTTCCTTGGTCCTAAAAGGCAAACAACGGGCAGATTTAAGTATTGTACCTCCCTTGTTTATAATGTTGTTTACACTACGTGCATCCATTACCTTAAAATCACCTTCCATCATGCCTTCATATCCTCTATAGATACCAACACATTCAACCTTTAAATAGGCGCATGTACGCACTACTGCCCTAATAGCAGCATTCATTCCCGGTGAGTCTCCTCCTGATGTAAAAACACCAATCTTTTTTATTGCTGAAGCCATAAAAATTTTAAAAAAACAAAACTAGCAAACTTATTTCAATAATTACCCGACTTTGGCTTTAATTTGACAACAACGGACCACTCCAACGTTTTCGTTGAATAATTTCTTGGAAATTGTTAAATTCATAATCAATTCTTCAGGAAAAGTGATTATTTGGAAATTATCCAAAACAACTAAAAAGACCCATAAAAAGCTCCTAATTCTTCCTTAAAATTTTACGCAATAGCGCTTTAAAACTGTCGAAGTCTACTTGATAGGAAAGTCCAACACCTTGGGTGTATCCCTGACGATCTGCCAGAAATTGTTGGATTTCATTTTCCCGATTGAATATTTTGGCACTAAGGGTTCCTTCTTCGTTCAGTAAGATCTGCACTTCCACGTCTCCGGCAACTACGGTTTCCGACACTCCCCCTACCGGTACCCCTACCCTTCCATTAAGCAAAACCCTATCGCTGATCTGGGTAGACAAGGTTACCCCTAATCTATTCTCTGTCTGTATATCTGTGGTTCTATCCAAAATACCTTGTTCATAAGACAATCCAAAATTTAATTTGTCGTTGTCGCCCGCCAATAAGGAATTGAGTATTCCCGAAGCAGATTGAAGAAGATTCCCTGTAACCGCTTGTTGATTTATACCTGTTTGTTCATTTACAAAAGAGCCTTGTGCCAGTAGAAAAAGGGCATTTTTTTCGGCAATGGTAGGATCTTGCAGTCTGTATTCCAATTCGGATTTAACAATGGAATTGGTACCTGGAAATTCTATCCTCCAATCTATAACCGGACTTTCCAACTCTCCGGTTAGCCTTACCACTACATCGGTGGGTATACGTCTGGTATATCCCGGATTATCCAAGAGTGGCGCGGGGTTTGCATTTAAGGAATAAACGGCTTCCATATTTAATTGTGCCGCCAAGGGCTCCCTCTCCCAGGTAATATTACCTCCAGGTTTAACTTTAAAGGTCTTATCTACAATACCGCCAAACTTATAGCGAAACTGTCCTGTAACTACCACGAAATCCCCGTACATATTAAATTTACCGTTGGTATTGATCTCTATGAACAAAATTCCCGCACCTGTACCCCTTAAGGAACTGCCTGTTTTGGTATCTACAACAATTTCTACCTCGGCATCCGGGGTAACATCCAGATTAAAGGCCAACTCAAGACCCTCTACCTCCTTTAAAACCCGTTGCCCCTTTTCCGTATCCTCGACTTTCTTACCTACAAAATTGATAAATGAAAAATCCCCAACGCTGACTACATCACTAATTGGAATTTTTAAGGAAGTGCCCCTTGCCGTTTCCCCATCCACATTGATAGTAAGAGCATTGGTAGGTCCAAATATTCTACCTGTACCATTTAAATACCCAGCTCCATAGTACAATACTTCTTCCTTAAATGGTGTGTTAAGAATTAGAAAACGATCATTATTGGTGTCTACATCCAAATCCAAACTCCAATCCCTAAATAACCTATGTGTTATGGTACCATCCAAGGTTGCCTTGGTATTCATGGCCACATCGGTAAGTTTGATCTGCTGAAAATTAAAGGTCTGGTCCGATAACTTTACCCTGGAGTATGGCGCAAAACTATAATCCACATTTAAATAGGGAATGGCAATACCGGCATCATTTAAAGACAGTACGCCGCTCCAATTAGGATTATTTATTGGCCCTTTCAAAATGGCACTACCCTGTAACAAGCCCCTTATATTGGTAATAATACCTTCTCCCAACGGACTAAAAGGCTCTAAATTAAACTTATTGAAATCTACTATGAGATTTGCCTGCGGAATCTCCTCCCTATTGGAGATATTCCCGACCACACTGAGCTTCTCGAACCCTTTATCCACCAAGGAAGTGTTCACCACAAAATCGGTTAAATCCCTATTGCCCACTATACCAATGGCCAAATCTCCCAATGTAATATTGTTGATTCCAAAATTTTTGATATTTAAATTGGAGGAAGGCAGGTAAACATTATCCTTCTGCAAAACGTTCAAGGTACCGTTCACCTCCCCATGCAACTTAAGACTGTCTATAGCAGGTGTAATCTTCCCTAAGGTAACAATCTTAAACTGCAGCTCGATATCCTTATAGGTTGAATCTGCCAGTTGCCCCCGTAACCTAATTTGTTCCTGTTCATTATTGTTCATTACCACTTCCTCAATGGAAATGCTATCGAGCGTTTTGTTGATTATTACCTTGTTCTTACTGTTTCCATCCTTGTTGAGTATCCATTTGTTGCCTTTAAAACTAATATCGGAAGTTTTAAGACCAATAACGGATTTGTTCTCCTTGTTAAAGGTATGGTAGAAATTGAGGTTGTAACTATCATTATATTCGCTACCCCCTTTAAATTCTGTTCTAAAGAACAGGGTATCCTTTAAGGTAGTATTGATCAGATTAAAATCTTTTACATCATAGTAGGGCGTTGCCAGATCCCCAATAGAGACGTAGGTATTGAATAAGGGGTTCTTGTTGTCTATCTTAACGTCTATACTATCCAATTCATTACCATAAGCAACTATACTGGGCGATTTAAAGGTTAGTTTAAAATCTCCTTCATCGGCAATGATGTTTCCCCTAATAAAGGTATTGGGATCGAACTTCACCTCTGGAAAAAACACGTCCACAATCTTGTTGTAGATTTTGAAATTAAATGCCAATCTCTGATTTGCCGATATATTGAAAGGTCTATAATTGGTGTATATACTTCCCAAGGAATTTTGCAGCAACCTACCGAGTTCCTTGACTTTAAAATTACCCTTCAAATAACCGGTAATAATATCCGGAGAATTAATATCGATAATTCGGGTACTGTCATTTTCAAAGGTAGAAGAGACCTTAAAATCCTCAAAGTAATAGGTTTCGTTCTTGTTCTGGTAATTGGTTTTGGTAAATTTTATATCCCCTACAATATTGTCCAAGGAATTACCAGTAATGTCCATATTTATATCCCCCTTAAAAATGGATACGCTATCATTTATAAAATTTATTTTTTTAAGGTCGGCATAATCTACCGAGGCGATAAAATTGAAATTATTCCTGTTTTCTGCAAAATCGGCCAAGCCCTTAAAACTAAATTGAATATTTTCATCCCTACATAATAGGGAACCATCAAAAAGCTGCTCTTTGATTATACCAGATACGTTGATATCCTTATAGTCGTAGCCATTAAAATTTATGGAATACACTTGCCCTATTACCTCGGTGTTTAAATATTCCATAACCATTCCTTTGCCTTCCACATTAAAATCCAGGTTTGTTATGCCTACATCTTTTCTATCAATTAGATTTCCAAGGTCAAAATCGATGAGGGAGACAAAACCCTTATAGGAAGAATCGTCTATATGATCAATATCGGTAAGTTCCAGATCCACGTAGCTACTTCCAATGAGGGTATTAATATTGGCTTTTGTATTTATTGAAGATTCCGTGATAAGGGCATCACCCCTTACCGTGAACTGGCCCAATTTCTGAATCGAGGAAGGCAGGACATCCAAAATATTAGGTAGCAATGCCCTGAGTTCATAGTAACTGGAAGTGACATTCTTCATATTCGCCTCTAGCACAAAACCGGCATCCTTCGTAAAAAGATTCTTGAAATTAAAATCCCCACGAATTCCCGTATTATCTGTTGTCAAAAACAGGTCGTTTGTATTCAAATCGTTCAGCACCCCATCAACAATGGTGGAGAATGAAACAATTATATCACTTCCAAATTCATTATATAGTAAGTTCACTTCATTTAAGGCCACTGTAGACTCTACGAATTCGGCATCAATTTTCACCTTGTTCAAAAAGTCCTTAAAATCTTCCCGTTCATAATTAAATATCACCTTGCCCAATAAATGGGATTGGGGGGTCTTGATACTCAGGGAATCAAAACGCATCTGCTGTTTTGTATATTTGAATTCGGTGGCCATTTCATTTACCACCACTCCCCTTTTACTATTAAAGGACATCTTCTGAATATTGGAGGTAACGTCCGGCCCAACAATTGTAAAATCTGAAGCGGAGATATTAAGATCCACAAAATTCAACATCTCCGTGGTCTCTCTATTTTCGTCTATGAGCTTAAATTTACTATCGCTTATTTCTACATCAGCGGAAGAAAAATAAAACGGAGGCGTACCTGGGGCACGGGGTTTTTTACTGTCCAGCTTATCAATAAACACCTCTAGATTGGTGTTCTTGTCATCCTGATAGGTCCTAAGCTTAAAATTGAGTCGCTCAATAGCTATATCGCCAAACTCCAATTTACCGTTCACCAAATTACGTACGTTAAGGATAGAAGTACTTAAATTGTCTATGTAGAACAGCGTATCCTGTTTGTAATCCTCAATATAAACACCCTTAAGTGAGGTATCCCAGGAGATTAGGGAAATCCTTAGCCGATCAATATTAATATTGGTGCCAAATTCCTTATTGATCTCTGTAGTGGCATACTTGGCAAAACGGGTCTGGACAAATGGCAAGGAAAGTATAACACTGCCCAAAACGCAAATAAGAACGAGCACCAAAAATACTCTGACCAGAATTTTTCTTAATTTTTTGATAGGGCTTTATGTTTTACCTTTGTACATTCAAATTTTATTCCAAACAAAGTGGATAATAAAACTATTTATATTTTAGCCATTGAATCCTCGTGCGATGACACTTCTGCCGCCGTATTGAGCGACAATAGGACACTAAGCAATATTGTGGCCACGCAAAAAATACATGAGGAGTATGGCGGGGTTGTTCCCGAACTCGCCTCAAGGGCACACCAACAAAATATTGTCCCCGTGGTGCACCAAGCATTAGCCAAAGCAAATATCGATAAAAAACAGTTATCCGCCATAGCTTTTACACGCGGACCAGGACTTATGGGATCTTTATTGGTAGGAACCTCCTTTGCCAAATCCCTATCCTTGGGATTGGACATTCCTTTAATTGAGGTAAACCATATGCAAGCCCATATTTTATCGCACTTTATTGAGGAAGAAAATTACAAAATGCCTTCCTTCCCCTTTTTGGCAATGACCATTAGTGGAGGACATACGCAAATAGTACTGGTAAAGGATTACTTTGACATGGAAATTTTAGGGGAGTCCTTGGATGACGCGGTAGGGGAAGCCTATGACAAGAGCGCAAAAATATTGGGACTTCCTTATCCAGGTGGACCCTTGGTAGACAAATATGCACAGTTGGGAAACCCCAAAGCCTTCCCTTTCCCCAAACCCAAGGTAGATGGGCTAAACTTTAGTTTTAGCGGCCTAAAGACGAGTATTCTGTACTTCATTCAGCGGGAAACAAAAAACAACCCAAATTTTATTTCTGAAAACTTGAACGATATCTGTGCTTCTATCCAATATACCATCATCAATATTTTAATGGATAAAATAAAGAAGGCCGTAAAACAGACCGGAATAACACAAATAGCTATCGGTGGTGGAGTCTCTGCAAATTCGGGCATTAGACAGGCCCTTAAAAAAGCAGAGGAAAAATGGGGATGGACCACCTATATCCCAAAATTTGAATATTGCACGGACAATGCCGCCATGATAGGCATTGTAGGATATTTGAAATACAAAGAAACGGACTTTGTAGATCAAAGTATTACCGCCAAGGCGAGATATGTAATCAAATAACAAGGTGCATGATTACAGAATACTTGCTCCTCCATTCCGAGATTGTGCAGTACTTGGGTAATTCATTTTATTTGGATTCGTATCTTGAAAATTTAAAATATTATGGCGTACGACGAACAATTTGCACAACGAATTAGGGCCAGTTTTGATTTGCAGCCCCAGTCCGTTCGATCGAATATTACCGAAAAAAAAATGTTTGGTGGAATTGCCTTTTTGTTTTGTGGAAAAATGACCGTAGGTATTATAAAGGAAAATCTTATGGTAAGGGTCATTTCTAGCAAAATGGATGGGGTTATGAGTTCCGAACACGTAAGTCCCATGGATTTTGCAAAACGCCCCATGAAAGAATTTGTCTATGTTTCCCAGGAAGGAATTGCCAACGAGGAACAGCTATTAAATTACATTGAATTAGGGCTGGAACACGCCAAACAAAAATTGAACAAACTATAAACCTCACTACTAGCCCATGCAACTTTTCTACCATCCCGAATTAGAAAACAACACGGACCAATTTATGTTTCCGGCTGATGAAAGTCGGCATATATCCAAAGTACTGAGAAAAAATTCGGGCGATATTTTACAGATCACCAATGGCAAGGGCATGTTTTTTGAAGCCGAAATACTTGTTCCCGACCATAAAAAATGTAAGGCAAAAATAATTTCCCGAACCCAGATGCCGCCAAAACCGTATGAACTCCATATGGCAGTGGCGCCAACAAAACTTAACGACCGCTTCGAGTGGTTTTTGGAAAAAGCTACAGAAATTGGAGTTCATCAAATCACACCCATTATCTGTGAGCATTCCGAAAGAAAGGTCATTAAAATGGACAGAATGGAGAAGGTGATCCAAGCTGCCATGAAACAATCCTTACAGGCCTACCTACCACAATTAAATCCTCCCATTTCCTTTAAAGAATTCATGACCCAACCCAAGAGTGGGGAATTGTACATAGCACATTGCGAAGAAGATAAAAAAAAGGAACTGTCCCATTGTGCCACTGCCAAAAAAAACACAACCGTATTAATTGGCCCGGAAGGCGATTTCTCTCCGGAAGAGATAAAATTGGCCTTGGACAACGAATTTAGAGCGGTTGCTTTGGGAAACACCAGGTTGCGTACAGAAACAGCAGCCATTGTGGCCTGTACCACCATTGCCCTAGTTAACTTGTAATGCACTATTGAGGCATACCTTGGCAAGGCATACTTTTATTTAAAATTAAATTTCTTTGCCAAACCATAGAATGTTATACATAATCCTTTTAGTTTTTTAACCCGTTAATATTCTTAAATTTGAATACCGTAATTATCCGAGTGCATATGAAGCAGCTAGTTGTAATATTATTGATTTTCAATTTTTATTTGACCAAAAATTTACATGCCCAGGAAATTGCCATTTTAAAATATGGAGGCGGAGGTGATTGGTATGCCAACCCAACAGGACTCCCTAACCTAATCAAATTCTGCAATCAACAACTTAGGACTACCATTGACCCCAAGCCACAAACAGTGGAAGTGGGCAGCCCCAATATTTTTCAATATCCCTTTTTGCAAATGACGGGGCATGGAAACATTTTTTTTTCCAAGGAGGAAGCAGAAAACCTAAGAACCTATTTATTGGCAGGCGGATTTTTGCATATAGATGATAATTATGGGATGGAACCCTACCTGCGCAAGGAACTCGCCAAAGTATTTCCGGACAGGGAACTCACGGAATTAGGAGCAGACCACCCTATATTTAGACAACAATTCCAATTTCCAAAAGGATTGCCCAAGATACATGAACATGATGGCAAACGGCCACAGGCGTTTGGCATATTCGAGCAAAACCGCCTGATCCTTCTTTTTACATTTGAAAGCGATCTTGGGGACGGATGGGAAGACCCCGAGGTACATAACGACCCCCAGGAGGTACGCCTAAAGGCTTTACAAATGGGGGCCAATATAATCTCCTATGTTTTTAAAAGTTAAGATATGACATCAAAGACCATTGCAGAAGGTATATTAAGGGCTCTTGGAATTATTGTAGCCATTGTACTTCTACTGGCTTTCTTATATAAAATTAGCGCGGTTCTAATATACATCGCCATAGCGGCAGTAGCCAGCTTGATAGGACGGCCCATTGTTTTATTTTTTCGTCAGAAGTTAAAATTCAATAATACCGTAGCTGTTATAATAACTATGATATTCCTTGTTGGGGTCGTTGCGGGAGTTATTGCCTTATTTGTACCCCTGCTTATTCAACAGGGACAGAACCTGTCCTTACTCAACATAGATGCCTTACAGACCAATTTGGAGGACCTCTACCGCCAGCTCCTGCAATATATTGGGGTTAAATCCGAGGATTTGGAACAAAGCATTAAGGATTCACATTTGTTTTCTAACCTTAATTTTGGGATTCTTCCAGATTTCCTGAACTCCATAATCGGCATATTGGGGAGTTTCAGCGTAGGACTGTTTTCAGTACTCTTTATAGCTTTCTTCTTCTTAAAGGACAGTAAGCTTTTTGAAGCATCCATACTTACCCTGATCCCTGATAACAAAGAAAATAGATTTCAACATTCCATGGAAACCATCAAAAATTTACTTTCCCGGTATTTTGTTGGCCTGGTGTTCCAAATCCTGATCCTCTTTGTTATTTATTCCATTGTCCTTTTCATTTTTGGAATCGAAAATGCCATAGTAATCGCCTTTCTCTGTGCCCTTCTCAACCTTATTCCCTATATAGGCCCTATTATTGGAGGGATATTAATGGCGGTTTTAACCATGACCAGTAACGTGGGAGCCGATTTTAGTTCCGTTATTTTACCCAAAACCGGCTATGTAATGATTGGATTCATTATTGGCCAATTGGTAGACAACTTTTTTTCACAACCCTTCATTTTTTCCAACAGTGTAAAGTCGCACCCCTTGGAAATTTTTCTGATCATCATCATCGGAGGCCTGCTTCTAGGGGTCACCGGAATGATCATAGCAGTACCTGGCTATACGGCCATAAAAGTAATCTTAAAGGAATTTTTCAACGAGAATAAAATTGTAAAATCCCTTACAAAAAATTTATAATCCCACCTTGAACAAGAATATCCTAACATCTGAAATTCAGGATTTTATAATTAAAAATTTAAGGACCGAGCTTATTGCCCTTTTGTTAAAACCTTTAAATATTGAAGGTGTTACCAATAAGGAAATCGCGGAACAAATTGAAGCCAAGAACAGATGCAAGGACAAGCTTCCTATTTGGTATGGCACTCGCAATATATACTACCCCAACAAACTAAATATTGAACAGACCTCCTCCGAAACCACGGCCCAATATAAAGCTGGAGTAATAAGTGGAACAGCACTTTTGGATATGACGGGCGGCTTTGGGGTTGACAGTTATTTTTTTAGCCTTCGTATAGAACAGGTCCATCATTGCGAAATGAACCCTGACCTATCTGAAATAGCCGAATATAATTTTAAGGTTTTAGGACGGACCAACATCCATACCCATGCCATGGATGGCATAGATTTTCTAAAAAATTCAGAAATTGATTTCAATTGGGTATTTATTGATCCATCCCGTAGACATGATGCCAAAGGAAAGGTTTTTTTGTTGTCGGATTGCATTCCGAGTGTCCCAGATAATCTAGAAACCATATTGGCCAAGGCGAGGAAAATAATGATAAAAACCTCCCCTCTACTAGACCTGTCCGCCGGTCTTAGTGAGTTGCACTTTGTTAAGGAAATTCATATTGTGGCGGTTAAAAATGAAGTAAAGGAAATCCTTTGGATATTGGAAGAAGGCTATAAAAAAGAGGTATTGGTAAAAACGGTAAACCTAAACGGCTCGGCAATGGAACAGTTCAGCTTTTCCCATGAAAATGAAAAATTAGCGATCTCCAACTACTCCGATCCCTTAGAGTATTTATACGAGCCCAATTCGGCCATCCTAAAGTCGGGGGCCTTTAAGACCGTTGGAGATAGATTCAATATGTATAAATTACATGATCACTCACATTTATACACTCACGATCAATTATTGGATTTTCCGGGCAGGAGGTTCAAAGTTGTAAAGACCATTCCTTTCAATAAAAAAGAATTACAAAAACTAGAGATAAAAAAAGCAAATATTACCGTGCGGAATTTTCCGATAAGCGTGGCGGAAATAAGGAAAAAATTTAAAATTAAGGATGGCGGAGAAACGTATCTGTTTTTTACCACTAATCCTCGGGGTGAAAAGATTGTAGTGGAATGTTGCAAAATATGAGACTTCCCTCGTGATACGTATTCGAAAGCTACAACAAAACAACTCAGTTCATAGTAACCCAAAACAGTCATTCTAAACTCACGTTTTTAAAAAATTGTCCAAAATCACTAATATAAAAGTGAGCCCGTATTTCAATGGATAGGCCTGCCTAACGGCTTGTAAGAGAGCTTTTGCGACGAATCATCCCGATGAATAGAAAGGTTTGCGTTTCTCACCCCTTCCGTCTTCTCCTTTGTCGAAGCCACCTTATCCTCCCGCGGAAAACGCGGGACAGGCCTAAATAGGGGAAGGAGCAGTTTTTAATATTTATTGTTGTGATAAGTTTAATAATTTTTGGCTCCTTCCCTTGGATAAGGGAAGGTGGATACTCGGCTATGGGCCGAGGAGACGGAAGGGATTGGTAGCCTAATGAAGTACAGGTCAATGCATATACAAGGTTTGGAGGCAAATCTCAACTCCCCTTTTTACAAAGGACATGAAATACGGAAGTAATCGAGGAATCCTTGAAACACCTTCAATCACAATCCCATTTAAAATTGGCCACTTTATCATTGGAGGCAGTACCCAAATTGTAATGCCACCACTCTGTTCTAATGGACCAAAATCCATGTTTTTCCATGGTTTCCTTTAACAACAGCCTATTATCCAGGATATTCTTGGGCAAATCCAAATTGTCATGGTAAGCCCTTTTTCCAAAAAAATCAAAATCGGTCCCCATATCCAACTCCTTCCCTTCCAGGGTTACCAAAGTAATGTCCACCGCGCCACCCTTGTTATGTATGGACCCCTTAACAGGATTGGCTACATACTGGGGATTGGGGACTATGGCCCACATTTTATATTGTACATCATTTGGACGATAGCAATCGAAAAACTTTATTTTAAATCCTTTGTCCATGAATTCCTTATTGGCCAAAAGCAGTGCTCTGGCAGTTTTAACCCTAGTGTAACATTCCGCACAATCGTAGACCTTGGCCTTTAAAAAATTGTTTTCGGTAGCATAGCGCAGGTCGTACACAAAATCATCACTATAATCGGCCAACCTTACAAATAGGGTATCGGCCAAACCTTCAAGGGATTTTAATTTGGGTATTGGCTCTTCTTCTTCTTTCTTTCCGACATCGATTATTAATGAATCCCCAACCTCCAATTCGGTTTCAACATCATTCTTTATATTCTTGTTTACAGCTACTTCCTTACAACCAAAAACAAGAGCCATTGCCAAAAGTGCCATTCCCTTATAAACTGTGCGTTTCCCATTCATATATTCCAGAGCCAATTGTTATTCTTTTTATTCCCCAGGGTAAATATGCTTCCCCACAACAAATAAACAAAAAAGCCCCGAAACAGGGGCTTTTTATATCTAATAGGAATTGCAAACAACTACTGATTCTTCCCTATTACCAATTTCTAAAGGACCTATGTTAAAAGATTACCCTTTTCGTCCCATGTAGCGATTTCGTTTCTGGTACTCTGATCGATACATTTGGCGACCCATTCGGGATCATAATTCACCCCATGCTGATCCAGCACGTCCTGCGGAACCCCATCCCACACGTTGGGTGTATTTCCTTTATAACCCAGTTCGGCAACCCCTACTTTGGAGGAATAATAGCCACAAACCGTTAATCCGCGCATCAGATAGAAAAATTGTATTTCTAGAGGTTGCACGTCCAAGGATTTATTGGGATCATGGTAACAGATAGTATCCAATATCTGCTTTTGCTGGTCCAAGGTGGCCAATTTAAATTCTGTTCCGAAATCGGCATTGCTCTTATGGTCCAACCACATTAACCCTCCTTTAAGTGTCAGCTGTAACTCAGGGATGTCCTTGCCCATGAACTCTATAAATTCTGGGACCTCTGCCTCAATAGGTCCTCCATTAGGTTCTCTGGGAGGAAGTATCACTGTGCTCAATACTGCTATGGTTTCCATCTCATGTTCGGTAAAGAGCTGTTCTGCATTTAATTTTTCAATCAGCTCCAACTCCTCGGGGGTACGGCCAAAATAATGGGTGTTTTCTGCAGCAGCTACGGCCTCCTTTGCTGTATCGGGCCCATCTGTCTTGCAGCCATGAAAGGCCAATGCAGATGCGCCCGCACCAAGAATTATTGTCTGTATACTCTTTCTTCTATCCATGGTCTAGATATTTTGCATTTTTAATTGTTCTATAATATAATCACTGGCGCGCCAAGACAATGCCAAAATGGTCCAAGTACAGTTCTTATCAGCTTGGGAGGTAAATGGTCCCGCATCAACTATAAAGACATTCTCCACATCGTGCAATTGATTGAATTTATTTGTGACCGATGTTTTGGGATCATTGCCCATTCTAGTGGTTCCAACTTCGTGGATAATACGACCAGGAGCTTCCAACCCATAATCGCGATCTTTGCCCGGCTTTTCCCCTAAAGGCTCTGCCCCTATATTGTGAAAAATCTCCTCAAAGGTGTCCTGCATATGCTTGGCCTGATTTTTCTCAAATTCGGACCATTTGTAATTGAACTTCAATACGGGAATACCAAATTGATCCACGGTGGTAGGGTCTATTTCACAATAGTTCTCCTTACGGGCAATACCTTCACCCCTTCCTGCAATACCTAGTACAGATCCGTAATATTTTTTTACATCGTCCCGTAAGCTATCCCCATAACCCCCTACTTTGAGCCCAAAGAATTTATTGAACTCATTGGGGTTGAAACTAAAACCATAACCAGGCATCTTCATGCCTCCACCAACTTCAATATGATAGCCTCTTGGAAAATCCAACTTGGAGTTATCCCCCCACCAAGGAGAATACACATGGTTACTACCTACTCCGTCTTCATTATAGGATACTTTTCTGTTCATCAATGCCGGAACAAAGGCAGCTCTGCTGGCCCCAGTGGAATCGTGTAAATATTTACCGACGAGGTCACTGCTATTTCCCAATCCGTTAGGATGTTGTTTACTTTTCGAATTCAAAAGAATACGGGCAGAACTACAGGCGGAAGCCGCCAAAACCACAACCTTGCCCCTTAATTTGTACTCTTTTCTATCGTCCTTACTAATGTATGATACTCCTGTTGCCTTTCCCTCTTCATTGGTGGTTACTTCCCTCACTACACAATTGACGAATAATTTAATTCGGCCCCCGCTTTTTTGCGCAGGGAATATAAGACAACTTCCTGATGAGAAATCGGCATATACGGAACAGGAACGGGAACATTGTCCGCAGTAAAAACACACACCACGTTCCGTATTAATTCTTTTGGTAAGCATGGAAAGCCTTCCTGGAATAGTAGGTATTCCCGCCTTTTTGGCCCCATTTATATAGAAAATTTCATGTAATCTTGGTTTTGGCGGAGGAAGAAAAAATCCATCCGGATCGTTTTCCAGGCCTTCATTGGTGCCAAACACCCCGATTAGTTTATCTACCTTATCATAATAAGGTTTTACATCCTCATAACCTATAGGCCAGTCCTCACCATGACCGTCCCTGGTCTTCCCTTTAAAATCCTTTGGCCCAAAACGCAGGGAAATCCTCCCCCAATGGTTGGTACGCCCTCCCAACATATGCGAACGGAACCAATCGAATTCGGTACCAGGCTCACGGGTATATGGTTCTCCTTCTATTTCCCAACCGCCATAAGCAGCATCAAATTCCCCAAATGCCCTAGTGGTTCCGGCTCCTCTTCTGGGAGATTCATAATTCCATTTTAACTGATTCATGGTTTTGGGGTCGGCCGGGTCAAAAAATGGTCCAGCCTCTACGACCGCCACATTAAGGCCGGCATCGGCCAATTGCTTTGTGGCCATACCGCCACCTGCACCCGAACCGACGATTATTACATCATAAATTTCTGAGGATTCTTTTATCTGCATATTGGAATGAATTAATTATGAACTTCAATATAGATTTAAAACGAAATCAAATTAGAATTTTTTATCCAAACAACCTGAAAATTCATGTATTTTGATATAAAACCATCAATAATTGATAATATGTCATTAGAAGGGACAAATCCTTGGAAGGGACATTTAAAATTACAGTCCCATTCCTTTGTCTGGTACCCTTTGGAAAATACAAAAAGGCCTCCTAATGGAGGCCTTAAAGGTCAATATCAATAAATGGAATCTAGATTATTTTAAACCTTCCAAATACTTTAAACTTTTAGGAACTTGATCCACAACCCTGGAACACTCGTCCTCTATGAACATATACTTAATGCCCAACTTTTTGGCTTCGGCCACAACACCTGCTATATCTACCTCTCCTGTTCCCAAAACCACATTGGTTTCCACATCTGCATGGCCGGTATCATCTTTTTTGGTACCTTTTTCCATATCTTTCAAATGCAATAAAATGAATTTAGAAGGATACTTTCTAAGCAATTTAAGGGGGTCCTCACCTCCATGATGCACCCAATAAACATCCATTTCAAAATCGAAATATTTGGCATTCTGCGCCATATAATCAAATAGGGTCCCATCCTTATAGGGCCTAAATTCAAACCCATGTGCGTGATACGCCAATTTTAATCCGTTATCCCTTAAAATCTTTCCAGCCCTATTAAACACCTCAACAGCCTTTTGGGTATCCACGATACCAAAATTATTGCCATCGTGTGGGATCCATGCACACATCACATAGGTGGCACCATAACTTTTGGCCTTTTTCACAACCTCCTCAGGCGCATTGGCCAAATCGTTGAACCCAGCGCCAATACTGACCACCTTTAATTTATTTTTGACAAGCAGGCCTTTAAACTCCTCCTCCGGCATCCCATAGGTATCTCCTCCTTCCAAAATGGTAATACCCCAGTCATTTATCAATTTTAAGGTACTTGGAATATCTTCCTTAAACTGATTTCTCAGGCTGTACAATTGTAACCCCACCTCTTGGGCCATAACATTTGTAGTTCCGAAAAAAACCATGGCGATTAAAAATAACCATAGGAGCTGTAATTTCTTCATCTTTTATAAAATTACTTATATTCCTTGTGCAAATTAATAGGCTCTAGGTCAATAAATTACCTTCGTCATCCCATTCTGCCATATCGTTACGCTTACTTTGGTCCACACATTTGGCGATCCATTCCGGATCATAGGATTTTCCATGCTTGGCCAGAACATCTTCCGGCACTCCGTCCCATACATTGGGGGAATTACCTTTATACCCCAAATCCTCAATACCTTCCTTGGAGGTATAATATCCGGTAACGGTTAAATTGCGGATCAGGGAAAAGAATTGTTGCTCGTATGTTGGATTTTCCTTGTCCGGAAACGCAATAGCATCCAAAATCTCTTTCTGCTGTGCCTCGGTAGCCGTTTTAAACTCCACTCCGTAATCTTTATTGCTTTTATGATCCAACCACATTAGACCACCTTGCAGCGGAGTTTGATAAGCAGGGATATCCTTGGCCATGAATTCAATAAAATCTGGCACTCCAGCATCGGTAGCACTACCATAGGTTCCGTTGGAGGGCAAAATTAAAGCACATAAAACACCCAAAGTAGCCATTTCATGTTCATTAAAAAACTGTTCTGCGTACAGTTTTTTCAGCAACTCTTTTTCCTCCGGGGTCCTCCCGAAATGCTTTTCTTCCTGTACCAGGGCCTCTGCAGCTCCAGCCTCCCCTTCTGTTCCGGGCTTACATCCATTTATTGCCAATCCACCTGCTACACCACCAAGAATAATGGATTTTATACTTTTTCTTCTATCCATAATACTAGATATTTTGTTTTTTCAATTGCTCAATTATATAATCTGAAGTCCTCCAGGCCAAGGCCAAGATGGTCCAAGTAGGGTTCTTATCCGCTTGGGAAACAAAGGGTCCCGCATCAACAATAAAAACATTATCCACATCGTGCATTTGCTCCCATTTATTGACTACAGAAGTTCTAGGATTATCTCCCATCCTGGTGGTACCTACCTCATGGATTATTTCCCCTGGATTAAGCAAACCATAATCGCTATCTTTTCCTGCCGGTTTACCTATGACCTGTCCGCCCATATTGTGGATTATTTCCGCAAAGGTTTCTTGCATATGCTTGGCTTGTAAACGTTCGTGATCGGACCACTTATAATTAAAGCGCAAAACTGGAATACCAAATTCATCAACCTTTCCTGGGTCAATTTCACAATAGTTACTTTCCAAGGCTATAGATTCGCCACGACCGGCAAATCCGATCATTGCTCCGTAATATTTCTTTACATCCTCCCTAAGGACATTGCCATAGCCACCAACTTTTTCACCAAAGAACTCATTCAAGGCATTTGGGTTAAATCCGAAACCGTAGCTTGGCATTCCCATTCCTCCCCATATTTCTATATGATAACCTCTGGCGAAATCTAGCTTCTTATTGTCCAACCACCAAGGGGTATAAACATGCATCCCTCCTACACCATCTTCATTATATGTCTTTCTATTCATTAGTTCAGGAACAAATCCTGTCATTCCACCTCCTGTGGAGTCGTGCAGGTACTTCCCTACCACACCGCTACTGTTGCCCAGTCCGGCCGGATGTTGCTTACTCTTTGAATTTAACAGGATTCTTGCAGTACTACAGGCAGATGCAGCCAGGACAACAATTTTTCCTTTTAATCCATACTCCTTACGATCCTCCTTGTTTACATAAAGTACCCCAGTGGCCTTACCTTCCTCATTGGTAGTTACCTCCCGCACCATTGCGTTAACAAAAAGGTCTATTTGGCCTCCATTCTTTTGCGCAGGGAAGATTAAGCAACTCCCTGATGAGAAATCGGCATATATCTGACAAGACCTGCTACATTGTCCGCAATAAAAACATACCCCGCGATCCTCATTTATCTTTTTTGTAACCATGGACATCCTGGAAGGAATTACCGGAACGTTGGATTTCCTGGCTCCATCTATATAATACAGTTCATGCAATCTCGGTTTTGGAGCAGGAAGGAAAAATCCATCCGGTTCGTTTTCCAAACCTTCTTTAGATCCAAAAACACCAATTAACTTATCTACCTTATCATAATACGGTTTTACATCTTCATAGCCTATAGGCCAGTTTTCCCCAAGACCATCAATATCCTTGTGTTTAAAATCGCGTTGGCTGAAACGCAAGGAGATACGTCCCCAGTGATTTGTTCTCCCACCCAACATACGCGATCTAAACCAATTAAATCTTGATCCATTTTTTTGGGTATAAGGTTCCCCTTCAATTTCCCAACCGCCATATGCAGCATCATATTCCCCAAATGCCCTAGTTGTACTTGCACCTCTACGAGGAGATTCATACGGCCATTTCAACTGTGTAATTTGTTCCGGGTTTTTGGGATCAAAAAATGGACCCGCTTCTACTACGGCCACTTTTAACCCCGCCTCGGACAATACTTTTGTGGCCATACCACCACCGGCACCGGACCCAACTATGATGACATCATAAATAGTTGATGATTCTTTTATCTGCATACTTTGAAGAATTAATTTTGAAGCTCAATATAAGTTTAAAACGATATTAAATTAAAATTTTTTATCCGAACAACCTTAAAATTCATGTAATTTGACACAAAACCATGGATAATTGATAAAATACCATTGTCAAGGACATTAATTGAAAAACATGGAGCCAAGACTGATTTCCAGAACAGTTGTGTTAAGTCCTTCCCTTAATTAAAGTAAACCTTATCCTTAAAAATTCTTCAATTGCTCCAAAGCCTCCTTAGTCGTAGCTACAGGAAGCTTGCAGGTATGATCCTGACAAACATAAATATAGGTCCCATCATCCGCATAACGCCCTTTGAACAAAGGCATTTCACTATCTTTATTGCTGCCCACAATTAAAGTATTGGGCAAATTGTTCAGTTTTGAAAAATACGACAATTGATTTCAATTATCCTAGAATTAAACAAAGTTCTATGCCTATTAAACTGTTAATTTTCAACTGGAACCTGCTTTTTCTGCGCCAAGAACCAATCGTAAAGTTCATTGTTTTCATAGGCCTTGTCCCAAGCATTATGACCTACACCCTTGTAAATGGTAAAATCTACATTGTAACCCATTTCCTTTAATTTAGCGACCATTTCAATGGATTCCGATATGGGGATCGACTTATCCTGATCACCATGAAATACCCTAATGGGCATATTTTTATTTATCCATGAGGCATAGGGCACAGGAGTCATTCCACAAACCACGGCCAAAGCGGCAAATTTATCCGGATATTGGACCGCCATTTCCCAAGCTGCACCCCCACCCCTACTAAGGCCGGTAAGGTAAATCCTATTTTCGTCCACTTTATTGGTAGCAATGATACTATCCAAGAGTTGATTTACAGCCCTAGTGTTCCACCACATTTTTTCTTGGGGATTCTGCGGGGCCAAGATTAGAAAAGGAAATTTCTTGCCCCCGGAAATAAGTTTTGGGGGTCCATTTCGCTTCACGGATTTTAAATTTCCCCCGGATTCTCCCCCGCCATGTAAAAAAAGCAATAGGGGAAACTTTTCCTCTGGATTTACCTCATAATTACCTGGGTAATACAGATAATATCTCAAGGTTTCGGAGGTAACAACCTCCATTTCGGAATTGATCAGTTCTGGAGAAGACTGGGAGGCGCAGCCTTCAAAAATAAACAGGCAGCAAAAAATTAAAACTATTGTTTTCATTTGTTCTTTTATATTGTTCGACTTAGGACTCCCCATGTTTCTTAAAGGCCATATCCCGGTAATTTCTTTGTTATCAATTGGCATTCCAAATTGGTTGAAAATCCGCAAATTGATGCATTTTTCTTTAACTTACCCCTTGTTTATACTTTTATTTAACATTCACGTTTATTCCTTAAACAAAAAATAGGATAATAGTTATAAATGCCTAAATGTATTTTCTTTTCGGGTTTTCGTTTTACTTTGGTACATTTATCGAGCAAACAAAAAATTTAGTATGAAGAAAGTCATCACTTTCGGGGAGATCCTCCTAAGACTGTCTACTGAAAGACACCTTCGGTTTTCACAGGCCACCAATTTCAATGCTACCTATGGGGGTGGCGAGTTTAACGTAGCGGTATCCTTGGCCAATTATGGTTTTAATGCGGAATTCGTTACGCGTTTGCCAAAGAACGATATAGGCGAATGTGCCCTACAAGAAATTAGAAAGCATAATGTGGCAACCACCAATATTCAGTTTGGGGGAGACCGTCTGGGCATTTATTTTTTGGAAACAGGTGCTGGTACCCGGGGAAGCAAGGTAGTCTATGATAGGGCCAGCAGTGCCATTGCAGAAATAGAGCCTAACAGCATAGATTGGATAGCAGTATTTAAGGATGCCGACTGGTTTCACTGGAGTGGGGTTACCCCGGCAATTTCCAGTAAGGCGGCGGCTGTATGCCTGGAGGCGGTCAAGGCTGCCCATAAATTGGGGATTACCATTTCATCGGATTTGAATTATCGTTCCAAATTGTGGAAATACGGGAAAGAGCCAAAAGATATTATGCCTGAACTCTTAAAGTACAGCAACGTTATTTTAGGGGATTTGGATACTGCATTTTTCATGACAGGTCAGGAAAAGCAAGATCCGGATTATCAGGATATGGATTCCTTACCAGAACTGTACGACCTACTTTACAAAAGCTCTCCGGACCTAAGTTATGTGGCCACAACATTACGTTATTCCGTAAATGCTTCCCATCAAAAAATAGGAGGAATCCTATATGATGGAAAAAAGATACACTATGCAAAAATCAGAGAGGTAACTCCGGTAGTAGACCGTGTAGGAAGTGGCGATGCCTTTATGGGAGGTTTGATATATGGGCTTTTACAAGACAAAATAGATAATCAAAAAACAATCGATTTTGCTGCAGCCGCCTGTTGTATCAAACATACCATTACAGGAGATTTCAACTTGGCCACCCTTGAAGAAATTGAGCAATTGGCAGGAGGAAATTCCTCTGGAAAAGTAAGCAGATAAAACAAGTATACCTTATGTCACAGTTTTCAAGAATTGAAGTAGCTGCATTAATGAAAGAAACGGGACTTGTACCCTTGTTCTATCATCCGGATGTGGAATTAGGAAAAAAAATATTAAAAGCATGCTACAATGGCGGTGCAAGATTAATAGAGTTCACCGCACGTGGGGACTTCGCCCATGAAGTCTTTGCCGAACTTAATAAATTCGTCATTAATGAATTGCCTGAAATGGCCGTAGGTGTAGGATCAATAACCGATGCAGCAGCCGCTTCCCTTTATATGCAAATGGGTGCCAATTTCATTGTAACCCCATCCCTGCGAGAAGATATTGCCATAGTCTGTAATAGAAGAAAAGTATTATGGAGTCCAGGATGTGGCTCCCTTACAGAAATAAACAAAGCTGAAGAATTGGGATGCGAAATTATAAAATTATTCCCTGGCGCCAATTTTGGACCAGACTTTGTAAAAGCCATTAAAGGGCCACAACCATGGACCAGTGTTATGCCAACGGGCGGTGTAACCTTGGAAGAGTCCAATTTAAAGGGTTGGTTCAATGCAGGGGTTACCTGTGTAGGTATGGGTAGCAATCTAATTAGCAAAACGGTAGTAGAAAATAAGGATTACAATGGTTTGGAAAAATCGGTAAGGGAAACATTGGCCCTTATCAAAAGAATACGGAACTAGGAATAATACCCTTCGTTTGCCTACCCATTTTGGTATTGAAATAGTAAAACCTCTGATTTTCATAAAAATCAGAGGTTTTTTTAGATATCTAAATAATGTTTTCCTAGGGAAGGAAAGTTGATTTACTTTAAAGGGATCTCCTTATACCCAATTCCAACCCCCTTAACTCTGCAAGTCCTCTAAGCCTGCCTATGGCAGAATACCCCGGGTTGGTTTTTTTCCTAAGGTCGTCCAACATTTTATGACCGTGATCTGGCCGCATTGGCATCCTCAAATCTTTTCTTCCTGCAGCACTTCTCTTTTGCTGCTCCTCCACCAAGGCTTTTAGCACTCCGAACATATCTACATCCCCTGCCAAATGATCGGCCTCGTGAAAATTACCTTTTTCATCACGCTGTGTACTTCTCAGGTGCATGAAATGTATACGATGCCCCAAGCGCTTTACCATACCCACCAAATCGTTGTCCGCTCTAACGCCAAAAGACCCGGTACAAAATGTTAATCCGTTATTGGGACTATCCACCGCCTTATAGAGATCAAGAATGTCCTGCTCCGTACTTACCACCCTTGGCAACCCCAAGATTGGATAAGGTGGATCATCGGGATGTATACACATACGCACCCCTTCTTTTTCGGCAATAGGAATTATACTCTGCAAAAAAGAGAACAGATGTTGCTTTAGTTCCTTGGCCCCAATTTGGTCATAGGTTGCCAAAATCTTATTAAACTCCTTTAAACTATAGCCTTCTTCCGCTCCGGGAAGTCCTGCTATAATATTCTGCACCAATTTCTTTTGATCCTTCTCCGAAGTTTTTTCCAAATATTCCTTGGCCGCTTTCTGCTCCTCCTCAGTGTATGATTTCTCTGCACCGGGACGTTTTAACAAGAACAGTTCAAAAGCAGCAAAAGCGTCCTTTTCAAACCTCAAAGCCGTAGACCCATCCTCCAGCTCATAATCCAAATTGGTACGTGTCCAATCCAACACCGGCATAAAATTGTAACAAATAGTATCAATCCCACAGGATCCCAAATTGGTAATGGTGGTCTTATAGTTTTCCACATACTTCTGAAAATTGCCCTGTTGCGTCTTAATACTTTCATGAATGGGAACACTTTCTACAACAGACCAGGTCAAGCCCACAGCCTCGATCTCCGCCTTTCTCTTTTTAATTTCCTCCACTGGCCAAACTTCCCCATTGGGAATATGATGTAGGGCAGTAACCACACCGGTAACTCCGGACTGTTTAATATCCAGTAAAGAAACAGGATCTTTGGGCCCGTACCATCTCCAAGTATTTTCTAAAGTCAAACTCATTAATATTATTTTTAAAAATAAAACATTACTCCATTGGCGGCATTGCGACAATATTTTTTAACCACTTGGTCTTTAAAGTAAATAATTTACCAAGATATTAATTTTAAAAGTATTGCACAGACCATTTTGTGAAAGATTAAAAAAGTATCACAAAATACAATTTATTCTTAAACTTGATTAAAATTCCTTATCTTTTTTAGGCATTTAAATACTTTGTACTACTTTTATCGATTCAACCAAAAATGAACAAAAAATCTAGCTCTCCATGATTAAAAGTAAAATCGACAAGGTTACCAGTTTTGAAAAACGGTTTGAAAAAATCAACACGGTCATCTTCGAGTCTTCCGAGGTTGCGTCCAAAGCAGCAGCAGCTGAAATTGCGACATTGATCAAGAAAAAACAAAAGACGAATGAGATGTGTGTCCTTGGCCTTGCCACTGGTTCCACTCCAAAAAGGCTTTACGCCGAACTCGTACGTTTGCACAAGGAAGAAAACCTTAGCTTCAAAAATGTGATAGCCTTCAACCTGGATGAATATTATCCAATGGAACCGGATGCCATACAAAGTTATGTGCGTTTTATGAAGGAATTGCTCTTTAACCATGTGGACATTGAACCAGGAAATTATCATATTCCCGATGGTACATTGGAAAAAAAGGATATTGCGGATTACTGTAAGGAGTATGAAGCCAAAATAGACGCTTTGGGCGGAATAGACCTTCAAGTCTTGGGTATTGGTGGTAATGGCCATATTGGTTTCAACGAATCCGGATCCCTTCCCAATTCCAAAACCAGGCTGGTTACACTGGATCATATTACAAGAGTTGCGGCGAGTAAAGATTTCCAAGGATTGTACAACACCCCTAAAACAGCTATTACACTTGGTATAAAGCAAATAATGCAGGCCAAGCAAGTTGTCCTTATGGCTTGGGGAGAAGGGAAATCCTCTATCATTAAAGCTTCTGTAGAGGGTCCTATTACGGAACAGGTACCGGCATCCTACTTACAGGAGCATCCAAACAGTATTTTTATCCTTGACAAAGGTTCATCTTCAAAACTTACCAGAATAAGCACCCCATGGATCGTAGAGAAGGTAGAGTGGGATGAGAAAATGATCAAAAAAGCCGTTGTTGGACTTGCGTTAAGATTGGAGAAACCGGTGTTAATGCTAACTGAGGCCGACTATATTGAAAACGGTATGAGCGATTTGTTGACCGAAGTTGGGGACGCCTACGACATTAACATTAGAATTTTTAATAAACTACAACATACCATTACCGGTTGGCCCGGTGGTAAGCCAAATGCCGATGACAGTAACAGACCGGAAAGGGCAAATCCGGCCAAAAAACGCGTACTTATTTTTAGTCCGCACCCAGATGATGATATCATTAGTATGGGGGGAACGTTCATGCGTCTGCAAAACCAAGGCCATGAAGTACATGTAGCTTATCAGACTTCCGGAAATATAGCTGTAGCCGATGACGAAGCCCTGCGATTCTCGGATTTCGTGATAGATTACAACCGTTCCTTTGGTCTGGACAACAGAAAATCCGTTGAGATATACAAAAAGGCAACGGAGTTCATCAAGAACAAAAAGACCAGCGAAATTGACATTGAAGAAGTAAGAAACATAAAGGGTCTTATACGTAGAAGTGAGGCCAGGGCAACGAGTTATTACGTTGGACTTACGGACGAGCAGATACATTTTAACGACCTGCCTTTCTATGAAACCGGTACCATTGAGAAAAATCCTCCGGGAGAGGAAGATATTAAAATCACTATGGATTTGATCGAAAAAATTAAACCGCACCAAATATATGCTGCGGGCGATTTGGCGGATCCACATGGTACCCATAAGGTGTGTTTGGACATTATTTTTGAGGCCCTAAAGCGACTTAAGACTAAATCCTACATGAAGGATTGTTGGTTATGGCTGTACCGTGGTGCATGGCAAGAATGGGATATAGAAGATATTGAAATGGCAGTACCTATGAGTCCAAGTCAGGTTTTGGCCAAGCGCTATGGAATTTTCAAACACCAATCCCAAAAAGACGGTGTAGTATTCCAAGGGTCGGATTCTAGGGAATTCTGGCAACGTGCAGAGGACAGGAACAAGGAAACGGCTACCAAATACGATGAATTGGGATTGGCGCATTACGCCGCCATGGAAGCCTTTGTCCGTTACAAATATTAACGCAAAACTAATTTACATACAAAAAAAGGCTGCCCAATGGGCAGCCTTTTTTATATAGCATATAAATGCTGTCTAAAATTCCAATTCAAAGTACAAACTACTTGCTTCGTTTTCATTGGTAATATCTTTACCTTTTAATACATCTCCGGTACTGTTCAACAGTTTTAGATTAAGTTTCCAATACCCCGTCATGGTCAAGGACAGTTTTCCGTTATACGATTTGGTGGCAGCATCATAAGTTAAATCTTCATTGTTGGGGGAACTATGGTTACCCATACTAGGCATACGTGGATCAAGTGTTACGGAATAATTTTCCACAATGGGAAAACTCATCATACTTTCCATTTTAAACAGCATGGCCTGTATATCGTTAATGGCAACTTCTGGATCCGTTGGCTCAACCATGGCCAAAACGTACCTTACATCATCACTTCCCATAAATACAGAAACCTTTTGTTTACCATCGCTTGGCGCTGTAACATCTACGGTTTCTGTTACCGAAAATTCCTGCCCCTCTACCTCGTAAGTAAAGGTTATGTCCCAGAATTCATCCGCGTTTCCCGGCATCTGAAATACAATATACCCCTTGGCCACTGTGTCGTAATCATCCGTAATACTTAATTCGGATGTTGGACAGGAATGGTTCATACTCATCATATGCATTACGGGCATCCATGTAATCTCAGGATTGGCATAATACGTATCATCGGCATTATTTTTAATACGTACAAAAAGTTCGTTGTATCCGGTCGTAAAACCCGTTTTCCCCTCGGAGTACAGTTCCAGGCTGTGGCCATTTGCCTCAATATTTGTTACCAAATTAAATTCGGCCAAAGGATCTACTTCATTTTTTGGTGTATCGTCCCCATCAGATGAACAGGATATCAACCCTATAGCAGCTATTAATGTTACCAGACCTAGTTTTATTGTTTTCATATGTTTATTTTTTTTAATTAATTGAATAAGAAAGTGTTAAGAAGAAGTTTCGCCCCATACGCGGGATGTTTTTCCAATCGGTATAGGTGGAGTAGTTTTCATCAAAAATATTCTCTACCCCGAACTTCGCATACATGGAATCATTGTTAAATTTAAAAGTCTTGCCAAAGGTTAAGGAACAAACCGTATAGGCCTGTGTTTGATCTTCCCCGAAAGCCGGGTTAT
Organism: Arenibacter sp. S6351L; assembly: GCF_023016025.1. Taxonomy (NCBI): domain Bacteria; kingdom Pseudomonadati; phylum Bacteroidota; class Flavobacteriia; order Flavobacteriales; family Flavobacteriaceae; genus Arenibacter; species Arenibacter sp. S6351L. Next base: position 108,408 of record NZ_JALKBB010000008.1, on the reverse strand, counting down.
AGTTCACTTGTTTTCCTGCTCCGGTTATCCTTAAGGCCGCTGAAAATGACCTCTTGTCAAATTGAAAACCTGAGCGGTAAGAAAATGGACTTATAAAAGGTATGTTGCCACCGTTATTGTCCGTACCTAGATGATAGGAGATCAATCCGGACCATTTCAGTTCTGGCAGAATGGCGTATTCCATATCCAAGGAAGTGTTGAACAAATTGGCGTATTCCAGGTTCTTGTAGATCTTTACTCCCTCCGCCCCTATGGTCATTACACTAAGGGAAGGATCTACTTCCCCTATGATATAATCCTTGATATGGAAAAAATTAGCCTCGGCACTGAGCTTAAACTTGGATTTTTCCCAAGAGATCTTGGTATTGGCCTCCATGGATTTTTCGTTGGCAAGTCCCGGGTCCCCAATATAATCATGGTTATCGAAGCTGTTGAACAAATAAAACCCATAGCCTTCGGTCACGGAAGGTGCCCTATCACCATAAGAAAGTCCCGCATTAATATGCCATGGCATCCACATTTTATGCCATTGCCCAGAAATACTTTTCAGGAACCGAGTTTTGGATTTCTCCATCTCCGGATAAAAAATCTTTAGACTATTCAATCCAAACTCGTCCGCAACATTCTGGTTCTGAACGGTCATCCTGGTCGCTATTTTAAGAAAACTACCATTCAGATCCAGCTCATCCTCCGCATAGACCCCACCATTGGCGGTGCGTACATCGGGCCAGGTGAGCATAAACATGGGCAACTCATTTGGGTCATTGGGGTACATTGTCATTTCTGCCAAGGATTTATTGTAATACCCATCTACCTTAAATAAAAATTGATGCTTTTTGGCCTGCAGTGCTGCTTGGGAGTAAAAGCCATAGGTATCGCTCCAACCCGGCATATCCATGTGGATGGGTACATCTGGCCGTTTGGTATCGTCCATGACATGGGTTACTTTATTAAAATATAGCTTGGATTTCCAATTGCTTAAACTGCCCCATAGAGCATCCTGCTCAAAACCTACAGATGCAATGATGGCCCTTGCCAAGGAAACGTCCATAGTCAATGCAGGATAACCTACATCCCTGGCCTCATCGTAAATAAGGCTCGCTGTCAGTGCTTGATCTTCGGCAATTTTATAGCCCCCATTGGCGGAGAAATTATATTTCTCAAATTGGGAGAACTCAACTTCTTCATCGCCCCCGGCAAAATAATTTTCTGCCTTGCGATAAATAATATCCGTATCCACGTAGAAATTGGAATTAGAATAATTAAGTTCGGCCCCAACAACACTCATTTGGTTGTTGCTTTCAAAACCTGTCTCCACTCCACCATATAGTCCCGTTTCCTTAAAATTCCCCCGATCGAGCTCCAAATTAATGGCCCCACCAATGGTGTTTCCGTGTTCGGTGCCCTGCTGGCCGGAAGCTATATGAGCCTGTGATAAATTGGACACATCCACATAGGAGGTTACGGGGTCCATCTTGTCTGTACATGCTCCAAAAATCCTCATTCCATCAATAGTTACAGAAAGACGTTCCGAAAACATATTGTTCAAAGTAGGTTCCCAGGCATAAGCTCCACGTTTCACCATATCTACCTTTTTAGAGGATTCCAGATACTCGTCCAAAGTAGAGAGGGGTTTGGGCTGGCGGTGGTAATCCAAAGTCTTTCTGGCCGAAATAAGAATAACTTCGTCCAAATTGATCGTTATGATCGAATCCTTTGGCAAAACCAACTCCTGTGCACCAATGTTAATGGGAAAAATAAATATCCCCAACAACAACACCCAAATGTATATAGGTCTGCTTGTTTCCATAAGTATTGTACACACCTTATGGACACTTTTAAAAATGTTCATTTGATTTATTTAGATAATACAATTCCTTTAAGACGCCATAAGCCTTGTACAAGGATTAGAATAAGCACCCAATACCTTTATGACGATGATTGAATTATCCCAGCTCTGGTGGCTGTGCAATATCTGTAGTATATAGTCCGGGAATCAAAGTTTGGATTCCCTTATAATTGTTTTGAACGGTAACACCCCATTCATTGGCCGAACCAAGAACGAATAATGGGCCGAATGAAGAAATGTACTGGATTTCCAAATTGAATCGTTTGCCCTCAAACGGATTTTTATCGCTTCCCTCCGATTCTTTGGCCAATTGTTTTGCCAGGTAACATTTACCATCGCAATGCAAGGAAGGGGTAGCCCTGTTTTCGCAAAGATTCTCAACAATATAATCGTAATTTACCGCATATTCAGCTATAGGCCAAAGTGGCTTTATCAGCATAATTATAGCGACAAATAAGATTAAATGTTTCATTATTAATTTTCAAATTGATACAATCCCTCCTGACAAAAGACTGCAATATTTAAAATACTGCACAAATATAATGCATCTTTAAAACATAAAAAGATGACAATTGTCAGGTAATGAACTAATTTGTTTTTATTCAATTTAAATAAGCAATTAAGTAACCACTGTTACCTAATTTAATTTTTTGTTATTTAATTTTAAGCCAAAATAAACCTTAAGTTTTTTTCATGGAGGATATGCTCTTTTACGATAGAATGCAATTTGCCTTTACTATCACCTTCCACTATTTGTTTCCACAACTTACCATGGGCCTCTCCCTGATCATCGTTTATTTTAAATGGAAATTTCTTAGAACCCGAATCGATCATTATAATGATGCCGCCAAATTCTGGATGCGGATCTTTGCCCTTAATTTTGCCATGGGGGTTGTTACCGGAATACCAATGGAATTTCAATTTGGGACCAATTGGGCCAAATTTTCCGAATTGACCGGGGGAATCATTGGGCAGACCTTGGCCATGGAAGGGATGTTCTCCTTTTTTCTGGAATCTTCCTTTTTGGGTCTATTTTTGTTCGGCGAGAAATTATTGGGACACAAATTGCACTTTGTAACTGGTTTCTTGGTTTTTTTAGGTTCCTGGGCGAGTGGCTTTTTAATTATAGCCACGCATTCCTGGATGCAGCATCCGGTAGGATATGAAATATTGAGCAATGGCAAATTTGTCTTGAACAATTTTGGTGCCTTATTCACTAACCCTTGGCTCTTACCCTCCTATTTGCACAATCAGTTGGCCAGTTTGGTAACCGCATCTTTTGTAATGGCCTCCATAGGGGCCTTTTATATTTTGAACAACAAGCACAGTAGTTTCGGTAAGCTTTTTGTTAAGACCGGGGTAATATTTGGACTTGTATCCTCTGTATTGGTAGCCTTCCCAACGGGAGATTGGGCGGCAAAAAATGTGGTGGAACATCAGCCTGTTACTTTTGCGGCCATGGAAGGACTATTTGAAACCCAGGATGGCGGATCGGAAATTGTGTTGATTGGCCAGCCCAACGTGGTCGACAAAAAATTGGACAATAAAATTGCGGTTCCCAATATACTAAGTTTTTTAACCTACAAAAAATGGGATGCAGAAGTAAAAGGATTGAACGAATTTGAACCGGAAAACTATCCCACCAATATTCCTGGATTATATTATGCCTATCATATTATGGTTGGTCTGGGCACCCTATTTATAGGGATAATGGCGTTGGGGGCCTTTCAGCTATGGCGTAAAAAACTATACGGTACCAAATGGATTTTGTGGTCCCTGCTGTTCTTCCTCCCCTTTCCCTATATTGCCAATACCACTGGTTGGTATACCGCAGAATTGGGTAGACAACCCTGGTTGGTATATAACCTACTGCGCACTTCGGAAGGAATTTCCCCAACGGTATCCTCCGGAAATACTTTGTTCACCTTATTGGGATTTATTGGATTATATCTATTGTTGGGAATGCTATTTTTGATACTTGTAGGTAAAATTATTAATAAAGGACCTGTAACCGCTGAAGCTTAACTATGGAATTATTCTGGTACGTTGTTTTAATGAGTATGTTGGCCATCTATGTAGTTTTGGATGGTTATGATTTTGGTGCGGGAATAGTGCATTTATTTTTCGCAAAAAAAGAAAAGGACAAGAAGGCCATTACCAATGCCATTGGCCCTTTTTGGGATGCCAATGAAGTATGGATAATCGCTTCGGGAGGTGTTCTTTTCTTTGCCTTTCCCACCTTATACGCCTCTTCATTCAGTGGGTTTTATCTGCCGCTGATCATGATTCTATGGTTGCTGATCTTTAGGGCTATAGGCTTGGAACTCAGAGGTCAGATCCATAACAGATTATGGGAGTCGGTGTGGGACAAAGCCTTTGGAATTGCCAGTTTTCTCTTGGCCCTTTTCTTTGGTATTGCCTTGGGCAATGTTGTTAGGGGCGTAAATTTAGGAATGGTTGAAAATGGTGTCTCCGCCCACGAAGCGCACTATTTTTTTCTCCCGTTATGGAATCCCACTTTTAGTCCAACTGCAGAACATCTAGGAATTATTGATTGGTTTACCATTTTACTGGGGCTGGTCGGAGTGGTCACCCTAACCATCCATGGCGCCAATTGGATAATCTACAAGACCAATTCGGACCTCAACAACCAATTAAGGACCGTTATTTTTAGACTCAATTTCGTCCTACTAGCTTTGGTAATCCTCTCGCTTGTGGTTTGGCATGTAATTGCCCCCAGGCCCTTTCATAATTTTATGGAAACACCATGGCTGTGGATTTTTCCATTGTTGACCCTAATAGGCCTATTCGGACTTTTCCTAATAAAGACCTTTAAAAAGGATGGGGCAGGATTTATATTCTCCTCCCTATTTATCCTTGGAGGTTTTGCCTCCACCGCAGCATCTATTTTTCCAAAGCTCCTGCCATCTACCAATTCTGTAAATCCATCCTTGACGGTTTACAATGTAGCGGCAGATGAATACGGCCTTTCAGTAGGCATAAATTGGTTTATAATTGCCGTTATCCTTCTAATTGCCTATATTTTTATTCAATATAGGGTATTCAAAGGAAAAATGGACGATATAGGCTACGGGGAGCATTAGTATTAAGAACCATATACCTCCATTAAAAACTGTAATAATTATTTATTTAGGATAAATTTATCCGAAATAAGAATAAGCATTATATTTGTAACGATTTAAATATAAAATCAATATGTTTTCAAAGGCCTGCGAGTACGGAATTAAAGCAACTATATACATAGCTGTTAAATCTATGCGGCAAGAGCGCGTAAGCCTTAAAGAGATAGCGGAAGAGGTAGATTCTCCTGTGGCATTTACCGCAAAAATATTGCAATCATTGGCAAAGAGTGGAATCATAGATTCCCATAAGGGTCCAACTGGTGGATTTCAGATCGAGGAAACCAAAATAGATACCATTAAATTGCACGATATAGTACATGCCATAGACGGTGACAAAATATTCGTTGGCTGTGGTCTGGGTCTGGAACAATGTGATGCCAGTCAACCCTGTCCTGTCCACGATAAATTTGTGGGAATCAGGGACAATCTAAAGATTATGCTGGAAAATACAAGCCTTTATGAATTGGCCACAGGCTTGGAAATTGGTCTAACCCATCTGAAAAGATAAAAATTTAAAATAATAAAAGATAAAAAGGTATTAAACTCTTTAACTAAAATAATTACGAATAAGCCCATGTTGTCAATAATATCATTAAAACAATAACAATCCTTCCATGTTGAACATCACCAATAAATTAGTCGAAAAATACCAATCCCTTGGGGAAAATCCCGAAACCTATATGGAGGGTCTACTGCACGCAAAACCAATCACCTATTGGGATTATGTAGAAGTAGAGACCCTGCTTTCCCTACAAAGACCACGGACCAATTTTAAGGATGAGTCCATTTTTATAATGTACCATCAGGTAACCGAATTATACCTAAAGATGATGCTGCATGAATTACAGCAGATAGTAGGAGAAAAAGTACCTACTACTAGCTACTTAATTAATAAAGTGGACCGACTAATACATTACACCTCCATGCTGATCAATTCCTTTGACATTATGAAGGTTGGAATGGACTACGAAGATTACAATACCTTTCGTAAAACCTTAACGCCCGCCAGTGGCTTTCAATCCGCGCAATTCCGGTTTATTGAACTGCATTGTACTTCATTGCAAAACTTAATTAGCCATAGATATAAAAAAGAAGGTTCCCACAATCCAGATTTAAGGGAATGTTTTGAACATATTTATTGGAAAGATGCCGGAACAGATCCAAAAACCGGCAAAAAGACCTTGACACTTCAACTTTTTGAGGAAAAATACCTCACAGTGTTGACGGAAACAGCTAAAGCGGTAATGGGCAATACCTTGGAAGACAAGTTGGCCCAACTGCCCTATGTCCCGGATGCACTCAGGAACAGACTTCGCACCTTTGACAAGCTGTACAATATTGATTGGCCCATGGTCCATTTGAGCACTGCCGAACACTATTTGGACAAAAAAGGGGAAAACAAGCAAGCCACTGGTGGTTCGGATTGGAAAAAATACCTCCATCCAAAATATCAGCAACGTAAATTCTTTCCAAGCTTATGGACGGAATCAGAAAAACAAAACTGGGGAATTAATCATAAAAATGAACAGTATGGAAGTATTGAACAGACCACAATTGACACACCTACAGGTAGGTGAAAACCTAAAAGTATTACAAATTGAGGCTTTGGCGGATATGGGTATGCCAGAACACAGTAGTTCCCATGAAGCGGTCATTGTAGTCCAAGAGGGTAAAGCCATACTTAAAACCAAGGATACTAATTACGTATTAAAGAAAGGGTCTACTATGTTGGTTCCGGCAGGATTGAAACATAGTCTTACCGTAATAAATGATTTTAAGGCAGTTGCCATTATGGCAACGGATTCAATTATAAATTTTAAAAATTAATAACTATGGAAAATTTAATGACCAAGAATATTGGCGAAATAGTAGCAGAAAACTATCGTACGGCACAAGTATTCAAAAATCATAAAATAGACTTTTGTTGTAAGGGAAACCGGAGTATTGTAGAGGTTGCCGAAAAAAGTAAGCTGGACGCCAATCTCCTTTTACAGGAAATTGAAACGGTGCAACATCAAACCAATGATGACAACATCGATTTTAAAACATGGCCTTTGGACCTATTGGCAGATTATATTGAGAAAAAACATCATAGATATGTTGAGGCCCAAATACCGATTCTAAATCAATATCTGGCCAAACTATGCCGGGTCCATGGAGACCGGCATCCAGAGCTTTTTGAAATTACGGAGCATTTCAATAAAAGTGCAGGAGAGCTGGCGATGCACATGAAAAAAGAGGAACTCATCGTCTTCCCTGCCGTACGTAAAATGGTTCAAAACAAACAATATGGCAATGCCCTGGCAGAACAACATTTTGGCACTATTCAAAATCCCATACAAATGATGATGCAGGAACATGAGAACGAAGGCGACCGATTTAGGCTTATAGAGGAGTTGAGCAACAACTATAATCCACCTGCCGATGCCTGCAACACTTACAGAGTTACATTTTCACTATTACAGGAGTTTGAAGAGGATCTACATAGGCATATACATTTGGAGAATAATATTCTCTTTCCAAAAGCAATTGCTCTGGAAAAGGAATTAAGCGCTTAAAGGTTACCTAACAACCTATAACCCTATTCCCAAACTAACAATTTTGTAACCAATAAGGTGCGGCACAATACTTTAAATAGTCTCCCCCCGCCGTGCCTCATTGGATTACAATGCCGCCAACCTATGCTGTATAAAACATTAATAGGGTGAACTTTAAAATTGGCCTTAACCATAATAAAACACGTTGATATGAAAGTTAAACCCATAAAAAGACATAAAGCCATACAACCTTTGAGCAGGGAACACCATCAAGGTTTATTGCTATCATGGAAAATTAGGACCGGTCTTTCCAAAGGGGTATCTACAGATAGGATAAAGACCTACGTTGATTGGTTTTACAAAACCTATTTGATCCCCCATTTTGAAGAAGAAGAAAAACACATCTTCCCCATTCTCGGAAATGACCACATATTGATAAAAAAGGCAATTGCACAACATAGGAGGCTAGATCGCCTTTTCAAGAGGAGCTCGGAACTAACAAAGTCCCTAAACCATATAGAGGAAGAATTGGAGTCACATATCCGATTTGAGGAACGGGTACTGTTCAATGAAATTCAGAAGGAGGCAACCGAACAACAATTGCAATTCATTTTAGAACATCATAACGAAACCAAATTTTTGGAAAATACCACAGATAAGTTTTGGGAATAACAATAAAAAATGATGATTATGAGACTTTACAATCAACTATTAAACGAATTTAAAAGGGAACAAACAGGGTATTCCACCATTGCCATTATTGGCCAAAGTTGTATTGGATCTGTTGCCGCTATGGTCGTCCTTATGAACCATATGCCTGCAGCAATCAAATTGACCTTGCTTTTTCTGGTAACCATTTTATGCATGGCCTATAACGGTGCCGTTTTGGCCAGATTAAACGCCAAAACCACCTTTAACCTATTAGTTTTAAGCGTTCTATTCAGTATCTTGACCATTATAGGGAATCTTATTTAAAAATAAATGAAGCAGGAACCCTATACTTTTACTTATATAGACGAATTTGGGGACACCAATTCTGCAACTTGTAGGCCTAACGAATACCATAGCCTCATGGAACTTCTTTTTGACAAATATTTGCAGGAATGGGGAGATTGTAAAGGCAGGGCATGGTGCGGAACATGTCATATACAAATTCTTGAGGGCTCGTTAAGTTCAAAAATGCAGCACGATGAAAAACTGACTTTGTCCAAACTGGATGATGCCTCTCCCCAAAGTAGATTGGCATGCCAAATTCCAATCAATGCGGAGCTACATAATCTGGTTTTCAAAATAATAACGGAAAATGATTTCGGACTAAAATAATCCGGAATCATGACAGCAAAAAATCATACGGACTTCATGTGTGGGCATTAAGTGTTCCAAACACCTATACTTAAGGGCCAATTATTATAAAATACAAATTCAACGGACTACCTTTATAGTATTCCCTGAGCTATTAGATAAAATTTATGTTATTAAAATCGGAAATTAAGGAGAGACAGGACGTAAACCTATTGGTGGTTAGCTTTTACGCCAAGATTAGGGAGCACCAAATATTGGGGCCCATTTTTAACGGTATAATCAAAGACTGGGACAGTCACTTGGAATTATTGACGGATTTTTGGGAGAGTCAATTACTCTTAAAACGAAAATATATAGGCAACCCTATTGCCGTTCACCAGGAGGTGGACAAGAAAATGAACCATACTATCACCCCGGAACATTTTGGACTTTGGCTAAACGAATGGTTTGCCACTATTGATGAGCTTTTTGAAGGGGAAGTTGCGTGGATTGCAAAGAATAGGGCCCAGAAAATGTCCACAATGTTATATATGCACATTTATCAACACAGAAACAAGGGCAATTAAGCCCTTGACTTTACCAAGTTCCCCTTGGATTGCCAAAAAATCAACAGCACCGCTAAAGGGATCAATATACTTCCACTTGCCAGAAAGATTGAATAATCTTCGAACAGCGGCCAACCCAACCATGCGGCCATTCCCCTATAAAATATAAGGGTTTCGGTAAGCAGAAAACCGCCCAAATACAATGTAATGGCCATTTTGGACAGTTTTATCAATCCAAAAAATTCCAAAAAGAAAAATAATCCTATGCTAATGACCCCCAAAAAGGTCCAATGCAAATAGCCAATAGTAAAATCCAAAACCGCTGCGGCCAAATTTGCAAAGTAGGGCCAAGCGGTAAGCCATTGCAAAATCATTTTAACCAACAATAGGAAGGCAACCAACTTTAAAACATTCAACTGAAGTTGGGAAAGGGCCGATTTCAATACCATCCTGTTTCCAAGGCAGATGTTTATCAGAATACCGAAGCCTATTAGTTGTAATACAGCGCCCAAACCCCCCAAAACGTAATATATCTTTGAAGGTCCTGTCCACAGGGTAGACAGAAAGAAACTCAGAATAATTCCCAGAACCGTAGTAAGGAAAAAGTACCTAAATGTCTTAGTGGAAATATTAATTTGAAGTTGTTCCAACAAATAAAAAAAGAGCCCCATAAGTGCCAATATCATCCATCCGTTATACTGAAAGTGTAAATAGAAATAAATGGCCAGTCGGTACCATATGGATTCAGGCCCTAAAACCGTCATAATAACACCTAAACACCAAGGACCAACACTGGATCCTATCATAAACCAAAGAGCATACTTCACACAGCTATAGGCCTTTGTCCCCTTAAAGGATTGAGGAGCGTATTTGATAAAAAAAGCGGAAAACCAATAGGAAGCCAAAAGGAATAGAGTGGAGAATATTATGGAAAACAGGGCATACCCTTGAAAGGGAAAGGATAACAGCATCCCTAGCAAACAGATCTGCGTAAACCAGAAAATCCTGCGGTACTTCCTATCCAAACCCTGCTTGTCCAAAAAAAGATGGTACAACAAGGTGGCCAGTGCAATATAAACCCAGCCCAAAAGTGCTATATGGGAATGTGTATGCACTATAAACCGGTAATTGATGGGCATTGGGGCAACTACAAACGTCCGCAACAACACACCAAGTAAGGCAGCCAATAAAAAATAGCCTAGGGATACTTTAATATGGGTTCTGGTAGCAATCACGCAATATCATGTAATTCGGCTAAAGGTACTACTAAAAATCTTTTCTTTTGGCTACATATGACAAGCGCCAAACCGGGATTACCGTCCATAGGAACAACATAATAATAGACACAAAAAGTCCTAGGTTGGTCCCAAAAAATTGCTTAAAAATAGCTCCTGTGTACCCCAATAAAGCCGAAATATCCAGTTTTAGTAAAATTAAGGTCCTGGATAGGTCTATTGGATTAAACAAGGTGGCAAGCAAGGAAAGGTTATCCAAGGGGTATTCCTCAAAAACGATCAATGACATTAGAAAGAGTCCGTCATAAATTACGGCCAAAAACAACCAGGCCAGGACGGCATACCCAAAACCTTTTATCTTATTTTCATTGGACAGGGCAATATTAAAGGCAATAGCAGTAAAGATCAGTGTTAAAAATGCACCCGTAATCAATAATAGCGAAAAATCCCATATGGCATTGCTTTGGAACAGTCCGTATAATGTAAAAGGAATACCCAGACCCAATACCAAGCTCACCGTCAACGAACCGGCAACCCCAAAATATTGGCCCAGAAAAATAGACGATCTTTTAATGGGCTGTGCCAAAAGGAGTTCTGTAAATTCCTTGGAGTTGTAGAAATACATTACGCCAAATATGGTCCCTATAAGGGGTACCAGAACAATAATAACGTTCATTAGGGTAATAACGGCCTTGGAGAGCTCATTGTTCAAAAACAACAGTACAAAGCCCAACAACAGATAGAACAGAAAATAAACGTAACTCCAACGGCTACGCATAAGGTCGTAAAAACTATATTTTAATATCTTAATCATGGTTGCTGTGGGTTGATATTGCCGCAATGGCGTGTTCAAAATTGCTTTGTCCGGTTTTGGTCTTTAATTCCGCAATGCTGCCCTTAAAGTAAATTTTACCTTCTAACAGATATACGATATGGTCGGAAACCTCTTCTACAAACTGCATAATATGGGAGGTGATCAAAATAGTCTTTCCTTTTGCCTTTTCTTCAGAAATAAGTTCCTTGAGACGGATCATTGATAAGGGATCCAGGCCATTGGTAGGTTCGTCCAAAATAATCAAGGGACTGTCGAACATAAAGGTCAATACAATATTTACCTTTTGTTTGGTACCTCCGGATAGGTTGCTCAATTTTTTATCCAAGAATGGCTCCAATCCAAATAGGCCGATCAACTTTTGTTCGTCGCTCGGTTTTTGCCTAATATCCTTTATCATTGCTATTAATTCCTTGACCTTTAGGTTTCCTGGGAAATTGGCAATTTGGGGAAGGTAATTTATGTCTTGGCGATACTTCCACTTATTTCTAACAGGTGAATCCATTACAGTTATAGCCCCTTTATTGGGAATTACCATCCCTAGCACTGTTTTGATCAAGGTTGTTTTACCGGAACCATTGGGTCCCAGGATAGCAAAAATACCGCCCTGATCAATATTGAGTTCCAATCCGGCCAATACCACATTCTTACCAAATTTCTTATGAAGGCTTTCAACGTGTATCATTTAATTTTTTTCATTAAGGGTTTTGCATCAACTAATTCATCCGGGGTGAAAACAGGGGAAACTTTTTCCGAAAAATCGATAATATCCATAAATAAACTGCGAAGTAGAATAATAGTTTCGGGGGTTCTGTTTACGATATAGGAAAATAATTTTACCGGTCTGTAGGGAATATCGCCAGTGCCGTTCCTATCCAGATCGTAACCTGTATAGTCGCTCCAAAAGTTTTCCTCAAAAATATTATCGTTCAAATTGCTGTTGTAGGCCAGATCAAAGGAGTTGTACATAAAGTTATTATGGATAAAGGTATTGGAATAACAGGCTCCACGTACTTTTATGGCCCATCCATTTTTTATGAAATTATTTTTTGAATAATTTATCCTATTAGAGCCTTCAATACTTATACCCACTGTATTTTCCTCAAAGGTATTGCCTGTAATTTCTGCATCATTGATCTCTTTTAACAACACACCAAAGGAAGTGGTTCCCCAATTCTTTTTAAAGGTATTTCCCAACATTTTTATCCTTTTGGAAAACATGACCGCTACCCCTGCCCCGTTGTTCTCAAAGGTATTGTCCTTATAAATGTCATCATTGGAGAACATAAAGTGCAGCCCATAACGAAGGTTGTCCGAACTAATGTTGTTTTCAATGGTGATATTGTCCGAGAACTCCAGGTAGATACCATCCCTTACATGTTGAACAATATTGCGCTCCACAACTATATTCTGTGAATACCATAATTGTATGCCATTCCCTGAATTATACTCGTCCACGGCATCCCCGATGATCTTATTATGATATACCCTGCCGTTTTTGCTCTTCTCCAAATAAATACCGAAAAACAGCTTTTCCAGCACCACATTCTGTATTAAAAAGTTTTCGCTCTGCACCACCCTGATAGCGGCATAATCTGCCGTATAACTAGTACCAACATTTATGATGAACAGGCCATCTATGGTTACATTGTCCGAAACTATGGTTATAATCTCCCCATTATCTTCGCCATCAATTACGGGATAGTTCTCCCCGATAATGGTCAAGGGTTTGGTTACTTGGATATTGAATTCCTTGTACGTTCCTTTTTTGATCAAAAGTGTATCAAAATCGGCAGCTACGGCTATGCCTTCCTTTATGGTTTTCACCTCACAGGATACGCAGACCGTGATGGTCCCAGCCCGTAAATGATTAGCAAAAAGCAATAATAGAAAGCAGTAAAGTACTCCTATCCTTCCCATTATCTAATAATCAGAAATTTTGAATTTTCTTCGGCCGATACCCAATGCGGCACGTTTTTGGGAAAACTAAAGTGTTGATGCCCACTTATGAAATAGGATTTGCCATTGATATGAAAGATTATCCTTCCTTCCAAAACAATCAATTGGGCATCCGTAGGGGCGGTGTGTTCCGGGAAAATGGCATCCTTTTCCAAGCTAATATTCAAAATCTCCAAAGCATCTGTTTTCACCAATTTATTTACCTGAAGTTGATTGTATTCCTGATTTTTTATCTCATCACTAATGGTGTACATAGTCATTATTTTTTTAGGCCAATTATTTCCCTACACCTATAAATGGCAGAAGAAAAATATAAGCCTGTTCTTATTTAGCTTCCAAAGCAAACCCATGGGCTGCTTTTTGGATGTCTATAATTGAAATCTTAGTTTTAACTGTTCCCAGGTCAATAGGTCCCCCTCATAAGTCATTAGTGCATCCACTGCTGCTTGTTCCGTTTTAAAGGCCGTTAAAAATTCGCCCATGGGACTGGGAATGCGATCGCTGATCAGATAGGTAGCTTTTGTTGCATTTATCAATTCCCCAGGCTGATTGTAATCATTGACCAAATAAAGGGCTACTTGCTCCTGGTCTATGTCCTTAAGGTGATTCATCATACATTCACTGGAATCGAACTTAAAGGCCTTACCCTTATCCGTAACAATTTCAGCTGCATGTTGCCGGTCTACAATGGTCATACTACAAAAATGACATCCATCAGATCCATAGGCAATAGGTTTAGGACCAACATTGCAGGAAACTGCCAACAATAAAAACAAAAACACAACTATTCTGTAGTTCGCCATATATTAAGTACTAAAAATTATGCAGCTACCGCTTTTTTTAATTGCTGTTTTGCCCCTGATTTCTTGCTCTTCCAACCAATATAGGCCGCTACCAATGTAAGTGACATTCCAACAAACATCATATAGGCACCAATACTTGGAAGGGATGTAACATCAAAATTCAACATTTTTTGATATCCCAACAAGGGTGGTTTATAAGTCATAGGGGTTCCATCCTCATTGATAACCTTTATAATGGCATGTGGATCCAAGTTGGAACCGTAATCCGTAAGCCATTCATTAAAGTCGTACATACCCAGAACGCCCAAAACGGACATCAAGACAAACCAGCCCAAAAACCATTTAAAATCCACTTTTCCAAAGAATCCCAATAGTCCTATAAGCACTCCAAGTACCACCATTCCAATGATAACCTTGGGAAAAACACCAAATTCCCACATTTCCCCGGATTTTGGAATAGTCTTCATACCAATATAGTGATTTAATCCGTCTATATTCTGTAAATCAAATTCAGAGACACCCTCTATTCCCGAAATATGAATATTCATGCCCAATGGTTCTGGATATTGCGGTGCCCCCAGCATAATGTTCCATAGAGGAAAGGCAAACAATCCCAATAAAAATAATGGGCCAATGATCATTATTATACTTGCATTTTTCATTTCTTATCGTCATTTTATTATTTACAAATCGAAAAATGTATTGGATGGTTGTCCCCTTCTTCAACTTGTTAAAAAAGCGGGCAGTTTCTTAAACCAGACCCGCTTTTCATCTTAAAAACTAATAATAAGTAATCTTATTCGCCTAGGGACCAGGATAGCTCTATGTTGGAATTTGCTGGTGAAACCCTAACATAACCCTGCATCTCTTGGTGAAGTGCAGAACAGAAATCGGTACAATAGAACGGCCATACCCCAACTTGCTTAGGTTCCCAAATTATTGTCTTGGTCTGACCCGGCATAACCAACAATTCGGAGGTGTTGGCACCTATTACGGCAAAACCGTGTGGTACATCAAAATCCTGTTCTTGATTGGTTATATGGAAATATACTTTGTCGCCTACCTTGACACCTTCAATGTTATCAGGGGTGAAATGACTTCGTATGGTGGACATGTAAATATGTACATCCTTTCCATCACGAACAACCTTGGCATCAGCTGGCCCTAAGGTAGCATATGGGTGTTTGTTTTCTGCCAGCTTATAGATCTTTTGCGATTTTGGCGCTAGGATCTCAGCAGGGATTCCTGCCGCATAATGTGGCTCTCCATGAGTTGGGAAATCATAGATAAGTTCCATTTTATCCCCTGAAATATCGTACAATTGGGCAGAATGCTCCAATTCCGGACCTGTGGGCAGATATCTATCCTTGGTAATCTTGTTCATGGCTACCACGTATTTACCAAAGGGTTTTCTGGAGTTACCACCAGGTATCATCAAGTGGCCAACAGAATAGTAGGTAGGTTTTCTGTCGATGACTTCCCAAGTTCCCAATTTCCACATCACCACCTCTGAGGAGATAAAGAAGGTAGTATAGGCATTACCCTCACCGTCAAATTCGGTATGTAATGGCCCAAGACCACCACTTTTTACAGTTCCGGCAAGTACGTCCTCAAATTTTAGGATAGGAATGCCATAGGCTTCTCCATCAAACTTTTTACCCTCAATGGCAGCGATCATTTTATCAAAAGAGTGTACTGTTAAATCTGCCGACAGCTTTCCGTTACCAATAATATATTCGCCAGAAGGATCTACATCACAACCGTGAGGTGATTTTGGAGTGGGTAAGAAAAATACCGCTCCAGGTATTTTGGTAGGATCTACGGTCAACACCTCTTTTTTCATAGTTGAAGTGGCTGTATGTGTAGACTCATCATATACGTTATGAGCGTAATTTGCAGGCATTTTTGTACCTCCTCCATTGTTTACGTATTCTTCGATTTTTTTCCAGTTTATAGCTGCAATAAAATCCTTGTCATTTTGAGATGCGTTAACCTCTAAAAGCGAGTTAGCTTCTTCAGTATTATAAGTGGTAAAGAAGAACCAACCATGAGATTTTCCACGTCCAGGATGTGATAGATCATAGTTAAACCCAGGCATCAATATTTGGAATTTAATATCCATATGACCATGTTCCGGATCTACACTAATAAAGGATAAGGCGCCCTTAAAATTGCCCTTGTATTCCTTAATTGGCATATCTGCCTGAGGAACGGGTACTGAAAAACGGGTTCCTGCAACGACATATTCGGTGTTTTCGGTAATGAAAGACGAACTGTGGTTACCGGCACTATTGGGTACCTCAATGATTTCCTCTGTTTCAAAGGTCGTAAGGCTTATCCTTGCAATCCTTGGCGTGTTGTTTCCGTTTATGAATATCCATCTTCCATCCAATTCACCATTGGTTTGGCTAATATCCGGGTGGTGGGAGTCATCCCATGGCACAAAACCAAAAGAGGTGTTCAACATTGGCTTGGTCTCCTCTGAATAGCCGTAGCCTGAGGTGGCAAACTGAGAGAACACGGGGATTTCCTTGAACATACGTCCAGACGGCAGGCCATAAACTGTTAGGTTGCCACTATATCCCCCGGACATAAAAGCGTAAAACTCGTCATGTTCCCCAGGGGCTACATAGACTTTTTCGGCATTGCTCGAATTCAATGCTCCGGAAGAACCTTTGCCCTGGTTGCCGTTACCGCAACTAGTCAATAGGGCGGCAAAGCCCAGGAGTCCTAATACTAAATAGGTATGCTTTTTCATTGTTTTTGATTTAATTGATTATTGAGTTCTATAATTATTCTGTTGGGGGCAACATTACTTTGTCTACCACATGTACAATTCCGTTGCCCGCAGGTACACTGGCCAAAATTTTGGCACCACCGACCAACACATCGTCTCCTACTACCTCAACCGTGGCGTTCTGATCATTGGCCTGCCCCAATTTTTTAAACTTCATTAAGAATTCCTTGCTGTAATTACCAGCGGTAACATGATATTTTAGAATATTGGCCAAAGCATCTTTGTTCTCCGGTTTTAAAAGATCCTCCACAGTACCTGCAGGTAGTGCGGCAAAAGCCTCATTGGTAGGGGCAAATACCATTAGGGGACCTGCATTTACCAAGGCGTTTTCCAATCCTGCGGCCTGGACCGCTGCCACCAAAGTAGTATGGTCGGGGGAACCTATGGCAATCTGCAGAACATTGGGCGTGGAACCATCATCGTCGATAAAGGCCTGGCCCTGTTTTTCAACTTCCTCCGTCCCAGCTTTATCCTGAGTAGGGGACGTTGCCGTCTTGGGTTCGTTTTTACAACTGAACAAAACGCTCAACATAAGAAACGATAACATAAATGATTTTAAATTGGTTGTCGGGAACATAATACTATGTATTTATTATAAGGTTCTAAAGTATTCCAATACTGCTCTGGCCTGTTCTTCGGTAAGACCTTGATTGGCCATAGGAGCACCGTTAAATTCGGCCAACAAAGCTTTTGCCAATGGATCTTCCTTAACCATACCTTCAGGATTCAGGATCATGTTCATGACCCATTCAGGGCTACGTCTTTCCAAAACACCTTTTGGGGCCGGCCCTATGAATTTTTTATCCACCCTATGACAGGCCAAACACATTTGGTTGTAAATTTCTTCACCTTTTTTAGCCATCTCTTGATCTACTTCGGCCGCCAAGCTTATCGAGGTAATTGGCCCCACTCCTTTGTTTGTTAGATCTACGGTCTCAGAGGGTTTTGTATCTGTTGCCGCAGGCGCTGGTGCAGGTTGTTCCGTTGTGGTTTTTGCCCTGTCCACACTAAAACCTTCTTTTTTCTTTTCTTCCTTACCTCCACAGCTCATCATTAAAACTGAAAAAAGAACTGCGCTACTTTTTAAAATTATTTTCATCACTTTATTTTTATTTGTTGTTTATAGGTCGTTTTTAAATATTCGTAATATTGATATTGATCGTTGTTGCTTAGAAAGATTTATACATAATTTGCGATTTTTAACAATTTATTGGGACAAAATTAGGTTGCCATTGAAACAAAAAACATGATAAAAATCATATTAAGGATAAAATTGTCCTTTTTTTTACCTTTTTATCGGAATGAAACCTATAACAGCGTTCTTATTTTATAATAACTCCCTGAGTTAAACCCTAAACAATTGTTTTTCAAAACAATGCCCCTTCAACCCCATAGATAAAATAATTCCCGGAAACCGGGAATTGGCTCGGCAGTATCTGTCTTTTAAATCTTTTACATATCTTAGTAAAAGCAGTTAAACAGAAACATTGGTACTATTGGTCCCGAAAATTTTAGGGCCATTTCAATTTACTTTCAATCTTAAAATTGAAGGCCAAGTTTGGGATAAATAAGGTTTGGAACAATATGGAAGGGTTTATTGCCATTTTACATTTAACCAGAACTTTTTAATCCTCTATTATTTTATTATTAATCGCGGCCATGGTCTTAACAAAATAAGCTTGGGCCCAATTGTGAACCCGTTTTTTATGGCCAACTACGATATTAGTATCGATAAGGAAAAATTCATTTTAAGTCCCGAGGATATTGCTTCCTTGGATATTGTTCCCATAGGCAATCAGCAATTTCATGCCCTAAGGCACAACCGCTCTTATAAGATCAAAATCTTGAATACCGATTATGCCAACAAAACTATGACCATAGAGGTAAATGGGGATAGTTATGCAATGGTCCTAGCAGATGAGTATGATCAAATGGTAGACAAAATGGGATTGTTGACTACCAAAACCCATAAAATAAATAATATTAAGGCCCCCATGCCCGGACTCATTATAGATGTTATGGCCAAGGTAGGACAAAAGGTAGAAGCGGGCACCCCGCTGATTGTGCTATCGGCCATGAAAATGGAAAATATCATCACTTCCCCGGGAGAAGGCGTTGTAAAGAATATTGAAGTCAATGTTAATGATGCAGTTGACAAAGGACAGCTAATTATTGAAATGGAATAGCCTTAGTATGGAGATAAAAAAAATATTGGTAGCTAACCGGGGAGAAATAGCTTTACGCATCATGCGGACGGCGCAAAATATGGGAATAAAAACAGTAGCGGTCTATTCTGATGCCGATCGGGAGTCGCCCCATGTAAGATTTGCCGATGAAGCAGTGCATTTGGGAAATTCACCTTCTTCAGAATCTTACTTGAATATGGACAAAATTGTGGAGGCAGCCTTACAGACCAAGGCCCAAGCTATCCATCCAGGTTATGGGTTTTTAAGTGAGAACACCGTTTTTGCCCAACTGGTAGCCGATAACGGAATTACCTTTATAGGCCCTAAACCCCATGCCATAAAGGTTATGGGCAATAAATTGGCAGCCAAGGAGGCTGTAAAGGCCTACAATATTCCCATGGTACCTGGAATTGAAGAATCCATTACCGATATTACCCTGGCCCGGAAAGTTTCCGAAGAGATCGGGTTCCCCATTTTAATAAAAGCCTCCGCCGGTGGTGGCGGTAAAGGAATGAGGGTGGTGCAACAGCCATCGGAATTAGAGGAGCAAATGGAACGTGCCATTAGCGAGGCCAAGGCAGCCTTTGGAGACGGTGCCGTCTTTTTGGAGAAATACATTGAATCTCCCAGACATATAGAAATCCAGATATTGGCCGATAATTTTGGCCATATTATACATCTTTTTGAAAGGGAATGCAGTATACAAAGAAGACATCAAAAGGTAGTGGAAGAAGCTCCATCGGCCATATTGACCCCAAAAATAAGAGCCGCCATGGGAGAAGCTGCCATAAAAGTAGCCAAGGCCTGCGACTATGTAGGGGCAGGAACGGTGGAATTCCTCTTGGACAGTGATAAAAATTTCTATTTTTTGGAAATGAACACCCGCCTACAGGTAGAACATCCTGTAACAGAACTAATTACCGGCATAGATTTGGTGGAACAACAGATCAGAATTGCCAGAAATGAAAAACTGGCATTTTCACAGGAAAATTTAAGTATAAAGGGACATGCCCTGGAAGTTAGGGTCTATGCCGAAGATCCATTGGACAATTTTCTACCCAGCATGGGTACTTTGGAAACCTATAGGCGTCCGGAGGGCAAAGGAATAAGATTGGATGACGGTTTTGAGGAAGGTATGACCATACCCATTTATTACGACCCCATGTTGGCCAAATTAATTACATATGGCAAAGACAGGGAAGAAGCCATTCAACTAATGATCAATGCCATATCGGAATATAAGATAAAGGGAATATCCACTACCCTAGCCTTTGGGAAGTTTGTCTGTGAACATGAGGCCTTTACTTCCGGGAATTTCGACACCCATTTTGTTAAGAATTTCTATACTCCGGAACTGCTGCACCAACAATATACAGAGGAGCGTGAAATTGCAGCTATGGTAGGATTAAAACTGTTCTTGGAGCACCAGGAGCAACTAAAGCTTCCCGCCTATAAAAACTCCAATTGGTCCTTTAAAAGAACCAAGAGATAAACGCCACATGGACCAAAATTTTTAAATGGCAAAAAGTATTACCTAATGAAGGAAAACATAAAAACACTGGAAGATAAAATTGCCAAGGCAAAATTGGGTGGCGGCCAAAAACGTATTGAAACCCAACATTCCAAAGGCAAGCTTACTGCACGTGAACGAATTCATTTTCTGTTGGACGAAGGTTCGTTTGAAGAATTGGGTACCCTGGTAACCCATAGGACCAAAGACTTTGGTATGGGCAAACAAATATTTTATGGAGATGGGGTAGTCACGGGTTATGGAACAATTGCTGGTAGACAGGTCTGTGTTTTTGCTCAGGATTTTACCGTATTTGGAGGTTCTCTTTCCGAGACCCATGCCGAAAAAATATGCAAGGTAATGGATATGGCCATGAAAATAGGAGTGCCCATTATTGGATTGAACGATAGCGGCGGCGCAAGAATACAGGAAGGGGTAAGATCGCTTGGCGGCTATGCCGATATCTTTCACCGGAATGTAATGGCCTCCGGGGTTATTCCGCAAATATCCGCCATTATGGGCCCTTGTGCCGGGGGAGCAGTCTACTCCCCGGCTATGACCGACTTTACCCTGATGGTGGAAAATTCAAGCTATATGTTCGTCACCGGACCCAATGTGGTTAAAACTGTGACCAATGAAGCCGTTAGTTCCGAAGAATTGGGCGGGGCAATGACCCATGCCACCAAATCCGGGGTCACCCATTTTACAGCGGAAAACGACTTGGAGTGCATTGCGCAGATTAAGGAACTCATTGGTTTCTTGCCCCAAAATTGTGAGGAAGTGCCACAGCCACTCCCCTATTCCCTAAATACCGAGATCCGGGAAAAGCTGGAAACCATTATACCGGAAAATTCCAATCAGCCCTATGATATGAGGCATATCATCAATGAAATCATAGACGATTCCCCATTCTTTGAGGTCCATAAGCATTATGCCGAAAATATAGTCGTGGGCTTTGCCAGATTGGCGGGAAAAAGTATCGGGATCGTTGCCAATCAGCCCATGAGTCTTGCCGGGGTCTTGGATGTAAACAGTTCCAAAAAAGCGGCGCGATTTACCCGTTTTTGTGATTGTTTCAATATTCCGCTTTTGGTATTGGTAGATGTTCCCGGATTCCTGCCAGGTACCGATCAGGAATGGAACGGCATAATAACCAATGGTGCCAAGCTGCTCTATGCCCTTAGTGAGGCCACGGTTCCCAAAGTAACCGTTATTACCCGAAAGGCCTACGGTGGCGCCTATGATGTGATGAACTCCAAACATATTGGGGCCGACCTTAACTATGCATGGCCCGGTGCCGAAATTGCGGTAATGGGTGCCAAAGGAGCTAGTGAGATCATCTTTAGGAAAGAAATAGATTCTGCAGAGGATCCCGAGGCCAAACTAAAGGAAAAAGAGGAGGAATATGCCGATAAGTTCGCCAATCCGTATAGCGCAGCGGAAAGAGGGTTTATAGATGAAGTAATCCTTCCCAAGGATACCCGCAGGAAATTAATAAGAGCCTTTGCGCTGCTGGAAAATAAAGTGGTGCATCTGCCAAAGAAAAAACACGGTAATATACCTTTGTAATCTATTGCTGATCACTTAGCGTAATTTTGAATCGATAACAGAACATGAGCAACTTAGAAGAACTAATACAATTATTAACGTTGGAAAGAATCAATGACAATACCTTTGTGGGACAAAACTATCAGGCCCCCTGGGGCAGGGTTTTTGGGGGACAGGTTTTGGGTCAGTCATTGCACGCCGCCTACCAAACAGTCTCCGATGATAAGATGGCCCATTCCATGCACGGCTATTTTATTCTGGGGGGAGACCTGAGCATTCCCATTACCTATGAAGTAGATTGTCTGAGGGACGGACGTAGTTTTACCACACGTAGAGTGGTAGCAAAACAAAACGGCAAGGCCATATTTAATATGGCAGCATCCTTTCAGGTCAAGGAAGATGGTGTGGAGCACCAGATCACCATGCCCAATTTAATTACCCCCAAAAAGTTGATGAACAGCTTGGAGCAAATTGAGGAAATGAAAAAAACGGATCCGGACTCCTATAATCTTATAAAGCTTACCCATCCCAAAGTATTTGAATTTAAGCCCGTTGAACGGTTAACCTCCCTACTTGCCAAAGACGGCCCGCCATTCAACCATATGTGGATGCGCGCTACGGAAAAGGTAAATGCCGATTTGCCCCTACAGCAACAATTATTGGCCTATGCCTCCGATTACAACATTCTTACCACCGCCTCCCTCCCCCATCGCGAAGAACTTAGAAAGGGAAAGACCTTTTATGCCAGTATAGACCATGCTATTTGGTTCCACAGGAATTTTAAAATAGACGAATGGCTTTTATACACTATGGACAGTCCCAGTGCCTGTAATTCCAGAGGTTTTTCCAGGGGCAGTATTTTTGACAGAAATGGTGTTCTGGTAGCCTCTGTGGCACAGGAAGGGTTAATGCGCAACACTCAGATAGGTTAATACTATTAATAGGCTCCTGTAATTAACAAAGCACTTTTCACCTATTTGGAAAGTGCTTTGTTGTATTAAATTCTTAGGACTGCCCAGTACCGGACAAATCAATACCCTTACTTTCTCCATGGGTTGGATCTTGGACCAATCTTGCTTGGGCCAATTATTTTCGGACTAAGATAGACCAACTGCAATCTGCCAAACTACCATTAACATCCTTGAAACACTATTTGTGTTTAGTACGTCAACTGCGGTTTATCCTTGGTAAATAACCATTCATCCGAACAAAAATTCCCCATTCGTTTTTTAACCATTTTTTCTCCCTTTTAACCACTAAATTTCTGTTTAGGGCAAGGCTGGTCGAATTTTGCCCTATAACATTAAATAAAAGATATGAAGACATTATTACTCGTTAAAGAAATTTATGCCGAAGGATTCAAAAACCTAGGAAGCATTATTGTCAGAAATTATTTCAAAGCTTTCTTATGGTTCAGTGTAGCTATGTTTGCCGTAGTATTGTACGCTTTCATTTTTAGACTGGTAACCGGATTTGCTTGGGACTAATTAAGAAGAAATGCATTAATTAATATGAAAGGCATGCAGTATTTAAGGGAATTATTGGTAGGAAAAAGTGATGGAATCGAGGTTCCAATGACACTAAAATTGTTATTGATCTTGGTCTTCCTTTGCTTTTTCCTTGCCTTGTTCTCGATCCTGCTATATACCTTTGAATAGTATTATTTTGTTGCAAAAACATTAGGTTCTGCAAACTTTCAATTTTACACTATTTTTTTAATGTTATGTAGTTCCCCCACTTGAACAATATAACCTTGACAGATGTTTTTTTTGATGTTGATCCAATGATAAGTTGCTTTTAAATAAATTATGGATATTATCCAAAATATTGGAAATATTCCATAATTTAGCATACCTTTTTTTGGTGTGCAATGAACAAGACAATACTTCATTTGGATTTGGATACCTTTTTTGTATCCGTAGAGCGACTTCAGGACAGTAAATTGGAGCATAGGCCCATACTCGTTGGTGGCGTTAGCGACAGAGGCGTGGTGGCCGCCTGCAGCTACGAGACCAGAGGTTTTGGGGTGCATTCCGGCATGCCTATGAAAATGGCCAAAGAACTCTGTCCGGAAGCCATTATCATAAAAGGGAATGCGGGAACCTATAGCAAACATTCGGATATCGTAACCGATATTATCAAAGAGCAGGTACCAGTCTTCGAAAAATCAAGCATAGATGAATTTTATGCAGATCTTACGGGAATGGACCGGTTTTATGGTTGCCACCAATATTCTACCGAGCTACGCCATAAAATTATCAAGGAAACCGGACTTCCCATTTCCTTTGGCCTGTCGGTAAACAAGGTAGTATCCAAAGTAGCCACCAATGAGGCCAAACCCAACAATGAACTGAAGATAGATATAGGCCACGAGAAACCTTTTTTAGCGCCCTTATCCATTAAAAAAATACCTATGGTAGGTGACAAGACCTATCAGACCCTAAGAAATTTGGGGTTACGGCAAATAAAGACCATTCAAGAAATGCCCATGGATATGATGCAGCGGGTATTGGGTGCCAATGGGGGCGTAATATGGAAGCGGGCCAATGGTATAGACAACACCCCTGTCATCCCTTTTTCCGAACGTAAATCCATTTCCACCGAACGTACTTTTGAGAGGGATACCATAGATGTCATTAAACTGCGGGGAATCCTTATTGCCATGACCGAGAATCTGGCCTATCAGTTGCGGAGGGGAAAAAAACTTACTGCCTGCATTGCGGTAAAAATTCGCTATTCGGATTTTAATACCTATTCCAAACAATTAAAGATTCCGTATACCAGTGCGGACCATATTCTGATTCCCAAGATTTTGGACCTGTTCAATACACTTTACAACAAAAGGCTGTTGATTAGGCTTATCGGTATTCGTTTCAGTCACTTGGTTCAGGGCAACTACCAGATAGATCTATTTGATGATACCGAGGAAATATTAAACCTATACAACGCCTTGGACAAGATTAGGGAACGCTATGGGGACAAGAGCGTTATAAGGGCCTCTGGTATGGATGCCAAGACCATTGGCAGAATGCAGAATCCGTTCAACGGCCAACCCCCTATTGTATTGGCACATAGGAAACAGTGAGGCTGTGTTTAAAGTCCAAAGTTGGAAAGTTCAAGGTTCAAAGCCGTTTCCGTCATTGCGAGCAAAGCGCGGCAATCTGTTTATTGCTGTGGCGGTAAAAGGTGATCAATAGTGAGAAAAAAGAACCTAGCATCTGGAGACTAGATCTTAGACGTTCAAAGTAGTTGCCGTCATTGCGAGCCAGTCTGCCGCCTAGGCAGGCGCATCGCGGCAATCTGTTTATTGCTGTGGTGGTAAAAGGTGAACAGTAGTGAGAAAAAAGAAACTAGAATCTGTAGACAAGATCTTAGACGTTCAAAGTAGTTGCCGTCATTGCGAGCCAGTCTGCCGCCTAGGCAGGCGCAGCGCGGCAATCTGTTTATTGCTGTGGTGGTAAAAGGTGAACAGTAATGAGAAAAAAGAAACTAGAATCTAGAGACTAGAGACTAGAGGATATAAATCGAAAGTCATTTAGGGGATTCGGCCTACATAACTGCAGGCAGGCCTGTCTACCGGCCTCTAGGTAGACGTAATAGAAATCGTAGTAGACAGCAAAAATTGCAATCACGCTAAAAAAGGCTCCTTCCCCTAACTAGGGGAAGGTGGGTCCTCAACTATCAGGAGAGGAGACGGAAGGGGTGCCAGCTTATGGTTTAGGAAATAGGTTTATTAAGTAGTAGTGAGCATCCTGTATTCAAAGATCTTTAACTTTAAACTTTCCAACTTTGAACATTCAACTTACGTTTAGGGAATATTCAAATACTTATGGGTCTGTAGGGACACTTTCCACTTGGGGTTTTGCATAACATACTCTACGATCCAAGGAACAACCTTGTCCCTTACGCTCCATTCCGGCTGCAGGTACAAAATACAATCCTTATTGGTCTTGGCCGCCTGTTCCTCGGCAAAAATAAAGTCGTGCTTATTGTACACGATCATCTTTAGTTCATGCGCCTTGTCATAGATAATCCCTTCTGGCAACTTGTTCTTTTTAGGGGACAGACAGATCCAGTCCCAGGTTCCCGAAAGCGGATAGGCTCCGGAAGTCTCTATATGGGTCTTAAGGTTTTTAGCCTTTAGAGCTTTCGTTAGGGGCCCCATATCCCAGGTAAGGGGTTCTCCCCCGGTAATGACTATGGTATCGGAATATTTGGCCGCATTGGTTACAATATGGTCTATCCCTGTTGGAGGATGGGTTTCCGCATTCCAACTTTCCTTTACATCGCACCAATGGCACCCCACATCGCAGCCGCCCACACGAATAAAATAAGCCGCGGTCCCCTTATGGAAACCTTCACCCTGAATAGTGTAAAACTCCTCCATTAGAGGCAGCATAAGGCCTTGATCTACCAACGCTAAAACATCTTCTTTTACCATGGCGCAAAGATAGAAAATACCCCGCTCTGGCACTACTAATTAAGAAAAAGATATTTTGGCAATCCCTAACCCCTGCTTTTCAATTAAAATTGTAAATTAAATTTTTATAACTGCCCGAAGAATGAACCTTAGGTTTGCGTTTGTAAGCAGAAGGAGATAATGCTGATGTAATCAACGTAATTGTGCTATTGCAAAAGCAATTAAGGGACAAATTAAGGTGAATCCAAAATTTGTTTAAAAAAATAGCGTACTACAATAACAATTAAACCTAATTGCCAGGCAAGCTTACTTAAGAAAATTCCCTAGTGGCAAAATAGGTGGCAGGACGGATTTTCTATTCGGTTTGTAATTGCTAAATTAGGCGCTTGAATATTGCCATTAATTGTATACAAACAGATTTTCACCATATTAAATAAAAACAGAAGTTAATAATGAAAAAGATTGAAGTTGTTGCTGGAATAATTCATTTTCAAAATCAGATTCTTTGTGTTCAAAGACCAAAAAACAAACTTCAATATATTTCAGAGAAATTTGAATTTCCTGGAGGAAAAATTGAAAAAGGCGAAACACAAAAGGAAGCTTTGCATAGAGAATTAATTGAAGAATTAAATATTTCTACAAATATCAAATCCCATTACCTAACTGTTGTTCATGAATATCCAGATTTTGAACTAACAATGCACAGTTTTATTTGTGAAGCAGAATCCAAGGAAGTAACGCTTCACGAACATATTGGTCAAGAATGGTTAACACCTGATGAACTTAAAAAACTCGATTGGGCAGCGGCTGATATTCCAATAGTAAATAAATTGGTAATGAATGGATAAACTAACTCAAATTTTCAGTGCCAGTTTACAAACAGGGTATGTGGATAAAACCGTGTTATCAAATATTGATTATCAACCAGAGTTACTGGTCAATAAAAAAAATCCACCTAAGAAGGTACTTTCAACTATTATTCATGAACTTGAAAATTGTAGTAGGTTTTATATATCCGTCGCATTTGTAACGACAAGTGGAGTTGCAACAATAATCAACAAGCTTAAAGAACTTGAAAACCGAAATATAAAGGGCGAAATTCTAGTCTCTCAATATTTAAACTTCACACAACCTGAAGCACTGAAAAGATTAGTCCAGTTTAAAAACATAGACCTAAGAATTGCAACTTCAGGAAATGCGCATGCCAAAGGATATATCTTTAAAAATAATGAACATTATAATCTAATTGTTGGCAGCAGTAATTTAACAGCCCAAGCCTTATGCACCAACAAAGAATGGAATATAAAAGTCTCCGCACTAGATGAAAGTGGACTTGTTGAAAAAGTACTATCTGAATTTCAAGCAGATTTTGAAAAAGGAACACCTGTAACGGAACAATTTATTTCGTCATATGATGAAGTATATAAGAAGCAGTTTCTATCAGAGAAGCAAAACAATATTGAAGGATTCATTGAACCAGAAACCAATATAACTCCAAATTCAATGCAAAGAGAAGCATTGAAAAATCTACATAATTTACGAGCGGAAAATAAGAAAAAAGCTTTGATAATTTCTGCAACGGGAACAGGTAAGACTTATTTATCCGCATTCGATGCCAAAGCCTTTGAACCAAAAAAATTATTGTTTGTAGTACATAGGTTAACCATTGCAAAAGATTCATTAAATACATTTAGAAGTGTTTTCGGCGAGGATAAAACTATGGGTTTGTATTCGGGTGAAAATAGGGAATTAGATAAAGATTTCGTGTTTTCAACAATTCAAACTATATCCAAATCGACAGATCTAGAAAACTTCTCGAAAAACCATTTTGATTATATTATTATTGATGAAACCCATAGATCAGGTGCAGATTCTTATTTACGGTTGATAGATCACTTTGAACCCAAATTTCTTTTAGGAATGACAGCCACTCCTGAAAGAACTGATGGTAATGACATATTTCAATTGTTTGACCACAACATTGCCTATGAAATTAGACTAAATAGGGCAATGGAAGAGGAAATGCTCAGTTCATTTCATTATTATGGAGTAACAGATTTATCAATTGACGACAATGCCATTGATAATAAGTCGGACTTTAACCTATTGGTTTCCAAAGAAAGAGTTGATAGGATCATCGAGCAGGCAAATTTTTACGGTAGTGATAATGGAATAACTAGAGGCCTAATTTTTTGTTCAAGAAAGGATGAAGCTATTGAACTATCTACTTTATTTAATTTAAAAGGCTATAAAACAGTTGCTTTGACGGGTGATAGTTCTGAACAAGAAAGAGCTTATTCCATAGAAAAGTTAGAATCCGATAATTTGAATGAAAAACTAGATTACATTTTTACGGTTGATATTTTCAATGAAGGGATTGACATTCCAAAAATCAATCAAATTATTATGCTTCGCCCAACAGAATCAGCAATTATCTTTATTCAACAATTAGGGAGAGGATTAAGAAAGGTTGATGGAAAGAGCTATTTAACCGTTATAGATTTCATTGGTAATTATGAAAATAATTATCTCATCCCTATTGCATTGTATGGAGATACATCCTACAACAAAGACTCCTTGCGCAAATTAATTACCGAAGGTAGCCGGATGATTCCTGGGTCTTCAACTATTAATTTTGATGAAATCACTAAAGAAAGAATATTTCAATCCATTGATTCTGCGAAAATGCAGTTGTTATCGGACTTGAAAAAAGATTATAACCTTTTGAAATTCAAGTTAGGCAGAATTCCAATGATGATGGATTTTATTGAACATGGTTCTAGAGACCCTTATTTATATGTTAATTATTCCAATTCCTATTATAATTTCGTTGTCAAAGTCGAAAATGAACATCACTTTAAATTATCGAAAAAGCAGGTTAAACTTTTGGAGCTATTCTCCAAGGAAATAAATAATTC
The DNA here is from genome assembly GCF_023016025.1 of Arenibacter sp. S6351L. Classification (NCBI taxonomy): domain Bacteria; kingdom Pseudomonadati; phylum Bacteroidota; class Flavobacteriia; order Flavobacteriales; family Flavobacteriaceae; genus Arenibacter; species Arenibacter sp. S6351L. Next base: position 78,824 of record NZ_JALKBB010000008.1, on the reverse strand, counting down.
TAAAAGAGTTGAAGAAAGTTTAATTCTGAAAGAATTGATACTAAAAAAAGAACTGGATATATCAGAATTCAAAAATATTATTTTTAACCTTTATAAATATACCCCAAGTACTGAAACAATAGAATCTTGTATTTCCAATATAAACTTTTCTTTTGTTCGAAAAGAAGAGAAAATCATCATCAAAAAAGGAAACTTTTTAAATTTCTATCCCGAATTTCTGGAAACTTTAAGCAATCCTACTTTTAAACTTTTTTTAATAGATTCTATTAATTACTCCATTGAGACTTTTAAAAACTCGTATAAAGAAGAATACTATAAAAACGGACTAATTCTATACAATAAATATAGCCGTAAAGATGTATGTAGATTATTGAATTGGGAAAAAGATATTAGCAGTACTATATATGGTTATCGCACAAGATCTGGGGCCACTCCATGTTTTGTTACATATCATAAATCTGACGAGATAGATAGTACGATTAATTACAACGACCATTTTATTAATCCGTCTACTTTTGCATGGGAATCAAGGTCAAATAGAAAACTTGAAAGTAATGAAATAAAGGAGGTAATAAATTCAAATCGAATTTTGTTATTTATAAAAAAGAAGGATGGCGAGGGCACGGATTTTTATTTCATGGGTGATGTATCTATAATCCCTGATTCGATTGAACAAAGTTACATGCCCGATTCTAAACTACCTGTCGTTCATTTTAAATTTCAACTTGAGCAACCTGTTATACCTAGTGTATACCATTATATAACTAACGGCAAAGTATTAAATCCAGTCAATAAAGATGTCTACATTGAAAACAAAGTGTCTGAATCATGGGATAAAAACAAGTCCAAGAACCTCATCCCCCTTTATGATTTCTACGCGGCAGCTGGGACATTTAGTGAAATGCAGTCAGAAAAAGATTTCACATTAATCGAAGGACCAGAAAATATTATCCCAAACAACGATTATTTTGCCTGTAAAGTAATTGGTAAATCAATGAATAGAGTAATCCCAAGTGGTTCAATATGCTTATTTAAAACATATACGGGAGGAACTAGAAATGGTAAAATTGTTTTAGTGGAAAACAGGGATATTCAGGATAAAGATTTCAATTCCGCTTTCACTGTTAAAACCTATTCAAGTGAAAAAGTGATACATGAAGATAGTTGGCAACACACTTCAATTGTCCTAAGGCCAAATTCATTTGATAATTCGTATAAAAACATAATAATAAATGAAGAAAACAGTGAAGAGATGAGGGTTATTGGAGAGTTCGTCAAAATATTAAAATAAATAAAACCAGTTGTCCGCTTCTATAGTGAACGTGACATTCGAGGTGTTACCTTACCTAAAAAAGTAAGCAAACCCCATGATCAAAATAATAAAAGCAAATATTGCGCATTCCGAATTAATCGCGGAAATAGGAAAACAAGCCTTTTGGGAATCTCACGGACACAGCGCTTCAAAAGAAGATATTAACAGCTTTATTTCAAAAACCTATAACAAGGCGGCCATTAATAAGGAATTTGAGAATACAAATATCCTATACCATCTGGTCTCTTTCAATGATAAAATTGCAGGCTTTTCAAAAATTGAATTAAGCACTTCCAACGTTAATATTAAGGATCCAAACATTACTAAACTGGATAGGCTTTATCTTTTAAAAGAATTTTATGGGAAAAATTTAGGTGCAAAGCTAGTCGATCTTAATATTGAATTATCTAAACAAAACCATGAGAAAGGTATTTGGTTGGCTGTTTGGAAAGAGAATCAAAAAGCACTGAACTTTTACTTAAAAGCTGGATTTAAGATTGTTGGGGAGTTTAATTTTAAAATATCGGAAACACACTCCAACCCCAACCACATCATGTATCTAAAATACTAACCCTATTCCCTTAAAATTCAATAGTTAGGGGAGTTCTATTGAATTGTAATGGCTAAGGGGGCTAAGACTGCCATTATGCATTACACTTATTTTCAATTATTTTTGATTTATGAAACGAGTATTGACCAAATTAATTTTTGCATACACTGCCAATAATTATCGCGAAAATACAACTAAACTTCCTGTCTTCCGCAGACAGGCTTAGGTGTAGCTGTCCGCTAATCGTTAAAAAAATATTTGTAGGCGGGGACGTAGGGGTTGTTTTATGCAGAACATTTTTGTCACCCTCATTTTTAGATTAATATAAATTTTAAAGAGATGAAAAGAATCGTTAATTATTTCCTACAAGGCTTGTTATATATAGCCCCATTGGGCATCACGGCCTACATTATATATGTCATATTCAATTTTATAGATAATCTATTGCATGACAAGCTAGAGGAAATTTTTAAAATTGATATTCCGGGATTGGGATTGGCGGTAATCTTTATATTTCTTGTTTTGGTCGGGATCGCAGGACAAAGCATATTTGCACAACCATTTAAGGTATTGTTTAAACGGATTCTTGAAAAAGCCCCTTTACTAAAGCTGATATTTTCAGCTTTGAACGACCTTTTTTCAGCCTTTGTTGGTAAGGAAAAGAAGTTTAATAAACCCGTGATGGTCTTGGTAAACCCCATATCGAATTTAGAAAAGTTGGGTTTCCTCACCGAAGAGGATTTAAGTATCCTTGATGAAAAGGAAAAGGTAGCCGTTTATTTTCCTCATTCCTATAATTTTTCCGGAGAGTTGTTCATTGTACCTAAAAACCAAGTAAGGTTAATTGATGTAAATCCTTCGGCCGTTATGAAATTTATTTTATCAGGGGGTGTTTCAGGTATCGATGAAGAAGAAGAGACACCCAAGGATTAGAAACCTATGGTATAGGTCAGCAATTTTGTTGTCCTAATGTTTCGCTTGTAACTTATTTTAGTCAGTTCCCTATAAACATGACGCTTATTTTGCTGCAAAATTAATAACTTAGGGCATATACGCTAATCAAGTACCTGGTTATAGGTTACTTACCAAAATAAGACCTTATGAACCCAAAAGTGGTGGATAGATTTTTAGACAGGGCCAAAAAATGGAAACCGGAAATGACTTTGTTGAGGGAAATCTGCCTGGATTGCGGCCTCACAGAGGAATTTAAATGGATGCACCCCTGCTATACGTTCCAAGACAAAAATGTGGTCTTAATCCATGGTTTTAAAGAATATTGCGCCCTTCTTTTTCATAAAGGAGTCCTGTTAAAGGACACCAACAATATGTTAATCCAACAAACCGAGAACGTACAAGCCGCCCGTCAACTAAGATTTACAAGCCTAAAGGAAATCATAGATTTAAAACCTACTATCAAAGCCTATATTTTCGAGGCCATTGAAGTAGAAAAAGCCGGCTTGGAAGTGACATTGAAAAAGACCTCCGAATTTAATATGCCTACTGAATTTAAAAAGGCCTTGGATAATGATCCCGATTTAAAAGCTGCCTTCCAAGGCTTAACACCGGGAAGACAAAGGGGGTATTTGCTGTATTTCTCACAAGCCAAGCAATCGGCCACAAGAGCCAACAGAGTGGAAAAATATACCCCTAAAATTCTTGAGGGCAAGGGGTTGAATGACCAATAGCAATGAGGGACATTAACATATCCCAACAGTCCAAAACTTATTATAAATAAACAATGCCCAGGATTCAAGACCCTGGGCATTGCCATTACTCCAACGAACCATTTGGTTACAATGGTTATTATCTGGAGCTACCTTCTATTATACATGAATTCCACATAAAAAAGAATTACAAGACATTGATTTAGTATAAATTAAAAAATTACTACTGTCCCCTCAAGCCTGCCTGCGGAAGGCAGGCTCGACCGGACAAAATTACCATAAATAACTCATTAACAATTAAATATAAATCGAAATAAAGTTATTAAACATTTTCGGGAACTTCAAATCCTTCCCTATAATCCCGTCTTAACATTTTATCCGCTTCAGGGTCGTTTATGAACGACTCGGATTTTGGATTGAATGTAAGGACACGGTCCAATCTATAGGCTATGTTGCCCAAATGTGCCAAGCCAGAGGAAAGATGGGCTGTTTCTACAGGCCCGTTCAAGATAGTTTTATCGCGCTTGCGCACCGCCTCTATAAAATTGGCAAAATGTCCGTCGGTTCCACCGGCACCACGGTCCATTCCACTTCCAGATTCTCCACCGTCCTCGCCAGATTTACCTGGTGTCCTATCCTGTCCTAAATATGTTTTATACTTGTCATAACCATCTACGACCAATATACCCTTATCGCCATAGAAAATGTTACCTACGGTTGCACCTTCCTCGGTATTGGTACACCAAGGACGTACTTCAAACTGTATGATCTTTCTTTCTTCAGGGTAGTTATACACAGAGGTAAGCACTTCTGGCACCTCCTTGCAATCGTCCCAAAGATACTTTCCGCCCATAGAGGTAATCTTTGTAGGAAGCCCTACATCCAAGCCCCACATACATAGATCGGTTTCATGAATACCTTGGTTTCCTACATCCCCATTGCCATAATCCCAATGCCAGTGCCAATTGTAGTGCACCAAATTTCTGGTAAATGGCCTTTTTGGAGCTGGTCCTGTCCATAGGTCATAGTCTATTCCTGCCGGAACGGGAGAGAAACCTTTGTCCCCGATATCGCCCCTCCAACGAAAAACAATACCTCTGGCCATATAAACCCTTCCTATATATCCGTCTCGCATTAAATTAATAGCCTCGTTCACGGCAGGGGAACTCCTTAACTGAACCCCGTGCTGTACAATACGATCATATTTTGCCGCTGCCTCTACCATTTTACGGCCTTCCCAAATATTGTGGGAGCCGGGTTTTTCAACATAGACATCCTTCCCGGCCTGACAGGCCCAAATTACAGAAAGGGCATGCCAGTGGTTTGGCGATGCAATACTTACCACGTCTATATCCTTATTATCCATTACCCTACGAAGATCTTGCTCCAAAGCAACATCTTTCTTATAGGTTTCTTTAAACGTTTTTTGGCGTTCCCTTAAAAGGTTCATATCCGGATCGCACAAGGTGGTAACCTGCACATTCTTTTGTGCCATGAGCCCCTGGATATGGCTTTTCCCACGGCCATTGACCCCCAAAACTGCCGCATTGATACGGTCGTTGGCCCCAAAAACAGTCGATGAGATTATGGTAGGTGCCGCAATAACGGCAGAACTTGCCACAGCCGTTCTTTTAATAAATGATCTTCTCGTAGATTTCATTTGCAATTATATTTACGTTAACTATTAATTTTATTGACATTATACAAAGGCCCGACCTAAAATCCAAAACCGTTTAATCCTTTAAGCAGCCCAGCGCCCATTCGACATTTTTGCGTTGGAAACCAACATTTGCAATTCATGTAAAAGATACCTTGTCCCCTTTTGCAATGAAAGTTAGCATTATTTTTTTATTCGTTAACGTTAACAGGCGTAGTTTTTTGTTAATTTTTCAACTTTAGTTGTTGTTTATAACATAAATCATACTTTTTTTTCGATAAATTTCATTTATCCATTAGCGGTCTTTATCCAAATTATGGCTTAGGACCAGTTTACGGCTACCTTCAAACCGAAGTTATATCCCTTAACCAGTTTATGAGGCCCCGCCGCGCATTAGCAATTATTGGCAGCTATGGACCAAGAAATCGTACCCATTATCAATAATCAATAAGGCGATAAAGCCCAAAAAGCCAACAGATTTGTTCTTCCAAACGATTTAAAACACCCCTTTACCATTGGAAATCAGCCATTAGCATTTTCTTATTTAGATTTAATATAAATAATTTGCTCAATTCAATTCTACAAGATATTTTTGTCGCCGAACAATTATTTATTATTAGTCTAAATAAGAATAGATGAAAAACCAACTAACATTACTACTTCTCCTTTGCCTAAATTCCATAGCATTTTCACAAGGCCCAACCGTTAGCGGAACCATAAAGGACAACACCGAAACACCTCTATTTGGGGTAAATATTCTGGTAAAGAATTCCCAAACAGGGACCCAGACCGATGAAAAAGGCCACTTTGAAATCGCCAATCTTAACGACGGCGCACACACCTTATCCATTTCATATCTTGGGTTTAGAAACAGGGATGTCCCATTTACCGTTACCAACGGAAAAACACTAGATCTTGGGGACCTAATCTTATATGAAGGAAACGAGATACTCACCGAAGTAATCGTTGAAGGGGAGCGCATCAATAAATTTTCAAGAAAGAAAACGGCCTATGTATCCAAACTCCCACTGAAGGACATCGAAAATACCCAGGTGTACAACACTATTACCACCGATCTTTTGGAATCACAGATAGTGACCAACTTTGACGATGCCCTTAAAAATGCCGCCGGAGTGGAAAACCTATGGACCTCCACAGGTAGGGGCGGTGATGGGGCCGGATACTATTCCATGCGCGGATTCTCCGTACAACCACAATTGGTAAACGGCCTACCAGGTTTAACCAACGGTACTATAAATCCGGCAAATATAGAACGGATAGAAGTCTTAAAAGGACCTTCCGCAACCTTGTTCGGCAATGCAGTAAGCTCCTATGGTGGTCTAATAAATGTGGTTACCAAAAAACCGTATGCCGGTAGCGGTGGCGAACTTTCCTTTACCTCCGGTACTTACGGACTAAACCAGATTACCGGCGATTTCAATACGGCACTCAATAAAAGTGAAAACTTATATTTTAGGCTAAACACCTCCTACTCCACAGAACAAAGTTTTCAGGATGCCGGCTTTAGAAAATCCTTTTTCGTAGCCCCTTCCCTATCCTACAAGGTAAACAACAAATTATCCTTCTCCTTCTATGGTGAAATTACACAGGCGGAACAGACCAATCCTACCTTCTTGTTTCTAAATAGAGGGGCTCCTACAGAATCCAAAAACCTGGAGGAGTTGAACTATAACAACAAACTGTCCTTTACAAGCAATGACCTTAGCTTGGAAAATCCGACGCAGAATTATAGGATTGAAATGGACTATAAATTGTCCGATACCTGGCAATCACAGACCTTACTTTCCAAAAGCTCCACTTCTACAAAGGGCTACTATTCCTATCTCTACGATTATGGCATCTTAGGGAACGATACCTTTACAAGGTTCATCAACAAACAAAACGCCAATACCCAAACCACGGATATACAGCAAAATTTTATCGGCGATTTTAAGATCGCCTCCCTTAGAAACCGAGTCGTAATTGGTCTGGATTATTTCAACGCCACGGAAATCAATAATAGTACCGGCTATGCCTTCTATGGAAATGTAACTCCAGAAGGTGGGTCCAATGGGGACAATCCTTTTACTGCCGATGTGGAAACCGATACATATGCCCTATCTACGGCAGCAGTAGATGCCGTGTTGGCCTCACAGGCCGTAGGGAACCTTAAATCCAAATATCATATTTATAGTCTTTATGCCTCGGATGTCCTAAATATCAGCAATAACCTATCGGCCATGCTGGGACTGCGGGTAGATCGTTTTGACAATGAAGGCAACTTGGCCAGTGTGGAGGATGATTATGACCAAACCACTTTATCGCCCAAATTTGGATTGCTTTACCAACCAATTTTGGATCAACTTTCTATCTTCGCCAATTACCAAAACGGGTTTACCAACATTGCCCCCCAATTGGTAGGGGATCCGGACGCGGGACCGCAGACTCTGGAAACCTTTGATCCGGAACAGGCCAATCAATTGGAATTTGGAGTTAAGACCAATCTGTTCAATAATAGATTAAATGCAACCATTAGTTACTACGACATTAAGGTAAAAGACCGTGTAATCACCGATCCCTCCTCACCTTTTAACAAAATTCAAGGCGGGGAAGTGGAAAGCAAAGGTTTTGAAATTGAAATCAACGCCAACCCCGTTAAAGGTTTGAACCTAAGGGCCGGCTTCAGCAATAACGATAGTGAAACCACCAAATCTGACAATACCGAGATTTTGAATCGCAGACCCCTGGAGGCCGGTCCCGAAACACAGTATAATTTTTGGGCCAACTATGAATTACAGGAGGGTATGTTGGACGGTTTTGGAATGGGACTAGGGTTTAACGGGGCAAGTGAACGCTTTGCCATAAACTATGCCTCCACAGGAGAATTTATCCTGCCAAGTTATACCATAGCCAACGCCTCTCTTTATTACCAAGCCAACAAATATCGCATTGGCCTAAAGCTAAACAATGCCTTTAACAAAGAATATTACAAAGGCTGGTCCACTATAAATCCACAGGCTCCAAGGGTGTTATTGGCCAATTTCACCTACAAGTTTTAAGCAAAAAAATATAGATTTTCAACCTTGCACAAATGAACCTCAGAAAAATTATCTTCGAACTTCATAAAATTTTAGGCCTTACCACTGGTATCGTTGTATTTATTGTTGCGATTACCGGCTGTTGCTGGGCCTTTAGGGATGAGATTGAAAGTCTATATGACGACTATAAAAAGGTAAGCCCCCAAAACGAACCCATTCTTACCCCTACTGAGGCCAAAATGTATGCCAAGGAGGTTTTCCCCGATAACCATATACATGGCACCCTATTTAAAAAGGCGGATGATGCCATTGAGGTTATTTTTTACGACCCGCAACCAGAATTTTACCAAAGTGTTTTTCTAAATCCATATACTGGCAAGGTGATACAGGTGGATGACCATTTATCCGGATTTTTTGCCTTTATCCTAAAAGGGCATATGCGGCTATGGTTGCCAAAAGAAATTGGGGAACAGGTGGTAGGAGCGTCCATCCTTATATTTATGGCGATAATCCTTTCCGGAATCTTCCTTTGGGTACCTAAGAAGCGGAAAAATCTTAAACAACGCTTAAGGTTTAGCTGGAAAGATACTACCCGTTGGAAACGAAAGAACTTTGACCTTCATACCATAATAGGTTTTTACATATGTTCACTGGCCCTGATCCTTGCCTTTACGGGCTCGGTAATGTCCTATAATTGGATGAAGTATGTACTTTATAAATCTTTGGGGGGAGACAAGGAAGCTGCATTTATAATTCCTGAAAATATTGGCTCCCCAAGCCAAGGCGAAGGTGTAATGCCGATTGACCTTCTTATTCCCAAACTTCAGGCAGCATCGCCCGATGCGGAAAGTTTTGAACTTCACTATCCCACAGGCCCGGATGCAAGTATTTATGTAGAAGTTTCCAATAGTTCTGGTCTATACTACGATTCGGACTTTCGGTTTTTTGACCAACATACCCTAGAGGAAATAGAAACCCCAAGTATATACGGTAAATATGAAAATGCCAAGGTAGCGGACAAAATTCTACGAATGAACTATGACATCCATATTGGGGCCATAGGGGGCATTGCCGGAAAAATAATTGCCTTTTTGGTGAGCCTGCTTACCGCTAGTCTGCCCGTAACCGGAATATTACTTTGGTATGGCAGGACGTATAAAAAGAAAAAGAGTTTGGTAAAAATAGAAGCCTAATACAGGAGAAAAAAATCAAAATAATTCCGTACTTTTCAACCAATAGATTTACCGATTAATCCTGCATGAAGCCCAAGATCGAAATAAAACTGGCCCAAACAACAACCGACTATTTAGCGGCAAAGGAGTTGATTTTGGAATATGTAGCCTGGCTGGGCATTGATCTATCCTTTCAAAATTTTGACAAGGAAATGGCGGGTCTGCCCGAAATGTACAATCCTGAGGATGGGGGATTATATATTGCCTATATAAACGGGGAGGCCGTTGGCATCGCTGGGATACGTAGATTCAACCAGCAGGATTGTGAAGTTAAAAGAATGTATGTAAAACCCAATAGCAGAGGCTTGGGCATAGGGCAACTGTTATTGAAGCAATGCCTGGATACCGCCAGAAAACTACAATACGACAGTGTTAAATTGGACACGGCCGACTTTATGAAATCGGCCATAAAATTGTATACTGATCATGGTTTTAAAGAAATTTCTGCCTATCGCCATAATCCCCACGAATCGGCCAAGTATTTTGAATTAAACCTTAAAGAGTAATCGTTTTAAGAAACCGGAAGCCCGGTTTTACAGGTGCATTCAGGAACAGCTCTCCAGAAAATTCTAATCCAACTAGAACCAATACCCCTTTCAAATTAGGTTTATTTCATATTAAAATATTCATAATAATTTGTTTAGTTAGGATTCCTTACTATATTTGTATGGCAATAGTGCTATAACCTAAATTTTAGAACAATGAAAAAATCCGTTTTTTATCACGCAGGATGTCCCGTATGCCTTAGTGCAGAACATGAGATCTTAGAACTAGTAGGAAAGGACAATGTGGAAATTGTACATTTCGGAACCAGTAAATCGCGCATTCCCGAGGCCGAAAAAGCCGGCGTTAAATCGGTTCCAGCTTTGGTTACCCCTACTGGAAATGTACTGCACATTAACTTTGGCGCCTCCATGGCAGATGTAAAGGGTTAAAAAAATTTAACCTTAAAAGTTAGGATTCCTAATATTTTAAAATTTTAACAGTGAACGCCATGAAAATATCGGTTTGGGACACTTATGTAGCCCATGAATACGGCAAGACCATGCATTTTGATATACTCGTACCTGCTACTATGGAAGATAAGGACAGTATTTTTAAATACGGTCGTGAATTTCTATCCACAAAACCGTTCAAAACAGCTGAACTTTCCTCCAAGGAATGCAAGTTCTGCCATATGGAACAGGCAGCAAATACCATAGCGGATATTATCAATAAAGAAGGGTATTACATCATAGAAATGGAAAATTGCGAATAATTTAATTAGGATAACTAACTTTGCCTGTCGGATAAAATCCCGGCAGGCTTTTTATATGGACAAAAGTATTTTTAATCCGGACCATCAAGAGACCGACGTTTCCAGTAAAATTGTTGCCGGGCTTGAACGTATATCCGAAGCATTCAAGGTTTTGCTATGGGATAAGGCCAAATTATTGGGATTAAGTCCCATCCAGATCCAGATCTTAATTTTTATTGCCTACCACAAAACCGAGTTCTGTAATGTAAGTCACTTGGCCAAAGAATTCAATATTACCAAACCTACTATAAGCGATGCCATTAGGGTATTGGACAAGAAAGGCTTCATTACCAAAAACTACTCCTCCAGCGATAGCAGAAGTTATTCCATTGGTTTGTCCACTGAAGGCAAAAAAATGGTGGAAGAAACATCTGATTTTGCCAATCCCTTAAAAACTGAGCTCACCACTTTGCATCAGACCGACCTGGAAGCTCTATTCGGTACACTTAGCAAACTTATCTATCAATTAAATAGAAGCGGAATTCTTACGGTGCAAAGAACCTGTTATGGTTGTAAATTCTACAGTAGGAAGGCCGATCAGGACTATTGCAATTTATTGGACAAGGAATTATTGAATACAGATATTCGATTGGACTGCCCGGAATTTGAAGAAAGGCCTACCCACTAAACCCTCCAATCCAAACTCCCACTATAATTTCCAAAAGCCGAATATCTTGTCTACAACTTTGTGATATTTACCAAGATTTAGGATATTTACCGCTTCCATGTTTTAAGAAAAACTGGCAAATCCAAACCTAAGGTCATCCTAGGCTTATAAATAAAGTAAATGAAGAACACTTGGCTACTGTGCGGCATATTTCTATTGTCCATTACTCCTTGTCTTGCCCAGCAAGGAAATACCTCAACGTTATCGATCAAAGAAATTATGCAGGGCGATGACTTTGTGGGGCATCTTCCTTCCAACCCGCAATGGTCCGTGGATGGTCAGACCCTATATTTTGATTGGAACCCCGTCAAGGCCCAAAGTGACTCCCTCTACAACTACCATTTAAAATCGGACAAGACAGTAAAAACCGATTTTGAGACCGAATATGCCCTACCCAGTACTTACGGGGTCTATAACCAGGATAGATCCATGAAATTATATGCCAAGCGGGGAGACATATTTATGTTGAACCTTAAGACCCGACACATTACCCAAATAACCCAGACCGAAGAATACGAAAGCACCCCCCATTTCACCGAGAACGACACCAAAGTGGCCTACCAAAAGGGCAAAAGTCTATTTACTTGGAACATCGCCAATGGGAGTACCGTACAGCTAACCCAAATTAAGTCCAAAAAAACAGATGACGAAAAAAGTAAAAAAGACCAATGGCTATACGAAGATCAATTAGGCCTATTTGAGGTATTGCGCGAACGAAAAGCAAAAAAGGATGCGGCCGAGGAAATGAACAAACGTCTGGAAGCCAAAGAACCCTTACCTATTGACCCCGAAGACAAATCGATTTACAATCAAAGGATTGATCCCAAAGGAAAATTTATTACTTACATAGGTGCAAAATCACCAAAAGCCAATAAGGGTACCATTGTTCCCCATTACGTTACCGAATCGGGCTATACCGAAGATGAAAATACAAGATCTAAGGTGGGCAACGAACCCTACGAATATGAAATGTTCGTATATGACATTGCCAACAGAAAAGCCTACCCAGTAGTCCTTGACAGCTTGGAAGGTTTGGATTACGTACCTGAGTACACCAAGGACTATCCGGATAAGACTTATGAAAACAAAAACCGGTTAGGGTATATTGATGGGCCTCTTTGGAGCGAGGACGGAAAATACGCGGTATTGGACATTAACAGCAACGATTATAAGGACCGGTGGATCGTACTTCTAGATCCAAAAAACGGTACGGTTACGTTGTTGGATCGCCAACATGACGAAGCTTGGATAGCCGGACCCGGCATAGGAGGATACGAAGGAGGCGAAATGGGTTGGATGCCCGATGGAAAAAGTATCTGGTTCCAATCCGAAAAAACGGGCTATTCACATCTCTATATGATGGATGTAAGCACCAAAAAAGTAACGGCATTGACCTCGGGGGAATTTGAAATCTACGACCCACGAATCTCAAAGGATAAAAAGCGTTGGTATTTTACGGCAAATAAGAACCATCCCGGTGACCGCCAGTTTTACACCATGCCCATTGATGGTGGAAAACTACAGCAGCTGACCCAGATGACCGGATCCAATGAGGTTACCCTGTCCCCAGACGAGCGTAAAATGGCCATTTTGCATTCGTACACCAACAAGCCTACGGAACTGTACCTGCAGGACAACCCTATTTGGGGGAAATCCAAAGCAGAGGCAAAACAAATCACTTTTTCCACCACCAAAGATTTTAATGGGTACGAATGGCGAGACCCAGAAATAATCACCTTCCAGGCCGAAGATGGCGAGGCAGTACACGCTAGGCTATACAAACCAAATTCCGACATAAAAAATAAGGCTGCCGTTATTTTTGTCCATGGAGCTGGATATTTGCAAAACGCCCATAAATGGTGGAGTACCTATTATAGGGAGTATATGTTCCACAATCTCTTAGCGGACAATGGCTATACCGTGTTGGACATAGATTATAGGGGCAGTGCCGGTTATGGTCGGGACTGGAGAACAGGAATTTACAGACATATGGGTGGAAAGGACCTGTCCGACCAAGTGGATGGAGCAGCATATTTGGTAAAGGAATTAGGGATAGACCAGAATAAGATAGGCATCTATGGTGGCTCCTATGGAGGATTCATCACCTTAATGGGAATGTTTACCACCCCCGACACCTTTAAAGCGGGAGCAGCAATCCGGTCCGTGGGAGACTGGGCAGCATACAGTCACGGATATACGGCCCGTATATTGAACACCCCGGTCACGGACAGTTTGGCCTACCGAAGAAGCTCCCCAATTTATTTTGCGGACGGATTAAAGGGCGATTTATTGATCCTGCACGGCATGATAGATGACAACGTACATTTTCAGGATATGGTGAGATTATCCCAACGCTTGATAGAGTTGGAGAAACACAATTGGGAAATGGCCGTGTACCCGGTAGAAAGGCACGGTTTTGTGGAACCCAGTAGCTGGACCGATGAATACACCCGTATCTTTAAGTTGTTCCAAAAAAGCTTATTGGATAAAAACTAGCACGAACCAAACGTACTACAACAGGACAGGTCGGCCAACACTTAATGGTCGCCTGGGCATACCCATTATTCAATTCCATATGCTACTACCTTTCATTTAGACTGTACCTATAATAAATTAAGCATAGTACCTACGCTCTTAATAAGGGGTAACATCCCAGGTGAATAAGGTATTTGGTACCTTTTAAAGGCACAAAAAGCTTAATTGTACATACGTATTTAAAAAATAAGCCGTTTGCATTATATATTATCTAAATTGAATCATATCTTAACATTTAAATTTAATTTGGACAAAGTCAATTCTACAAAGTAATTGGCATTACAGGAAAAGCAACTAGGTGAGGTTTTAGGAATATGGGAACGCAGAAAAAGTATTATGGATGGAGATGGGATAAAGAAGACCCTATATTCAAGAATCTTGAATATATTAAAAATGTCCTGGGATATGTAGCTCCCGACGATCAATCATTTACTTCCAGCAGTTTCAAGGAATTATTCTATCCAGGAGATTTTGATCTACTTCAAAAATCTTGGAAGGCATATAAAAAAGGCACCGATCATTCTTTTGAAATATCCTATAGGTTCAAGCATAAGGATGGGTCATGGAGATGGATAAAAGAATCTGGTCTAGCCAATGAATTTAACACCTCCAACAATCCTATTGGAGCAATCGGCACCATACAAGAGGTAACGGACAAGAAAAAAAAGAATACCCATTTAAAATCTATCCTTAAAAGCGTTTCCATAATAATACTCCGCTTAAAACAAGATTCCAATAAAAATCTTAAAGTTGATTTTATAAGTGAGGAAGCCCTACAACATTGGAATATTCCATGCAAAACCCTTTTAAAAGATGAAAACTATTTACGTAATTTAGCTCATGTGGATGATCTTGGCAGAATTAGATCTGCCTTAAACAATTCCTTCACGAAAATGGAATTTTTCGAATGCCAATGGCGGGTGGTATCAAAGGAAGATAAGATTATTTGGTGTCAGGGCGTAGGAACACCTATAAGGGATAAAGATGGCAGTTGTTTTCTGGACATTGTAATTACGGATATCACTAAGGAGAAATTGTATACCGAACAACTTAAAGTATCCGAAGAAAAATACCATAGCCTTTTTCAGCATTCCCCCCAGCCTTCATGGGTATATAACCTAGAAACATTAGCTTTTTTGAATGTTAATACTGCTGCCATAGAAAAATATGGTTATAGCAAAGAGGAGTTCATGGGCATGACTTTGGCGGATATAAGACCAGAAGGTGAAATGACATATCTGGAGAAACAGGTTAAAAAAACTAGAGAAAATTATTCAAACCTTTTCGATGGACATTTTAAACATATTACCAAAAATGGCCAAATATTAACAGTGCATCTATATAGCAGTCCTATTACTTACAATGGCAAAAAATGTAGACAGATCATCGCTATAGATATTTCAGAAAAAATGAAATATCTAAAGTTTATAGAAAATCAGAATAAGAGTTTAAAAAAGATTGGCTGGATGCAGTCCCACGAACTTAGGGCTCCTTTGGTTAGATTAATGGGCCTAATAAATTTACTAAACGATCATGACTCCATATGCAAGGAAGAAATGAATTATATCAATAAGGAAATTATAAATTCGGCCAATGAAATGGATGTCATGACCAAAAACATAGCCAAGATTATTAATGATACCCAACTAAAAGAGAAAAGGAATGACGCACAGATTATTGCAGATTGATGACGATCCGGTAATTCTTTTTTTGCACAACAAACTGTTTTCAAAATACACCAATTCCAAAATTGAACAATTTAAGAATGGGAAATTGGCATTGGATCATATACTAGACAACAATGGTCCTGACATTTCATACATGTTGCTTTTAGATATCAATATGCCAGTAATGAATGGTTGGGAATTAATGGATGAGATTTGCAACCTTGGCTTGGCTAAGAGCATTAGTGTCGTAATTTTAACTTCCTCCGCAGATTATGCTGATTTGGACAAATCCAAATCATATGCCAACATTGTACATTTTATTCAAAAACCTTTGACCAAGGAAAAGATTGAAAAAATACCATTGCTTATGGAATATTTGAATTTACAGAAGTAACTTGTATGGCCGTCTGCTATATATGACTTTATTTAATAATTCTGGCAAGCAATAAACCGTTCCCATTACAAGTAGTTTGGCACAGGATCAAACAGACTGAAAAGTCCTATTGATACACCCTAACATATTATCCCCAAAAATTTAAATTGAAGTGCCTTATTAAGGTTAGGAACAAAAATTCAATAAAATTTCAAATTAAAGTGATAGAAATTACGTTATGAAAAACTTCATTTTAGCACCTAGAAATTGTGACCATCCCATATAAAACCATAATCTATATATGTTGAAGCTATTTGGATAACTTCAAAATCAACAACTTTTCTTTTGATTAAAATTAGTCTATTTTTATCAAAAATTAGCCCAATGGACATCAAAGACAAATTCTTTGCACATATAGAGGAAGGATATACCACAAAAGGAGACTTTATCACTATGGGTTCCGCCATGTTGAACGGGGAAACCATAACCAATGCACACGTAAAAATCCCATTAAAAACACTTAATAGGCATGGTCTCATTGCCGGGGCAACCGGTACAGGTAAGACCAAAACCCTTCAGGTAATTGCGGAAAATCTTTCGGACAAAGGAATTCCCGTATTGCTTATGGACCTTAAAGGGGATCTTAGCGGTCTGGCCCAACCCAGTCCTGGGCATCCAAAAATTGATGAACGTCACGCCAAAATAGGTGGCCTACCATTTACTCCAAAAGCCTTTCCTGTAGAAATACTTTCCCTTTCCGAACAGGACGGTGTAAAATTGAGGGCCACGGTTTCAGAATTTGGACCGGTTCTTCTCAGCCGAATTCTAGATCTTTCAGTTACACAGGAAGGTATTGTAGCGGTTGTTTTTAAATATTGTGATGACAACAAGCTTCCGTTATTGGACCTTAAGGATTTTAAAAAAGTATTGCAGTACGCCACAGAAGAGGGCAAAAAGGAATTTTCCGATTCCTATGGGCGAATCTCTACCAGTTCTACCGGGACCATTCTTAGAAAAATAATAGAACTGGAACAGCAAGGTGCCGATCTGTTTTTTGGAGAAAAATCTTTTGATGTAGAGGACCTTACCCGTATTGACGAAAATGGCAGGGGTTATATCAATATTCTTCGTTTAACGGATATACAGGACAGGCCTAAATTATTTTCAACTTTTATGTTGAGTCTATTGGCTGAAATTTACGATACTTTTCCTGAGCAAGGTGATACCGGGAGACCGGAACTGGTCCTTTTTATAGATGAAGCCCACCTTATTTTCAACGAAGCTTCAAAAGCACTTTTAAATCAAATAGAGAACATTGTAAAATTAATACGATCCAAAGGTATCGGGGTGTATTTTGTAACCCAAAACCCTACCGATGTGCCAGACGCAGTCCTTTCCCAATTGGGATTAAAGGTGCAACATGCCCTACGTGCGTTTACCGCAAAGGATAGAAAAGCCATAAAACTTACTGCAGAAAACTATCCCATTTCCGAATTTTATGACACCAAGGAAGTTTTGACTTCCCTGGGAATCGGGGAGGCATTGATCAGTGCCCTGAATGAAAAGGGAAGACCAACCCCCCTAGCGGCCACTATGCTAAGGGCTCCTATGAGCCGGATGGATATTCTTACCGACAGTGAGCTTAAAGAGGTAATAGACAAATCTAAACTGGTTAGAAAATACAATGAAACCATAGACCGGGAAAGCGCGTATGAACTCCTAAACGTTAAGATTGAAAAGGCAGAAAAACTGGCTGAAGAGGAAAAGGCCTCTTCCAGCAGTAAATCAACCCGATCTAGCTCCAGAAGGACCAGCACACGCCAAAACCCTGTAATAAAAGTATTGACCAGCGCAACTTTTATTAGGGGAGTCCTGGGCGTATTAAAGAAAGTTATGCGATAGTCCTATGGATTATCCACCAACAAGACACAAAAAAATTAATCTTTAAAAATACCTTTTACCTTTAAAATGATAAGAAAATCAATTTTTGCCGTAGCAATAAGCGCGCTACTCTTTATTCAATGTAATACCAATACCGATTTTGTAATTGCCAAAGACCAAGTAGGCAAATTGATGAAATCCAATACCGTTGATGAAATTGAAACTGTATTTGCCAGTGATTCCATAGTTAGGGATACGGCAATTACCAGAATTGGTGCAGCAGTAAAAAAAATCAAC
The DNA here is from genome assembly GCF_023016025.1 of Arenibacter sp. S6351L. Lineage (NCBI taxonomy): Bacteria > Pseudomonadati > Bacteroidota > Flavobacteriia > Flavobacteriales > Flavobacteriaceae > Arenibacter > Arenibacter sp. S6351L. The sequence continues at coordinate 60,654 of NZ_JALKBB010000008.1, read as the reverse complement.
ATTTTTGAAAAGGGAGGCAAGCATTTACTTACCCTCACCCCCAATAAGGATAGTATTCCAAAAATAGAAATTATCCGTATTTACGATCCAAGATATGTTACTGAAAAAGGCGTTGGACTCAATAGTACCTTTAAGGATATCAAAGACAAACACAGTATTAAAAAAATTATAACAGCCCTCAACAATGTGGTGATCTTCCTTAAGGACTCCGACGCCTATTTCACCATAGCCAAGACCGAACTTCCCAGCAACCTTCAATATGGCAACAACACCGATATTGAAGCTGTTCAGATACCGGACAAGGCAAAGATCAAATATATGATGGTGGGCTGGGAATAACAGCAACGCAATTCTATGCGAAAACTACTTTACCGTACTCTGGCACTTTCCTATGGTGCCTACTTTAATTCCACGGCACTTTTCTCTGAAAAGGAGGCGGGAAAAAAGGCGTTCAAAACTTTTACGACCCCAAGAAAGGGCAGGATATTGCCAGTACAGCAAGAATACCTACAAGAGTATTTGGGCAAAAGGGTTAGGGTGAACAACACTGGGCTGCAGACCTATGAATGGCCAGGAACCGGGGAAACCGTACTTTTAATGCACGGTTGGGAAAGCAATGCCTTTAGGTGGCGGTATCTTATTGAAAAATTACAGGAAAGGGAATTCAATATCATTGCCTTTGATGCTCCGGGCCATGGATATTCCGAAGGAAATAGTTTAAATGTGGTCACCTATGCGGACAGCGCTCGGCAACTCATAGACCTATACCGGCCCAAACATATTATTGGCCATTCTATGGGGGGACTTGCCACCCTTCATAATCAATATCAAAATCCCAACACCTCCATCGAAAAAATAGTGACTTTGGGAGCCCCGGCCGAACTCTCCGAGTTAATGGCACATTACCAGAACCTGGTCAAGTTCAACAAGAAGGTGTTAGAGGCCTTGGATAAGCACGTATATGAGCATTTCAACTTTAGAATTCACGATATCTCCACCCCCAAGTTTGCCAAATCCATTGACCAGAAGGGGCTCATTATACATGATGAATGGGATACAATAACCCCGTTCAACGCTTCCGAACGTCTCCACCAAAACTGGAAAAACAGCAGCTTAATAAAAACCACCGGGCTTGGCCACTCCTTGCACCAAGAGGAAATCAACTTACAAATAGTAGACTTTTTATTGTCTTAAATTTGCAATGCAATTTTATTCCCCAACCAATTTCCTTTTTAAAATATGCTTATTTTTAGAAAGTTTTACAACCCGTATTCCATAAATTAAAGAATCTAATATATGTCTGAAATTACTCCCTTCCATATTGCCATTCCTGTCCATAATTTAGCCGAATGCCGTAAATTTTACGGGGAAATATTAAACTGTGAAGAAGGAAGAAGCAGTGATCATTGGGTGGACTTTAATCTGTTCGGTCACCAATTGGTAATCCATTACAAACCTAAGGCCAAGGGCGAAGAATTGCACGTTAACCCTGTAGACGGCAAAGATGTTCCCGTACCGCATTACGGAGTGGTCCTGCCTTGGGATACTTTTAAATCCTTTTCGGAAGAACTTATTGCAAAAGGGGTAAGCTTTGTTATTGAGCCCTATATCCGTTTTAAGGGAGAGGTTGGCGAACAGGCCACCATGTTCTTTCTGGACCCTGCAGGGAATGCCCTGGAATTCAAGGCCTTTAAGGATATGGGACAATTGTTTGCCAATTAACCAATCCAATACCTAAACTTTAGGTTCATGAAAAACCTTTATAGGTTTTTCATGAACTTCATATTGTGCGTCATACTCTCAAAAGGGGTACTGGCATACTCCTCTTGTTCTATAAATATATACTTAAGTCCGGATTCCTTTTTATATTTCAGCATTTGGGCTATGTCCAAACCTCCTTTTCCAAACTCGGTGCTTTCCTTTTTCACCATGTCCATATCCTTCAAATGCCATAATGGAAACCTACCTTCATACTTTCTAAAATAATCCAAAGGATCCTTCCCGGCAACCACGACCCAACCTAGATCAAGTTCCATATGCACCAGGTTGGCTTGGGTATTTTTCAACAGGATATCATAGAACACTTCCCCGTTTTCGGATTCAAATTCATATTCGTGATTATGGTATCCGAATTTAATATTTCTACTGCTACATTCTTCCCCTGCCTTATTAAAGGCTTCGGCTACGGCCTTATAGTTGTCCGCTGTTTGTCCTTCCGTAGGCATGGAGGAACAAATTAGATATTCCTGTCCGGCCTCGGCCGCCTGATCCATGGTCTCCTTCCAATGTTCGTCCAAGGCTACATGGCCGCTTCTGAGGGTCATCCCCAGATCTTCACAAACACCTTTCATTTCTTTCGGCTTTAGACCGTAATACAGTCCCTTGGTACTTCTTGCCGATTCAATTTGTTTAATTCCCAAGGCCGCTATTTTCTTTAAAGTACCAACAGCATCTTCCAACATCTCGTCACGAAAGGTATACAATTGAACCCCTAAATTCTTTTTTGGATTCTTATACGGCAAAGTAAAGGATGGTAATAAAACCACACCTGCTGCCAACATTCCTGACTGCATTAAAAATTCTTTTCTCGTTGTCATATTCTATCCTTTATATTACTGTGACCATGAGGTTGGTTTTCTATCCCACCTATGGCCTTTCAATTCCTTATATAACCCTATTGGTAAGCCTTTGCCATCACTTAAGGCCGTATTCATTAACACGTTCTTTTCCTTGCGCATTCCAGGAATTATAGTATTTACCGTTTTGTTCATTGTAATAAAGCGCAAAGCCATTTCTGCCATGGTCATCCCTTCCGGAACAACCGGTCTCAACAGATCTGCCCTTTCCGCACTTGCAATTAAATTCTCGGGAACAAAATATGTCCCCCGCCAATCCCCTTCCGGAAATTTAGTCTCTTTGGTAATATTCCCGGTCAAGGTACCTTCATCAAAAGGCACCCTTGCAATGACAGCAATATCCAAGGCTGAACATAAGGGGAAAAGAACATCCTCCGGAGCTTGGTCAAAAATATTGTAAATCACCTGCACCGCATCAAAGGCTCCTGTTTTAAGGGCCTTGATACCATTTTCTGGCTCCCAGCGGTTTACACTGATACCCATGGCTGCTATCTTCCCTGACTTTTTTAAATCTTCAACAGCTCTTTGCCACTCCTCACGATCGGACCAACTGTCGTCCCAGGTATGGAACTGCATTAAATCCAATTGCTCCGAGCGTAAATTCTTCAGGGTCTTTTCCGTATATTCTACAATATGGGACGTAGGATAGGATTCCTCTAAACTATATTCCGGTTTTGCCGGCCATTTAAAATTTTTAGCTGGGATCTTGCTGGCGGTAAAAAGTTTTTTATTGGGATATCTCCGCAATAGATCGCCCAGTAATTTTTCACTGTGCCCATGCCCATAGGCCCAAGCCGTATCGAAAAAATTAACTCCGTTTTCCACGGCCAGATCCAATGACTTGGCAGACAATAGATCGTCGGACTCTGTCCATCCGCCCATGCCCCACATTCCATATCCTATTTCACTTACATCCCACTGGGTTCTACCAAATTTTCTTTTGATCATACTTCTTGTTTACTTTCTTACTCCTTGAAATCCCGTATACTAGTTAATGTGAGTTTAATTTAAAATTAAATACAAATACCTAAAGACCAACCTATTAAAGTTAATGCTCTGTCTCCTGGAGCGCAGTCGAGAGGTTATTGACAATTATAGCTTTAAAATAAGGTCTCGACTGCGCCCGCCTGAACGGAACGGGCAGGCTCGACCGGACAACATTACACTAAGCAACTCATTCACAATTAAAATCAATCGAACTCACCTTATTTATACATCAATACTGATGGAAGGCATCGGAGACAAATTCCAAAACCACGGGAAGGGACTCCCGCCAATAGGTCCAACTATGACGTCCTTCCCTTACCCTATATTCATGGGGCACCTCTTTCTTTTTCATGGCAATGTGCACTAAACTATTGCCTTCATAAAGAAAATCATCGTCCCCACAATCTATGTACCATCTAACCGATTTTAAATCTTCCAGGGATGAAGCCTGTATTAGGGATAGGGCATTGTGCTTTTCATAATAGGCACTTACAAGGCCATCTTCATAACTCTCATTATTACTTTTAAGTCTTTGTTTAAATTCGTCTAAACTTAAGGCTCCGATATAGGCACTTAAAGGACAGGCCGAAGAAAACAGTTCGGGATGGCGCAACGCGTACATAAACGATCCACCGCCTCCCATGGAAAGTCCGGCTATGGCCCTAAAGCGTTTCTCCCCCTTAATGCGATACTTCTTCTCTACATAGGGCATTAACTCTTCAAAAAAGAAATCCTCATACCTCCAATCCCCTTTAATGGAATTAAAATATCCCCTGGTTCCCGTGTTGGCGTCTGGCATAACAATAACCATAGGAGTAGCCTTGCCCTCTTTAATGGCGTTATCCGTAATGCGCAACACCTCTCCAAATTGCACCCAACCCGTTTGATCATCACCAGCACCGTGCAACAAATACAATACAGGGTAACTCCTATTGGAAGTTTCGTAATCCGGTGGCAGATATACGGCAAATTTCCTTTCACTTTTTAGGATTTCACTCTTCATTGTGAGTGCGTCAAATACCTTTCCGGTCTGCGCGTTGGAGACGGCCAGGCACATTAGCGTACATAGCAATAATAGATTGTTTCGCATATTTATCAAATTTCTACCGAAGCAGTATAAATTTATGATTGGGTAAGGGAGGCAAATATTTACTGAAGCCCAGGAATTTCAACCATTTCGTTCACGTCCACATCATAATCTACCCCATCTACCATAAACCCGAACAAATTGAAGAAATCTTTTTCATAGCCCTTAAGGTCACCAATTTTAGGCAAGGTTTCCGTAGTGGCCTCTTTCCATAGTTCTGCTACCCTGGCCTGCACATCTGCGCGCATTTCCCAATCATCTATTCGTATTCTTCCTTTATCATCTGTAGGTGTTGTGCCTGCATACAATCTATCTTGGAACAAACGTTGGATCTGCTCTATACAACCTTCATGTATACCTTCTTCCTTCATTACCTTGTACAATAGGGATATGTATAACGGAATTACAGGTATGGCAGAACTTGCCTGGGTTACCAATGCCTTATTCACGGAAACATAAGCTTTCCCATTTAACGGTTTTAAACTGTCCGATATGGTAAAAGCAGTAGCCTCCAAATGATCCTTGGCACGACCAATGGTACCTTTTCTATACACTGCCTCTGTAAGCGAAGGGCCAATATAAGAATAGGCTATAGTAGTAAATCCTTCTGAAAGCAATCCTTCACTTTTTAAATCATCGATCCACATTTTCCAGTCCTCACCTCCCATCACGGCAACCGTATTCTCTATATCATCCCCTTGGGCCGGTTCTATGGATACTTCGGACACTGCCCCAGTATGAAAGTCCACCGTTTTGTTTTGAAATTTCGCTCCTATGGGCTTTAAGACCGATTTATACTTTACCCCGGTATCCGGATGCGTCCTTACCGGTGAAGCCAAGCTATAAATAACCATATCTATTTGGCCCAAATCGGCTTTGATCAGGTCCAAGGTTTGTTTTTTAATTTCATTGGAGAAGGCATCCCCGTTTATACTTTTGGCATACAATCCTGCCTTATGTGCTTCCTTTTCAAAGGCGGCACTGTTGTACCAGCCTGGCGAGGCCGGCCTGCCCTCTGAAGGCGGTTTTTCAAAAAACACCCCTATTGTAGCAGCTCCGGATCCAAAGGCACTGGTAATCCTCGAAGCCAAGCCAAATCCAGTGGAAGCTCCTATTACCAATACTTTTTTAGCGCCATCAATGGCCCCTTTGGATTTTATATATTCAATTTGATCAATAACATTTTGTTCACATCCTTTAGGATGGGAGGTAAGGCATATAAATCCGCGTGTTCTAGGCTCTATTATCATTTCTTAATTTATTTTCTGCACTTTCCCAATATGGAATATGTAGTAGTGCATATTATTTATAATTTTCCCAATTATCGAAGATATATAAAAGATTCAAAAGATAAAGTTGTAGTGGGGAAAATTGCATCCTATTGTGCAGATTTAAATAAAACTACACCGATGCTAAGGCAATTGTTCCGACAAAAATCGCTTAACATTCTCGCCCATTATGGCTCTTATCTCCAATTCTGAAAACCCTTGGTTCATTAATTCCTGAACAATAAAAGGCAGGCCGGTTACATCAATAGGTGTTGTGGCTGCCCCATCAAAATCGGACCCAAGGGCCACATGCTCAATGCCGACTAGGTCACGGACATACTTCATAGCCTCCACAATGTGCTTAATCTCCCCTTTTATGGCACCCTTAAAGAACCCAATGCCTATTAGTCCGCCGGATGCTGCAATTCTATTTATATGGCGATCCGAAATATTCCGGGGGCTATCCTTGGTCCCTTTAACGCCAGTGTGCGACACCACTACTGGTCGGGTAGTTTGGTCAAGTATTTCATCTATCATTTTTGGGGAGACATGTGCCAAATCAATTATGACACCCAAGCGGTTCATCTCGTGAATTACCTCCCTGCCGAAATCGGTAAGCCCTGCCCCGGAAAGACCATGTGCAGACCCACCTAGTTCGTTATCAAAAAAATGCGTGGGAGCCATCATTCTAACCCCTTCGTAATAAAGATTTTGTAGATTATCCAAATTCCCTTCCAGACAATGGGCACCTTCAATTCCCAAGAAACCTCCGATCACCTCAGGGTCTGTTTTTTTTAATTCGATCAAATTTTTTAAATCCTGGCGCGATTTCACCAATAAGAATTTGCCGGCATACTTACCTTGGTAGTCCTGCAAAGCCCTTGCCTGGTACTCGGCCCGCTTATAAAGGCTAAACCACTTATCTGGCAGTCGGCCCTGTACGAAATTCAACATCGTAATTTTATCGAAGGCGTCCGCACTGTTCTGCTTAAAATTCTGTCCTTTGGGAGATTTGGTAACAATGGTAAAAGCCTGCAAGCTCATATTTGCCTGCTGCATGCGCGGAAAATCCAAATGTGCATAATCCAGCTTTTTTGTCAAGTCCCTATCCCATAACAAGGCGTCGCAGTGCAAATCTGCAATAAACTCCAATGACTTATACAATTTTTTTGCTTCGGCTCCCAGTTGCCTGGGATCGCTATATTCAACAAGGTTCATCTGCTTGTCCAAGATGGGAGACACAATAAACGTTGCCAAGAAATATAGAAGGAGGACAATGGCCAAAGCGTACCTAAGAAATTTTTTCATGCAATTTCGCCTGTTTAACGAGCTAAAAATTAATCAAAATAAATTAAAAACCGCTATAAAGTATATTGATTTATAAATTTTAAAACCCAATTGAGCAGGTATCTTTTTGGTGTTCCCCGAAAACATAAAGGTCACAAAACAAAAATGAAAATTAAACGTTATTACATTAAATTGAATTTGGACACACCTACTAAAATCTGAACTCATGAAAAAAATAATCTACTTAGCCACATTCCTATTTTGCACGCTAACCATCAGCAGTTGTACCAACGACGAAGATGAGGAAAAAATTGATGTCCTAACGCCTACCGACAGTACCCAAAACTCTCTAGAGATTTTTGAACCAACGGAATAGGCATAAAAAAAGGTCGGTTTGGAGAATATCATGCTCTAAACCGACCTTTATATTATCATTTTACTTCCTTAACAAGCCCTTTCAAAGTTGCCTCCCAATCATTTAAAGGTAATCGTAAAGGTTGCCCCTTTATTAACTTCACTTTCTACCGCAATAGTACCCCCTAGACTATTAATATGATTATATACCAGGTAAAGTCCAACCCCTTTACTATCTCCATTATTATGGAATTTTTGATTGAGTCCAAAAATTTTACTCCCAAATTTTTCCATGTCAAAACCAAGACCATTATCTGAATATATTAGCTGTTTTTTTCCCTCTACAACTTGTGATTTTATAGAAATTACAGGTGGAACATCTGGCCTGGCGTATTTAATGGAATTGGTCAACAGATTCAGAAAAATACTTTCCATATAATTGAGGTTGTGCCGTACACTGCCCAGTGCAGAAAAATCTACCTTAAAAGTTACCCGGGCATTATTCAACAAGGAACTTATGGATTGTTTAACCTGCTGTAGGACTATTTCAAAATCTACCTCCTTTAAATCTATCTGAGAGCTGTCTTTTTTAGTCAAAAGGTCTACATAGTTGTTTAGTGAATTGTTGATGCCTTCCGTAGCCATCTTCATATAATCCAAGGTTTCCAATATTTCATCATCATCAATTTTACTAAAATCCAAAAACCCGAATATGGACAATAGGTTGTTTACCGGAGACCTTAAATCATGGGATGTGGTATAATTGAGCTGTTTTAATTCTTGATTTTTATTTACTAGGTCAATAAGATGTTCTATACGCTCTTTTTCCAATTTCTTTTTGTGGGTAATATTTTTGGCAATAGCATATATAAGATTTTCATCCTCCAAGGGAATCGACGTCCAATGCAACCAAACTATTTCTCCCGATTTGCAGACATATCTGTTTTCATAATTCACCAAAGGGACATTGTTTGTCAAATTATCCCTATATCTGGCTGTCATATCCCTATCCTCCTCATAAATAAACTCTCGTATTTGTCTGGAAAACAACTCCTCTTCAGTATAGCCCAATAGTTGCACCAATGCTGGATTTACTTTTTTAAAATAGCCGTCATAACCGGCTATACATAATAAATCCATGGAAAGATTAAAAAAGGGTTCTAGGCTAAGGTCTTTTGTTTTTTGCATGCTCCTGATAAGATAAGGGTAATATACGGTTTTTAAACAAAAAAATAAATACTTCTACCGGTACTGCCCAAGACCAAACTCCGAGGTGTTTGTATAACAAACACAAAAAGCTCCTGTTTCAAATCTCGTCATGAGGATCTGGGTAAAAACAAAAAAACCGCAGATAAAATAAATGCGGTCTTTAAGCATTATTTTTGGCTTCTATGCCTTTCCCGTGCCAACAAGGTATTTTTCAACAACATGGCAATAGTCATTGGCCCCACACCTCCGGGAACCGGGGTAATATAAGAGGCCTTCTTGCTCACATTTTCAAAATCAACATCGCCAGTAATATAATATCCTCTTTCTTTGGTGTCATCAGGGACACGGGTAATACCCACATCGATGATTACCGCATCATCCTTCACCATTTCGGCTTTTAAAAAGTTGGGCACTCCCAATGCCGAAATAACTATATCAGCCTGCGAAATTATCTGGGTTATATTTTTGGTATGGCTATGGGTCAAGGTTACCGTGGAGTTACCGGGCCAGCCTTTTCTTCCCATAAGTATGCTCATAGGCCTACCCACAATATGGCTACGACCAATAACCACTGTATGTTTCCCTTTGGTCTCTACTTTATATCTTTCCAAAAGTTCCAATATACCAAAAGGCGTGGCAGGAATAAAAGTACTCATATCCAGGGCCATCTTTCCAAAATTGGTAGGATGAAATCCGTCCACATCCTTATCCGGATCCACTGCCAAAAGAACACGTTGTGTGTTGATCTGCTCTGGTAAGGGCAATTGGACAATAAATCCGTCTATATCGTCATTCTGATTAAGTTCTTCTATCTTGTTCAACAACTCCTGTTCCGAAGTAGTGCTTGGTAACTGCACCAAGGTAGATTCGAATCCTACTTTCTCACAAGACCTTACCTTGCTACCAACATAGGTAAGACTGGCACCGTCGTTCCCAACGATAACTGCCGCCAAATGTGGCACCTTTTCTCCACGCTCCCTCATTTTAGCCACCTCAGCGGCTATTTCCTCCTTAATTTGATTCGATACTTTTTTACCGTCCAGTAATTCCATTTTTTCTTGTATTCAGTTTACAGTGGCAGTTGGCAGTCCCTTAAACACCATACTTGCCCTGGTTGTTAATCATGTATTGTAATAATCGTCCTGTTTCCAAACTTCCTTCAATAAGGTTCCTTTTTATCAACAGCTGATATATTTTGACAAGATTCGGTAAATTTCAACCAAACCTGGGCTTCCGAATTTTCACTATCAGCATCTGTCAACTTGCTGATAAAATATTTATCATATCCCCCGAGCCAACTGCCATATTCCCAAATCTTCAAGCCTTTCAACCTTTGCCATTAGGACATCTCATTTACACCAGGAACCTTGAACCTTGAACCTTTAACCTTTAACCTTGAATAAAATTACTTCATCCCCTTCATGGCCCCCATCATCTGCATCATCTTTTTGCCGCCGCCGCCCTGCATCATCTTCATCATCTTGCTCATTTGATCAAACTGCTTCAGCAATTGATTTATTTCCTGAATGCTGGTACCACTGCCTTTGGCTATCCGCTTTTTACGGCTAGCATTTAATTTGGCAGGGGTAGATCGTTCATCCGGGGTCATGGAATGTATAATGGCCTCTATATGTTTAAAGGCGTCATCATCTATATCCAAACCTTTTAATGCCTTTCCAGCACCTGGGATCATCCCCATAAGGTCTTTAAGACTCCCCATCTTTTTTATCTGCTGGATCTGGCTTAAAAAGTCATCGAAACCAAATTTGTTCTTGGCTATCTTCTTCTGGATTTTTCTGGCCTCTTCCTCATCAAACTGTTCCTGAGCCCTTTCCACCAAAGAAACCACATCTCCCATACCAAGAATTCTCTCGGCCATACGGGAAGGGTAGAAGACATCTATGGCATCCATCTTTTCCCCAGTACCTATAAACTTAATTGGTTTGTTTACGACCGACTTAATTGAAATGGCCGCACCACCACGGGTATCACCATCCAATTTTGTTAAAATTACCCCGTCAAAATTAAGAACATCATTAAATGATTTGGCGGTATTAACAGCATCCTGACCAGTCATGGAATCGACCACAAACAGGGTTTCCTGAGGCTGAATGGCTTTATGGATATTGGCAATTTCATTCATCATTTGCTCATCCACAGCCAAACGACCTGCCGTATCTATAATAACTACATTAAAACCATTGGCCTTTGCATGGGCAATACCTGCTTTTGAGATGGCAACGGGATCATTATTTCCCCGGTCCGAAAAAACCTCAACACCAATCTGTTCCCCAACTACATGAAGTTGGTCTATCGCTGCAGGCCTATAGACATCACATGCCACCAACAATGGTTTTTTAGTCTTTTTGGTTTTAAGGTAATTGGCCAATTTTCCTGAAAAGGTAGTTTTACCCGAACCTTGTAAACCGGACATTAGGATAACGGAAGGCGTACCGGATAAATTGATGCCCTCTGCGTCTCCGCCCATAAGCTCCGTAAGCTCATCCTTCACCAATTTTACCATTAACTGGCCTGGCTGAAGGGAGGTCAACACATCCTGTCCCAATGCCTTTTCCTTCACCTTATTGGTAAACTCCTTGGCAATTTTAAAGTTGACATCCGCATCCAAAAGTGCCCTACGCACTTCCTTTAAGGTTTCCGCAACATTGATCTCTGTAATTTGTCCATGTCCTTTTAGAACATGTAACGCCTTATCCAACTTTTCACTTAAATTATCAAACATAGTCTTACTGTATTATCAGGAAAGCGCAAATTTAAGAATAACTGCCGTAAGTGTGAAGCTTGGGATGAAAAATATAAAAGTAAAAAAAGGGCAGCTTCCTGAAGAAGCCACCCTTTTCCAAAAATTGGGGCAAAATTTTTATTTCTTTTCGAAGACCAGAACTTCTACACTGTTCTCATTAACCATCTTCAACTCTATACGATCATTGGTAATGGAGACAATTTTCCAATCGTCCATTAAGACCTGCATAGCAGTCGCCAAGCCAAAATTAAGATAACATTTCAATTCCCCTTCACTATCCCTGATTATTCTCCATAGTCCTGGGTAAGTAGGTCCAGTTTCTCCTGCTGTAACATTAATAGCAAGTTCGGCCTGAAAGGCAAAGGTAAAGGCAGCATAATTCTGGGTTTCATCATTATCACCCTCCATATATTTTGCAATCATCCATTCGCCACCCATCATAATATTTCTTATCTCGGCAACATCGTCATCATCGGAATTATTATCACAAACCCTTTCCAAAATAAGTTCATAATTATCATCTTCAATACTAAAGCCTAAGCGTTTGTCCCTAAGATCGGACAACAACCATTCAAAACTTACCCCTGGCTCGTCCCCCATGGTAATTGCCATAACCAAACGCCCTTGGGCATTGGTAGTAACAGCCCATGTTCCTTCGGAAATATTGGACTCGTTACTTAAAGTCACCACTCCTTCAGCATGAAAACTAAACTCATATCCTAAAAGCCTATCAACATCCTCGTTGTTCAGCTTCACCTTTTTTATGACCCAGCTACATTCCTTCAAAATTTCCCTCAAGGTATCCGGTGTATTATCTACGATATCACATGCCTTTTTCATAATTATCCGCTCCCCTTCTCCGGCATACAACTTAATTTTACCATCTTCCAGGTCATAAACAAACCACTCCAGATCAAAATCGGCCAAGGCTTCAAACTCCAACTTCAACAATACTCTGTTGTCTCCAATTCTGGTACTCCAAGTTCCCATTAAACTGTTACCGACCCTATCTTTCATTACCACATTCCCGTCTTCGGTAAAATTCATTACGTAGTCAAAATACTGACCTGTGTTGTCCACATTGGCCCTTATTACTTCATTTACCAACCATGGGCAGGCAACAAGATATTCCTCCAAACGCTCTTGGGTAAAGTCATCATCATAATCGTCATCATCATCCTCATCACATTCACTTTTGGCAGTTTCAATAGCATTGGCCAATTCGGCATTATTATTAACACTAACCTTGGTATCATCATATAACTCCAATGTAATTGGGAAATCGAAACTAAGTAGATCATCGTCCCCACGCTCCGCAAAATAGCGTCTTAATTGCATATCATTTTGCACAGTTACATTACCGGTTTGCTGCAGATTAATATCAAAGGAATAAACCACTATTGGATACACAAAATCTATACATTCTATGTCATCATCATCCCCACCTTCAATACATTCCTCGACCTTTTCACGAAGTTGTTCCTTGTTGTTTATGGTAATTTCGGTATAATCCGACAAGGTAATCTGTATAGGGAAAATAATTTCCAAGATATCATCATCTACCTCCACCTCATTAAAAAGCTGCTTTATCAACTTTAAATCTTCAACAGCATCTATATTAACATCTAGGCCATTTACATTTACCACATAAGGAAAGTTAATTGCAAAACAACTTGCCCCATCCACAATATTGTCATAAGAACCATCTTTAGAGGAAGTTCTTTTTATTAATTGTGCCGTACTGGAACTTGCCAATATGGCTTCCTGACTATCCTCACCAGGCAATTCTTCAAATTCTTCCTGGCAGGAAGTAAAACTTAATGCTACAAGAAGTAGGCTCGAGAACATTAAATATGACATAAACTTTTTCATAACGATTTGGTTTTTATTTGTTCGTATATCTCTAAAACAACTCACTTTTAAAATACCCTACCCAATTTTTCATTTTTTTTAAAATATCTTTGAAAAAATTAAAAACGACCAGGATTGAAAGCTATCAAAGAAGAACATGTATGCAAGGATGACGTTTACGCCTCAATCTTCAGCACTTATTCCAAAACGGTCTTTAACTATATATATTATAAGTTTGGCAACGAGGAAAAAGCGTATGACGTTGTACAGGAAGCATTTATAAAATTATGGGAGAATTGTTCCAAGGTTGCTCCAGATAAAGCAAAGTCCTATGTATATACCATTGCCAACAATTTATACCTGAATGTTTTAAAGGCGGAAAAAGTAAGATTAAAATACGCGCCCGAGACCAGTGCAGTTGTAAATGAGTCCCCGGACTTTTTATTGGAAGAACAGGAATATAAAGAAAAATTGGAACGGGCGTTGGCGGCTTTACCCGAAAACCAACGTACTACCTTTTTATTGAATAGGATCGATGGAAAGAAATATGCGGAAATAGCCGAGATGGAAGGTGTAAGTGTAAAAGCCATCGAAAAAAGAATGCACCTGGCCCTAAAAACACTTAGGGAACAGATTGAAGGGATATAAAAGACGGTAATGAGTATTTAGTAATGAGTAAATGAGCTATTGGATTGTTTTATACTATATAGTGTTATAAAATTTATATTTTATTCAGCAGTCCCAATCCCAAAACCCAATACTAAAACCTAAATACCAATAATAAATGTTTATTTGAAAGTAGGGTATTTTCTTTTTTGATTGTTATACCTATATAAAGCTAGAAACCATGCAAGAAAATTATTTGGCAAAATGGCTCAACAACGAACTCACGGAAGAGGAGTTGTCTGAATTTAAGGAGTCCAAAGAATATGCCTCGTATTTAAAACTACGGGAGGCCACCAATAATTTGGCAGCGCCAGACTTTGACATGGCCAAGGCTTTTGAAGACCTCAACAAACACAAGGCTTCCACTAAGAGCAAAGTAATTAAACTTAATCCCTATAAAAAATACATGGGCATCGCTGCTGCCATAGCCCTGATTTTTGTTGCCTCCTTTTTGTACTATGGCAATTTAAACGAAGAAATAAGTACGCAATATGCCGAAAGGGCCCAAATAGTGCTTCCGGACGCATCGGAGGTTCAACTAAATGCCGATTCCCAAATTTCGTACAGCAAAAAAAATTGGTCCAAAAAAAGAGATATAGCACTGAACGGAGAAGCTTTTTTTAAGGTTGCCAAGGGCAAGCGTTTTACCGTAACAACAGAGAATGGAACTGTTACCGTTCTAGGCACACAATTTAATGTAGAAAATAGAAAAGGTTATTTCGAAGTAGCCTGTTACGAGGGTTTGGTAAGTGTCATCTACAACAAGGAGGAGGTTAAACTTCCCGCCGGTAATTCCTTGGTGGTTATAAATGGTGAATTACAGGCCCTGAAAATACCAAATATCAAGGAACCATCTTGGATAAGGAACGAAAGCAGTTTTAAGAGTATTCCCTTGAAATTTGTTTTGGATGAATTTCAAAGACAATTCAATATTGAAGTCGCTACCGAAAATATTGATACCAATCAATTATTTACAGGATCCTTTAGCAATACCGATAAGGAATTAGCGTTGCAAAGTATAAGTACTCCTTCTCAGATCAAGTTTAAACTAGAGGGGAATAAAGTGCTATTTTATGCTGAAACACAATAAATACGTTGTATTTGTCATTGCCCTATATTTGTTTCTACTAGTTCCTTATTCCAATTGGGCACAAGAAAATAGTGCACAAAAAGTAAATCTAATTAGCTATTTGGAAGAACTGGAACGGGAGTTCAACATTAAGTTCTCCTATGTGGATCAGGACTTGGGTCAGCTGCAGTTTTCCGTTCCGGATACCGATTCACTACCCCAAATACTGGAAGAGCTCCGCAAACAGACCCTGCTGGACATTACTAAACTCAATGACCGTTATTTTGCCATATCCAAAAGCAAGTTCGTGGATATCTGCGCCAATGTGGTGGACAACTTTGAGAACAGCACCATCATGAATGCTACCGTGGAGGTTTTGGGCAGTAATATATCCCAAATTACCGATCTGGAAGGACAGTTCAAAATAAAGGAGGTACTCAGAAATGCGAATATCGCGATCAAACATCTTGGCTTTAAAACCAAATATTTGAGCGCGGAAGAACTGGCAGCTAACAATCCCTGCAAGACTATTTTATTGTCTCCAAATTATCAGCAATTGGAAGAAGTTGTTGTCTATCAATTTCTTACCACAGGTATTACCAAAGAACCGGATGCCAGCATTGAACTCAATACGGATAAATTCGGAATTTTACCTGGTCTTATAGAGCCTGACGTACTACAGACCATACAAGCATTGCCCGGTATTAAGAGTGTAGATGAGACCGTATCCGATATTAATGTTCGGGGAGGCACCAACGACCAAAATTTAGTGTTGTGGGATGGTATAAAAATGTACCACTCCGGACATTTTTTTGGTTTGATCTCTGCCTTTAATCCCTATTTGATCGAAAATGTGAACATCATAAAAAATGGGACCAGTGTACAATATGGCGATGGTGTGAGCAGTGTGATAAATATAAGGACTAGAAACGATATCGGCGATTCATTCGTGGGCGGGGCAGGATTTAATCTATTAAGTGGCGATGTTTTTGGACAACTACCCCTTTCCGAGAAAGTATCCGTTCAGTTTTCAGGAAGGCGATCTACCACAGATATTATAAATACCCCAACTTACAATCGGTATTTTGATAAAGTGTTTCAGGACAGCGAGGTCAAGGAAAACAACAACTCCTCCAATCCCGAAAACACAGTTAGGGACGAAAACTTTTATTTCTATGACTTTACGGGTAAACTGCTTTATGACATCAATGAAAATCAGAAGGCCAGACTAAGTTTTATCAATACCAACAACCACCTTAAATACACTGAAAAAACTGAGGAGGGCACTGCTAAAAGCTTATTGGAACAGACCAATCTTTCCTTTGGGGGAAGCTTGGAAAGTAAATGGACGCCTAGATGGAGCACTCATTTAAACCTGTATTACACCCGTTACAATTTGGATTCCCAAAACATTCCTTCACAGTCCCAACAGCTTTTTCAGAGTAACCAGGTTTTGGAAAAGGCAATAAAGTTGAACTCTAATTACAACCTGGGGCAAAACCTTAATTGGTTGAACGGATATCAGCTTAATGAGGTAGGCATAACCAACTTTACCCAAGTTACCCAACCCGCATATAGAAGCAACATAAAAGGGGTAATTATGACCCATTCCTTATTTTCTGAGTTGGATTATAGGTCGAAAAATGAAAAATTTAATGCCAGGGGCGGACTTAGACTGAATTACATTAAAAACCTAAAGACCTTTAAAACCTTTGATGGAGTTATTCTAGAACCTAGATTAAACATAAATTATGCTTTGACCGACGGCCTTAAGACCGAATTACTGGGAGAATTTAAAAGTCAGACCACCAACCAAATAATCGATCTGGAACAGAATTTTCTGGGGATAGAGAAAAGGCGATGGACACTTTCTGACAATGAAATACTGCCCATTACAAAAAGCAAACAAATATCCCTTGGGATAAACTATGACAAAAATACACTTTATGTAGGTGTTGAAGGGTTCTACAAAAAGGTAGACGGTATAAGCACGGCTACACAGGGATTTCAAAACCAAGATCAATTCAACGGCGAAATAGGAAAATACGATGTATCCGGAATAGAATTCTTGATCAACAAAAAAACTGCAACCTATAGCACATGGCTCAGTTATGCCTACAACACCAATAATTACACTTTTGAGAATATAACGCCCAACCAGTTTCCTAACAACCTGGACATTAGGCACACTTTAACCTTTGCAGGCACCTATACTTATAAGAGTTTTAGAATGGGACTTGGAGCCAATTATCACACGGGAAGGCCGTACACCAAGCCACAGGAAGGCAACAATTCTATAATACTGAATGTTTTCCCAAATCAAATTAACTACGAGGATCCCAACAGCAGTAGACTCCCAGCCTATCTAAGGGCAGATGCTTCATTTATCTACAACTTCAAGATTAGCGAAGGAATAAAATCGTCCGTAGGTGCTTCAGTCTTAAACCTTTTGAACAAAAAAAATATCCTGAATATCTATTACAGGATAAATGAACAAAACGAAATTGAAACCATAGAAAGGGTTTCCTTGGGTATTACCCCCAACTTTAGTTTCCGAATGAGCTTTTAGCGCACCTCCTGTTTTTTACAAAACAATTAATCAAACTCACTTCAAAATAAAGGCCCTTGGATCTTTGCCATAAAAAAAGCCGGAAGCTTTAGGATAACACCTATCCAAAACTCCCGGCATATAAATAAATAATCAATCAAATTATTTGCTCAAATCCTTAATTCTAATATTTCTAAAGGCCAATTCTGCACCATGGCCCAAGAAACCAATATGACCTGTATTCCTTTCCAGGCCTGGGTGATCCTTATGGTCTGCCGTCCCGTTCTTGGACGCTTCTTTCCAATCTCCATCCACAATGACAGTGCCGTTCAAGGTTATTTTTACATGATTCCCCTTAACGATTACTTCTTGTGAATTCCACTCCCCTACCGGGTTCAGGGCACCTCTTTTGGCCGCAATAATTCCGTATACAGACCCATGATATTGGTAAGGTTTTAGATTGGCGTATATTTCAGCTGTATCGTCCAAAATCTGCAATTCTTTACCTTCATAGGCGGCATCACCCTTTAAGGGAGCATGAATACCCAAACCGTTATTGGCGCCAGGGGTTAATTTAAAATCAAATCTGAAAATGAAATCCGAATATTCTTCAGCTGTAAACAAGTTGCCATGTCCACCTCTTTTAGGGCGTACCAAAAGCTCATTGTTTTCCATGATATAATCCGTCTTATTTCCTACCCAATGATCTAGATCCTTACCATTCAACAAGGATTTAAAACCTTCCTTCTTTTCTTCCTCGGTCAACTGATCATCACCAGAACCTATTTCCCTTACATAAATATTCCTAAAGCCCAGGTCTTCCCCATGGGCCTGCAATTCAATAGCCTCTTTGGCAAAAATAGCCTGCTTGCGATCCCAATAGTTTTCCAAAACCACATTATCCGTTACCAAGACTCCATTTAAGTGTACCGTAACGCGCTCACCTACCATTTTAATTCTAAAAGTATTCCATTCATCTATGGGGTTATCGGCCACCTGTAACGGTTTGCTCTCATGTTTCTGGTTGTTGTACAAACCACCTGAACCCACTTGGGCACCAGCATCTACTCTGGCAATGTCCCATATTTGAACCTGAGGTGTACCTCTAAGATAAATACCGCTGTCACCGCCATTGGTAATCTTCCAATCCACGATCATTTCAAAATCGCCATAATCCTTTACCGTACAGATATTATTATATCCTTCCCCTTTAAAACCGATAACACCGTTTTCTATATACCAATCCTTCATCATTTGCTCATTGGCCTTGGCTTGTTCCGCTGCCAATTTTCTTGAGGACATTTTGGAACGGGCTATTGGATTTTGCACCAAACCTTCCCATCCTGTAAAGTCCTTGCCATTAAAGATCGACACAAAGCCTTTTTCATTGGGCATTTTATCCAAAAATTCCTTTACATCTATTTTTATATACTGACTATCGGGACCTGTAAGGTTGTCGATACTTCTAGAGACAATATCCCTAACCACTTCACCGCTTAAACCATCTTGTTTACCCGGAGTAGGCAAAGCAATGGCAATGGCCACATTTGATGCCGTTGTCAACAAATCTTGGTCATCTAAATAGTCCGATACAAAAATCAGGGAAAGAAAGGTTTTTATAGTCCGTGCTGCAGAAAGTACTTGTTTCTTTTCTTCGATAGTTTTGGCTTCGGGCATCAACTTCCTCACCAAAAGCAACTTCTGGTCAGCAGGGTAATCAGATTTTCTAACCTTGGCCAGATAGTTGTTAAACGCATTTTTCCTGATAGCGGCATCAGAACTAGCCGTGGCCGTCTTAAATAGATATGGCAATGCATCATTGTTTTTCCAGCTGGACAAGGCATCCAATGCTATCATTTTCTCACTATCATTACCTGTAGAAAGTCTTTGGGAAACTAATTCCAATGCCTCCTGGTTACTTAAAGAAGCCAATACAGGTAATAATTTTGACTTATCCGCAGCCATTTTATACTCCTTGAACACAGCATCCGCATATTTGCCATTACTTTCATCCAGAATGCTCAATATGGCCTGCTGTGCATTTTTTATGTTTTCGGACTTATCGGTCTTGTTCAATAGACTTATTAAAGTGGAAAAATCCTTCTCTGTTGAAATAGAGGGCAAAGCCTTGTATACCGCACCAGCAACATTTTCACTTCCTGATTCGATATACGCTACCAGCGTACCAAATTGATCCGTTGCGTTTCTGGCCGCCAAAACATTGACCAATACTTCCTTGCCAGCCTCATTTACATTGGGTAGCTGACCTGCTAATACCCCACTATCCTTGGCATCGCACAATCTCAATAAGGTTTCCTCCACAGCACTATATTCCTCAGGGGAAGTAGCCAATTTTAAACTGTTGAACAATACCGGCAAGGCCTTGTTCTTATCTTGATAGGATAATGATTTTATTCCGGCCTCACGTACAGAAACATCCTTGTCTTCCACTGCCTTCAAAATAACCTTATCAAAAACAACTGCGCCATCACTTTTACTGAGCATTCTTATTATAAGCGGCTTAATTTCAGTAGATGACTTCTTATACTGTTTTACCCAAAGTGAAACCTCAGTGGATGTAAGATCGGAACCAGCGGCATCCAATACGGCACCAACATAATTCTTATTGCTGTTCTTGGATTCCTTCAACAAAGTCTTGGTAAAGGCAGTGCCTTCATTGGCACTCAACATATGAATTCCCGCAGATCGATAATGTAATTGGTCATCCAGCTTGCAATTTTTAAGCAAAGCGTTGGCCACGGTGTTACTTAAGCCTTTATTGCCTTTCTTTTGCAGTTTATTGCCATAGTGAATAAAGGCTATAATACTTTTGGTGTCGTCCAATTGATAATTGGAGCTGGCTACAGCCTTTTCCAATACCTCGTATGAAGTTGGACTTCCTATTTCGGCCAAAGCCATCAAAGCTCTTTGTTGAACTGTTTTTGACGATGAGTTCACCTTAGCTTTCAATACTTCTTCGGCAGGAGCAAATTGCAAGGCTCCCAAAGCCTCTACAAAAGCAGCTTGCTTTTTCACATCCCCGAGCTCTGTAGCTTCAAGAATAGCCAAGGAGGCGTCTGTTGTGCCTATGGCCGTTAAAGCGGCCAATGCAGGCTTAAACAGGTCATTATTGGACAGATACTTGCTTAAAACCGGAACGCTTACATCTGTTCCAACGTAAATTAATCGGTCCATTAAAAAGGTCTTTACCTCATCGTTGGAGGCAGACCCCAGCGCCTTTAACAAGGCATTTTCAACTACACCGTTCTGAATTAGAGGTTCTTCGCCGCCACTGTAAATGGCCACACTCTGGATGGCATACCTGGCCTTGGTGTCATCCCCGCTCCCTAGCGGCACAAGCTTATCCGTAATTTTTAGGATCCCATCCCCACCCAAGTCGATTATTTCCTGCATTAAGCGATCTGAATGATCAAGATCTTCCGTTGGCAACTGCATCAAAATATCGGCTACCTTGGTGTCCAAGGTTCTATTGTCCTGTGCACTAATGGCAAGTGTGCCCATAAATAGCATTAGCACACCTATGTTTTTATATAATGTATTCATTTTATAATTCTAGTATTTGGTTAATAAGCCCAAGAGGACCTCATTGGTTGATCTATTAATCGATTGGCTTCCTCATCATTGATAAACTCCTGTTTTACAGGATCAAACTCCAAGGTACGACCCAATCTCAAGGCTATAATACCCATGTTCACAACCGTTGCGGAACGGTGGCCATTCTCTTCGTTAAGTGCAAATTTCTGTCTAGTTTTTACCGATTCCGAGAAAACGGTGATCTGCTCCTCTGGATCAGGTATACTATTGATCAAGCCCTCTATATTGGGGATGGTAGATTTAAATCCGTTATATACTTTCCCGTTGGGCCCTTCAATATATGCGGCATCCTTATCCCTGTTTTCACCATCGAGAATAATCTGACAACCATCGGCATAGGTATAGGTAATTCTTCTCCAGGTACCTATGGCATCATAGTGCTGCTCCGGTGCATCTACCTCAACCTTAACCGGACTGGTGTTATCTTTTCCTAAAAAGTATTGTACCGGATCAATATAGTGCTGGCCCATATCTCCCAATCCACCACCATCGTAGTCCCAATACCCTCTAAAGGTACCGTGTACCCTATGTGGATGATAAGGCTTTTCCGGTGCCGGCCCTAGCCACATATTATAGTCCAATTCTGCAGGCACGGGTTGAGGCGTTAAATTTTCCTTACCAACCCAATAGAATTTCCAATTAAATCCAGTAACCCCGCTAATGGTCACTTTTAGCGGCCACCCTAGGGCACCACTATCCACTACCTTCTTCAACTTTTTTACCGGAGTACCCATTCCATAAAAATTATCCTTAAAACGGAACCAGGTATTTAAGCGGAACATCTTGCCGTGCTGTTGCATGGCCTCCACTACTTTTTTACCTTCACCAATGGTCCTTGTCATCGGCTTTTCGCACCAAACATCCTTTCCTGCTTCCGCAGCCATTATAGACATAAGACCATGCCAATGGGGAGGAGTGGCTATATGTACAATATCCACATCCGGTCTCTGCAAAACTTCCCTAAAGTCGCGGTATCCTTTTACACCACTTCCCACTTTTTGTAGGGTACTGGACAAGTGATTGGCATCAGCGTCACAAATTGCCAATAGCCTTGTTCCTTCATAATCCAAATGTCCTTGGCCCATGCCCCCAACACCTATTACGGCCTTGGTCAGTTGATCGCTAGGCGGAATAAAATTCGTCCCTCCCA
Source organism: Arenibacter sp. S6351L (assembly GCF_023016025.1). Classification (NCBI taxonomy): domain Bacteria; kingdom Pseudomonadati; phylum Bacteroidota; class Flavobacteriia; order Flavobacteriales; family Flavobacteriaceae; genus Arenibacter; species Arenibacter sp. S6351L. The sequence continues at coordinate 38,163 of NZ_JALKBB010000008.1, read as the reverse complement.
TGACATGTCTTGGAATTATACTGATTCCTGCAGCTGCCACTAGCGACTTTCTAACAAAATCCCTACGGCTGGTTGATTTTTTCTCCATCTATGCTTATTCTATTAATTATTTGAAGTTTCAATATTTAAACCCACAAAGAAAAACTGCAATGCGTAAAAAAGGGGGTAATATTTGGGGTAATAAAATTGAAAAAAGGCGAATTATATAATTATTTTTAAATATCCATGGGTGCTATAAGGGGTTATTAACCACCATATCCTCAAATTTAACGGTATAAACCTCTCCATAAATCTTTTCATAAAGCTTGGCAAAATTGTCGTAAGCAGTATGCGCCAAACTTAATTTTCCCTGCCTAATAAGAATTTGCAATTTGATCTGTAACGCATGCTCATTTAAATCATCGTAGATATACATAACGGATGCCAAGTCGTACATTAAAGTGCTATGCCTATCCAGATCCAGTATTTTTGAAATATCATAACAGAATTCTATGATTCTATTGCTCATATTTTCAACTATGGGATCCAACCATGAATCACTCATGTTTACGAAAAATCTATCTGCCTTTAATATAGAGAACATTTGCGGTAATTGCTCTTCCAAATAAGCAACCGCTATATCACTTCTACCCAAATCGTTCAAATAATTCAAAACCTCCTGATAATCACAAAAACAATTTTTTCCGATATCCAGATACCAACTTTTGTCCCGAAATGTCAAATTCATTTCTTTGGCTTCGGACAAAATGGCCCTAAGGTTCTGTATATTGGTCCCTCTGGTATTCTTGGCATTCTTTGGGCTCATCCCCGGCCAAAGTGCCTCGGTAAGTTTTTTGGTGCTAATTCCATCCTTGTCGCCAATACTATGCAATAAGACAATAACAAATAGCTGTTTTAACTTGGGGGACAATTTTTTGGCAATATCAACACCTTCAGAATTTATAATGCGCAGGGTTCCAAAACAAAGTATTTTTTCAGCTGCATTAATTAAACACTTCTGGTCCCTGTTGTGATGTTTTTTTACCGGTTCTTCGGGTACCGGCGACAACTTTGCCCTGATTAATCCTTTCTTCCAGAATTTAAGCGCCAAGAAAATAATTAAAAATGCAGCAATAGCTATTCCTACTTTTACATACAGGGATGATACCACAGCATAGTTCACTTCTATTTTTTGGTATTCCTTGGCAATTTCATTCGCATTAAGTTCACGTTTCCATATTTTAATATTTGACAAGTATCCTATAAAAAATTCTTGCCATAAATTACTTCCTATTACAATATTATAATCGGAGGTATCATAGTCCTCAATTAGCTTGATCTTATCCGTCTGCACCCCATTCACAAAGAACAAAAGTTCATCGTTCACTTTGGAGTGCACCAGAGCCACATGGGTCCATTCATTTAATGGCACTGGAGACGTCTGTGATATATAATCTTTTATATCCGCCATGGTAAAGGTCAATAGGCCTTCGTGCAACTTTAAAACAAAGTTATCCCCCTTCCCCAATATACTGTTGTTGCTCGTTAGAACAGTTGGCTTAACCCAAGCCAAGATGGTAAAACTACCCTCCAAGGCCGTCCTACTGTCCAATCCTGCATCCACATAAGCCCCCTCATTAAAATAACCCACCTTTCCATGCACCTCATCTTCTTGAATCTTTACATTATTAACGATAAGTTCCTTGTCGTTTTTCCTAGTGGTATTCTTAATTGCCGTGCCAAAGGTAAAATGGTCTGTTAGACCGTATTCAAAATCCAAGGGAAAACCAATAAATTCCTTAAGATTACCACTATTTTCCGGGGTGGTATAAATGATATCGGGTGAGAAATAATAGCCCGCTTTGTGCGGAATAAACACGGGCAAGTTTTCATTTAGATCTATTGGAAGGCTAAAATGTCCGTTTACAACAAGGTTCCTATGATTTTTGAAGCTAACCCCATTCAACAAACCAGACTTGGACCTTACTGTTCCAAATATCCTGCTTTTTTTATTTAGGTCGAAGACAAGGCTATCTGCTTTAGCGAACAACTCGGGATCAATATGAATGAAATTGGGCATTTTTCCGGAACGCTTCCAAATATCCGTAAAAACACTATCCTTTAAAAATTCCTTATCCAACACCCTCACCTCCCCCAGTTCCTTTGCGGTATCAAATTTGGAGGCCTCTTTACCACTGGCCAATGCATCCAATTGAATAGTCTCTACCTTTTGTACTGGTATCTGCGGAACCCAAGATTGAGAAAGGAAGTCTTTTTCAAAAACCTTATCGGTCAGTAATATGAGCGAATCATTTTTTTTCGCCAATTGTTCCAAAAGAGGATTGTAATTCTCCTGATAGTCCGAAATATAGAGAGCTATGGTAGTTTTACCATTAAGCAGAAAAGGTAAATCATTACTTGTAATTTGATCAATATCGATCAAAATATGGGAATGTAGACGTATATCCCATCTATCCTCTTCGGAAAGAAGTTGATATTCCTGTGCGGTTCCCACTTTCAACAATAGAAGTAAAAACAACAAACAACATTTAGAAATTATACTTCTTTGCAACATTTACGTAATAATCCCGTATAGGGCATTTGTATCAACTACGCAATTTACTAAGAATAAATAAAATTTCGTCCGTGGAAATTATCCGAAGTATATCTGTACCGAACAATTTAATTTTAACACCTAGAATGCCATCCCATACAAAGGCTATGACCTGCCTACATCCTATCCGGCACCTGTATCCCCAAAAGTCCGAAGGCCGATTTTATAACCTCGCTAACCTTTTTAGCCAATTGAACCCTGAATATTTTTTTGCTCTGATCTTGCTCCCCTAAAATGGAAACATTTTGATAAAAGGAATTAAACTCCTTCACCAAATCATAAGTATAATTGGCAATTAGAGCCGGACTATAGTTATCGGCCGCCAATTGGATAGTTTCTGGAAACAACTGCAATTGTTTCAACAATTCTTTCTCTTTCTCGTGTAAATCCGTCAACTTTTGAGAGCTGTTCAGGTTCTGTTCCAATTCTTCCGCCTTTCTCAAAATAGATTGGATCCTGGCATAAGTATACTGAATAAAAGGCCCGGTATTTCCTTGAAAATCCACAGACTCCTCCGGATTGAACAAAATTCTCTTTTTGGGATCCACCTTAAGAATGTAATACTTTAAGGCGCCCAGTCCTATAATTTTATAAAGCTCTTGTTTCTCTTCTTGGGAGTAATCTTCCAACTTGCCCAATTCCTCGGAAATATCAGCGGCAGTTTGGCTCATATCATCCATTAATTCATCGGCATCCACTACAGTACCTTCCCTACTCTTCATTTTTCCACTGGGCAGATCTACCATGCCGTAACTTAAGTGATACAGTTTTTCGGCCCACGAAAAGCCCAACTTCTGCAAAATGAGGAACAATACTTTAAAGTGGTAATCCTGTTCATTGCCAACGGTATAGACCATACCTTTCACATCTGGGTTATCCTTTACCCTTTGTATGGCAGTACCAATATCCTGGGTCATATACACTGCCGTACCATCTGAACGGAGTACAATTTTTTCATCCAGACCCTCGTCCGTTAGGTCTATCCAAACACTGCCATCTTCCTTTTTATAAAATATTCCCCTTTGCAATCCATCCTCCACAAAGTCTTTGCCCAACAAATAGGTGTTGCTCTCGTAATACAGTTGATCAAAGTCAACTCCCATGTTTTTGTAGGTTATCTCAAAACCATCATATACCCATTGGTTCATTGTCTTCCATAGACCTACCACCTCTTCATCGCCGGCCTCCCATTTTCTCAGCATTTCCTGAGCTTCCAATAAGATAGGTGCCTCTTTTTCTGCGACTTTTCCATCAACACCATTAGATATCATGGTAGCAATTTCGGCCTTATAGGCCTTGTCAAAAGCTACGTAATAGTTCCCCACCAATTTATCACCCTTTAGCCCCGTACTCTCCGGAGTTTCCCCATTGCCAAAGCGTTGCCAGGCAAGCATACTTTTACAAATGTGTATCCCCCTGTCGTTAATGATCTGGGTCTTATAGACCTTCTTCCCTGAAGCCTTTAGGATTTCTGCCACGGAATATCCCAATAAATTGTTTCGGACATGTCCCAAATGCAGAGGTTTATTGGTATTGGGGGACGAATATTCCACCATTATGGCCTCATTAGTACTTTGGGAAACAAAACCAAAATCTTGCAGATTCCTTATTCCTTCAAAAAAATCGAGGTAATATTCATTGCTAATGGTAATATTCAAAAATCCTTTGACCACATTGAAATCGGTCACCTCTTCCACTTCCTCTTTTAGGAACTGTCCTATTTGTTCACCAATTTGTACCGGATTTCCCTTTACAAATCGCAACATGGGAAAAATAACCGCAGTAATATCGCCCGCAAAATCTTTTCGAGTAGGTTGAAATTCTACCGTTGGCAATTCAACTTTAAAAATAGAGGTAACGGCTTCTTTTACCTTTTGGCTTAGGACTTCTTGAATGTTCATTAATTTCGGCGTTTACGGCTGCAAAATTAAGCATTTTTTATTCTTTCCCCTTATTGTTAGGGATAAGTAGACTATAAAGAGGGAAGATTTTTTTAACTTTATATTTCTATGTGGTGCAAATTACCATAAGATGATGTTTTAATCTGGATATCCATAAAGTTTATGTTGCTGAACGTTTCCTATAACAATAAAGAAATTACAAGAAAAATTGATGAAGAGGTAGGCAAACCTTTTACCTTAAAAGAACGCTTTGCCTTGGACGGCATTGGATCTCCCAAATTATTCATCGTTGACAGTAGTATAGAAATTAAAAATCTATTGATCCTGGACAACAATACCAACACCTGCAATATTGAATTACGGCCCAAAGGGATCATAATTCGCTTTAGGTCCCTACTCGAGACCTTTGGGCTTATTATTCCATACTATAAGTTTACCCTGTACAAAACCGATCTTGGCCTATATACTATATACAGGGACCAGTATTTCATCAAAATAAAATCTGACACCAAGGCGATCCAGAAATTTTTTACAAAATTATTGGGACATAGGGCGGACAATGCGCCTACCAATATAGAGGACCTCTAACAACTCATAGAATAAATACCAAAAGCCAACCTATAAAACAATGAAGCTTTTTGTTACCTTGTATTAAAACCGGTATTATCAAAATATTTAATTCTTATCGTAAAAACCCATTACTTTCCGTCTCTATCGGAATCCTTTTGATATCTACATTGATTGTCTTTATCGCTACCGAGGAAACCTATAATGCCATTGAAATAGCCTCCATTTGGGTAAGAAACTATTTTGGTTATTTCTATTTATATCTTGGTTTGGGATGTGTGCTTCTATTAGTGGCTATAGCACTATCCCCTTTGGGAAAAATAAAACTGGGCAAGAAAAATGAAAAACCCGAGTTTACCATTTGGGCATGGACAGCCATGCTTTATAGTGCAGGAATGGGGGCTGGAATTTTGCTCAGGGCAGTACAGGAACCCGTTTTCATGCAACAGAATCCTCCCTACCTTTCAGATTTACCGTCAGATATCCTAGCCTTGGAATTTACTTTTTATCAATGGGGGTTTACAGCATGGGCGTTTTATGGACTTTTTGCCATGACCATAGGTTATTATCTTTTTGTAAGAAAGAAAAAAGTATTGATCAGCTCAACTATAGAGGATATATTACACAATAAAGCAGCTAGAACAGGTATTGACGTGCTCACCATTATGACCACGGTGTTTGGCCTGATTGCCGCAATAGGCCTTGGGACAACCCAAATTAATGGTGGGCTGATCCACATTACCTCCTCAAATTTCGGCTTGGTCACTACCTTATTCCTAACCACCGTTATTTCGGCATTGGCCTTTTATTCTGCATGGAAAGGAGTTAACAAAGGCATTCAGGTACTCTCAAAAATCAATATTCTTATTACCCTGGCCGTACTATTTTTTACTTTTTTCCAAAGTGATATTCTTAAGGTAGTTGGTAATTTTTTAGAGGCCAGCTTTCATTATATAATGGACTTTATCCCCATGAGCCTAGCCTATGGCAGTTACGACCCTGGATTAACCTTTCTTACCGACTGGACTTTCTATTATTGGGCATTTTGGTTGGCATGGGCACCTTTTACAGGAATTTTTATTGCCCGGATCTCCAAAGGGCGCAGCCTAAGACAGCTATTATTGGGTGTTTTGATTATCCCCAGCATGGGCACCTTTTTTTGGTTTTCAGTATTTGGCACCTCGGCCTTCCAACTTATTGAGGGATGGGGAAGCTATAACAACGAATTTGACGGAGTGTTTTCCTCTATTTTTGTATTCTTTGGGAACTATCCTTTTTCCACATTCCTAAATATTACCACCATATTATTGCTGATAGGTTTTTTGGTAACCTCCGTGGACTCTGCTGTTTTTGTATTGAGTATGTTTTCGGACAGGGGCAAAAAAGACCCCAGCAAAAAACATCGCTTAATTTGGTCCCTGTTTATCTTTTTGGCAACGATTGCCCTAATTCTATTGGGCAATGCCAAACCAGAGGTAGACATATTGATTGCCGCCCAAAAGTTACTGATTATAACTTCGCTTCCCTTTGCCTTTTTCATGGTATTTATGGCCCTGGTATTTGTCAAGGAGCTATTGAGGTACCATAAGAGTTATCCTTTGATCGGCAAAAAATAGGAAACTATTATTCTTTGGGCAGAAACACCTCGGCCATCATACAACGTGCACTTCCACCACCGCAGGTTTCAATGGTATCCAAAGGACTATGGATAATGGCACAATGCTTCTCTATCGTTTGAATCTGTTGTGGCTTTAAACTATTGTATGCCGCCGTGCTCATTGCCAAATATCGTTTTTCACCCATTCCTAAAACTTGTAGCATATTCCCTGCAAAATGGTGCATTTGCTTTTCCGAAATGGAAATAATCTCCTTACCATCCTGTTTTAAGTGGTTCACTACATTCTTCTTTTCCTTTTTATCGTCGATGGAATCCAAACAGATAACGGCAAATGTTTCTGCCAAACACATCATTACATTGGTATGATAAATAGGTTTTCGGGTACCTGCCACAGATTGATTGGCCGTAAATACGATAGGGGTATACTCAAAATCCTCACAAAACTCTATAAACAAATCCTCATCCGCCCTATCCGACAGAGCGCAATAAGCCTTCTCATTTACCCTATCCAACACAACACTGCCCGTTCCTTCCAAAAAAACGCCCTCTTCCTCAGCCGAGGTATAATCCATTAGATTTTCTATAACAAACCCCCTCTGCTCCAAAAGAGCAAGAATATCTTCCCTTCTTTCATTTCTTCTATTCTCAGCAAACATAGGATAAAGCCCTACTGTTCCATCGGCATGGAAGGAAACCCAATTATTGGGAAATATGGAATCTGGAGTATCCAAATCCTTCTTGTCATCTACAACAATAACATTTACCCCCTTTTCCCTTAACTCCAGTACAAAAGCATCAAACTCCTCCTGTGCCTTCACATTTATTTCCTGGTTTTTTAAATCGAGGTCCTCCTGAAAATAGTTGTTTACTGCGGTTTGCTCGTTCATTCGAAAATTCACTGGGCGCACCATCAAAATGGTATTTGTAATTTGCATTTTATTCGTCACTTTTCAAATTGGGTATTACAAAGCCTTCTCGCTTTAAATTTGTGCAAAATTAATTCATTTATTTCCCAGTATGGACTAGTATGTGAAAAATAGAAATACATTAGTCCCTTACCAAGGGCAAGGTGCTACACCTTAAAAGTCCTTCTTGTTTAGCTATCTCGGCATATGCTATTTCCTCGACCGTAAAACCGTGTTCGCGCAACCAGTTATTCAATCTGGTAAAATTACGCTCAGAGACCACTACACTGGGGGATATGGAAAAAACGTTGCTCACCATATTATACATCTCTTCCTTGCTGATCTCAAAAACATTGTCGCTTCCAAAAAAATCCAACAGCCATTGATACTCCTCTTCCCTTAAAAATCCATTCTTATGCAAAATGGCCTTATTTTTTCCTACGGGCTGAAAACAACAGTCCAAATGCAGGGCATTTTCCCTGGCATTGGTATTCGACTTTCTAAGTTCAAAAGCCTTTACCTTTTTATTTGGGAATTGATTGGCAATAAATTCCACCGCCTCTTTATTGGTACGGGCCGTAATATAATCAGCGTAGTCAGCCCCCGTATAAGTACCCATAAAAATATACTCTCCCCACGGCATAACATCGCCTCCTTCTACATGAACCTCCTTTGGCGGGTAGATTATCTGATCCTCATCTATTTTACTGAGCACATATTTAATTGCTTGAAATTCCTTTTCCCTATCCGGAAGAATATTAGCTTTCACCAACTTATTATCTATAACAAAAGCAATATCCCTAGAAAATATTTGATTGCAATCCTTTAAGACCCTAGGCCTAAACACTTGAACATCGTATTTGGCAAATACTTGGGCAAAACCGTCCATTTCCCTTACCATATCCGCTTCCATAGGATAGGTACCGGCCAATATATGCTCCAATGACTTGGGGTCGTAGGCCTCTTCAGGTTTTGGAATGGGTCCACAGCTTTTGGCAGTTCCAAGAACCACCGATCTTAACCGCGAAGTTTCATCCTGTACATTCAACTTTAGCATAACTGCTTTTTAGGTAAAGATAGAAATACTTATTTTGATAAATAAAAACTGCCCTTTGTATATTTAACACAAAGGGCAGTCACAAATAATTTGTTTTCTATCTATCTCTTGTCCAAAGGAACAAAAGATCTGCTTTTCTCACCAATATATACCTGTCTTGGTCTACCGATAGGCTCATTGTTCAATCTCATTTCCCTCCATTGGGCAATCCAGCCCGGTAAGCGTCCCAAAGCAAACATAACGGTAAACATTTCGGTAGGTATACTCAATGCCCTATATATTATTCCTGAGTAAAAATCTACGTTGGGATATAATTTTCTATCTACAAAATATTTATCCTCCAAGGCCTCCTTGGCCAAGCCTTTGGCGATATCCAAAATTGGATCATCTATACCCAAATCTCCCAAAACTTCCTCTGCAGCCTGCTTGATTATCTTTGCCCTTGGATCAAAATTCTTGTATACCCTATGTCCAAAGCCCATTAAACGAAAAGGATCGCTCTTGTCCTTGGCCTTGGCCATATATTTTTTGGTATCCCCGCCATCGGCCTCAATTGCCTCCAACATTTCCAATACCGCCTGATTAGCTCCTCCGTGAAGCGGTCCCCAAAGCGCACAGATACCTGCAGAAATAGAGGCAAATAATCCAGCATGTGAGGATCCTACAATACGAACGGTAGAAGTAGAACAGTTTTGCTCATGGTCTGCATGCAAGATCAATAATTTATCCAAGGCCTCTATGACGATCTTATTCTTTTTATATTCCTGGTTAGGCTTTTTGAACATCATTTTATGAATATTCTCAACATAACCCAAAGAGTCGTCCCCATAATCCAAGGGCAAACCTTTTTTCTTTCTTAAGGTCCATGCCACCAAAACAGGAAATTTGGCCAAAATCCTAACAATGGCCCAATACATTTCCTTTTCCGAGGACACGTTTACCGAGGTTGGATTAAAGGCGATCAGGGCACTGGTTAAACTGGAAAGTACACCCATTGGATGTGCCGATTTTGGAAAACCATCCAAAATCTTCTTCATCTCCTCATCTACATGGGACTCAGCTTTTATATCCTGATGGAATTTATCCAACTGATCTTGATTTGGCAAGGCTCCAAAAATCAACAAATAGGCTACTTCCAAGAAATCGGCCTTTTCCGCCAATTCCTCAATAGAATATCCTCGATACCTTAAAACTCCTTTTTCACCATCCAGAAAAGTAATGGCACTCTCACAAGAGCCCGTATTCTTAAACCCAGGGTCTATCGTTATCATTCCTGACTCGGCTCTCATAGTTTTGATATCTATAGCCAACTCATTTTCGGTACCTTCTATAACTGGAAATTCAAATTTCTTTCCGTTGTATTCTAATGTTGCGTTATTCGCCATTTCTTAAATTCCTGTTTTATTCGATTGTTCGTAAAAATACTAAAAACACCCAAGGTTAACAATTGAAGATTTTGTTATTTATTGAATAATTATGAAATATTTTGAAAACCGGATATAAATGCAATTCTATTGGTTAATGGAATATAGATATTTGTAGTAATCATCTACCGATTTTTCCCAAGTAAACCTCATCTTTTTGGCATTATCCTGAATCTCTTTCCACTTTGGCTTGTCATTTACAAAAACATCCAAAGCCTGATCAAGTACCAAGATCATATTTTTAATTTTATCATCATAGGTCTTGCCGTCGAAGCTAAATCCAGTTTTCATGTGTTCCACAGTATCTCTCAAGCCACCGGTATTATGTACCAGGCATGGGTTGCCGTTACGCATGGCCAACATTTGGCTAATACCACAGGGTTCAAATAAACTGGGCATAAAATACAGGTCCGACTCCAAGTAAATGGAATCTATTAAATCTTCGGATTGACCGTTGGTGAAAATAAAATTTTTATGTTCATAGCTCAACTGACGAAATAGTTCCTCATATTCAGGGGCACCTGTACCCAAGAGCATAAAAATTCCATCCACTTTCTTCAGTCTTTTCAAAATCTCTACAAAGGCTTCCGGCGAACGTTTAAAAAAATAGAATTTCTGTTCGGTTAAACGTGCCACACTTGAAACTATAAATTTAGGCCTATCCGTTACAAATTCCATTACCTTTTCTCCGGTATGCGCTAGAAAATCGGCCTTGTATTTCTTGGATTCCTCCTGTAGCCACCTAAATAGTGCCTTAACAGTATTTCTATATAACAACCCCTTTTCTGCCGCGCGAATATTTTTGTAGTTGGAACCATTGAGAATCCCGAACAACCTCCCTTGATTGTTTGCTTCCTGTAAATCCGTTTCCAAACCTTCACCTCCAATAAATTCGGGCGGATTACTAGGCCTAAGCACATCTTCCTTATAAGAAGGGGATACCGTATGAACGGCATCTGCCAACCGGATACCCACAGCCATAAGGTTAATACAGTCCTGGTATCTATAGTCCATCAACTTCTTTTCATCTAAGGACAAATTGGGAAACCAATTTCCCAATGAAGAGTAATTATTATAAAAGGGACGAATACCTTGAATGGCCAAATTATGAATGGTATAGACATAGCGCATTTTCTTTAAGGCCTGATATTCCGGATGGTAGGTTTTTAAAAACAAAACCAGACTGGAATGCCAATCATGCATATGAACAATATCCAATTCCCCAAATGCCCCCACCTTTATAGCTTCTGCCACGGCAGTACAAAAAATAGTAAACTTAATATTATCCGTATAAAAAGCTTCTTCCGGATCGTCGTGATATATATGTCCTATTTCCCCTGCAGTAATTTCAGGGTGATGTATAACGTAATGATGTAAATTTGCAAACTCCTTTTTAGGGGGTACTTCGTACAGCTCTGCAACATAGACCATTCCCCGTAGGTTTAGATTAAGATTGGTAATGAAGGTTCCATTTTGATGTAATCTTGAATAGGAAGGTACTACTACATGCGCCATGTCCCCCCTTTCAGAAATCTGCCGAGGAACATCCCTAACCACATCACCCATACCGCCGGCCTTACACTTTGGAATACCGTCATTCTCAGCAGCAACAAATAGAAAGTTATTCATTTAATCTAGAATTTGGTTATATATATTGGTATACTAATAAAAGTAGGATAATATAATTATTTATTTCTGATAAGTAAACAAACCTCCATGATATTTAAAAAAAAAAGCCATTCTACATAGAATGGCTTTTCTTACGACCTTAATTTTGTATTATTTTATTTTGAAGGCTTGTACTCCTGGGTAATATGCAGTACTCCCCAATTCTTCCTCTATCCTTAACAATTGGTTATATTTGGCCATTCTATCGGATCTGGAAGCCGAACCGGTTTTAATTTGACCGGTATTCAAGGCAACTGCCAAATCGGCAATGGTGTTGTCCTCAGTTTCTCCTGAACGGTGAGACATTACGGATGTATACCCTGCGTTCTTGGCCATATTAACGGCTGCTATGGTTTCTGTTAAGGTTCCTATCTGATTAACCTTGATCAAGATGGAATTGGCAATACCTTCTTTGATCCCTCTGGACAAACGCTCTACGTTGGTCACAAATAAATCATCGCCTACCAATTGTACTTTATCCCCAATTTTATCTGTCAAAGCCTTCCAGCCTTTCCAATCATTCTCATCCATACCATCCTCAATGGAAATAATAGGATATTTGGCACTTAAATCTGCCAAATATTGAGCCTGCTCCTCAGAAGTTCTTACTACTCCCTTATCTCCTTCAAACTTGGTATAATCGTATTTTCCATCCACATAAAATTCTGCAGCAGCACAATCCAAGGCGATCATTACATCGTCCCCTAATTTGTATCCCGCCTTTTCAACCGCTTTTGCAATAGTATCCAAGGCATCCTCGGTACCGCCGGCAAGATTCGGTGCAAATCCACCTTCATCCCCAACAGCTGTACTTAGCCCCCTATCGTGCAAAACTTTCTTTAGGTTATGGAATATTTCCGTACCCATTTGCATGGCATGCGAAAAATTGTTTGCCTTTACCGGCATCACCATAAATTCCTGAAAAGCAATAGGAGCATCAGAATGGCTACCTCCATTAATTATATTCATCATTGGTACTGGCAAAGTATTGGCACTAACACCACCCACATACCTAAACAAGGACAATCCCAACTCATTGGCTGCTGCCTTGGCAACTGCAAGGGAAACACCTAAAATGGCATTGGCACCCAATTTCGATTTATTGGGCGTACCATCCAAATCTATCATGGTTTGATCCACCAAATTTTGTTCAAAAACGGACATACCCAGAATCTCCTCGGCAATAACGGTATTTACGTTGTTAACGGCCTTTACTACTCCTTTACCCATGAATGTTTTCCCTCCATCACGAAGCTCAACCGCTTCATGCTCACCTGTAGAAGCTCCTGAAGGAACTGCTGCCCTTCCCATTACTCCATTTTCGGTAATTACATCTACCTCTACTGTTGGATTACCTCTTGAATCCAAAATTTGTCGTGCATGAACACTTAGGATGATACTCATATGTCTATCTTTTATTTTTTAGTTAAATTATTATGCAAATATAGCAAAGGAAGTGCTTTTAACCCCACTATTATTGGCTTTAATGACCCTTTGATAACAATAAAATAAAACTATAACGTTTTAGTTTACCGTGGATTGGATCATTTCGAAAAATTGGTCGAACAGATAATCTGCATCATGTGGTCCTGGACTTGCTTCAGGGTGGTATTGAACAGAAAATACGTTCTTATCTTTCATTTTAATCCCCGCCACCGTATTGTCATTTAGATGAAGATGGGTTATCTCCAAATCGGGATTAGCCTCGGCCTCTTCCCGGTTAATAGCAAAACCGTGATTTTGGGAAGTGATTTCTCCCTTTCCTGTAACCAAATTCATTACAGGGTGGTTTATACCCCTATGCCCATTGTGCATTTTATAGGTAGAAACCCCATTGGCCAATGCCAACACTTGATGCCCTAGACATATACCGAACAATGGCTTATCCGATTTTATCATTTCTTTGGCAGATGCAATGGCCTCGTTCAATGGATCCGGATCTCCGGGGCCATTGGAAATGAAATAACCGTCCGGATTCCAAGCACTCATTTCCTTGAAACTTGTATTGTAGGGAAAAACTTTTATGTAGGCGCCCCTTTTGGCCAAATTCCGTAGAATATTTTTCTTAATTCCTATATCCAAGGCAGATACTTTATATTTCGCATTCTTATCACCGTAGAAATATGGTTCTTTGGTAGAAACTTTGGAAGCAAGCTCCAAGCCTTCCATACTTGGCACTTCTGCCAACTTCTTTTTTAACCCCTCAATATTATCCACATCAGTGGATATTACGGCATTCATGGCACCGTTATCCCGGATATAACCTACCAAGGCCCTAGTATCCACATCGGAAATGGCAAACAGATTATTTTTATCCAAAAATTCCTGTAAACTTGAGTCCGCATCTGGTCTAGAATAGTTGTAACTAAAATTTTTACATATCAAGCCTGAGATCTTCACAGAATCGGATTCCACCTCCTCGTTATTGGCTCCATAATTCCCAATATGGGCGTTTGTGGTTACCATTAATTGTCCAAAATAGGATGGATCTGTAAATATTTCCTGATAACCGGTCATTCCAGTGTTAAAACAAGCCTCTCCAAAGGCAGTTCCTTCTTTATCCCCTACGGCCTTTCCGTGAAAAATGGTCCCATCGGCAAGCAACAGTATTGCTTTTTTTCTTGTTTGATACTTCATTTTTGGTCTTACAATTTTTCGTTTTGCAAAAATAACATAAAAAAAGGATAAGCTTTTAGGCTTATCCTTTAACAATTATTAATATTTAATAACAATTTTACTCTTTAGCATCATCAGCTTTTTTATCTGCCTTCGGCTCTTCTACTTTTGGTTCTTCAGCCTTTGGACTTTCAGCTTTTGCAGTTTCTTCAACAACCGCTGCAGCATCATCTGCTTTTTTACTTCTACCCCTTCTTGTGGTCTTTTGCTTCTTAGGCTTGCCGGCATTGTAGATTTCATTAAAATCTACAAGCTCTATCATTGCCATGTCAGCATTATCCCCAAGACGATTACCTAATTTGATAATTCTGGTATATCCTCCTGGTCTGTCGGCTACCTTTTCAGCAACGCTGCTGAAAAGCTCGGTAACCGCATACTTGTCGCGAAGGCTTTTAAAAACAATACGTCTGTTGTGAGTACCCTTCTCAACTGTTTGATTATTCTCAGTCTTTGATTTGGTAATCAATGGTTCCACAAACTGCTTTAAAGCTTTTGCTTTGGCAACAGTTGTATTAATTCTCTTGTGCTCTATTAATGAACAGGCCATGTTTGCCAACATAGATTTTCTATGGGCTGCCTTTCTTCCTAAATGATTAACTTTCTTACCGTGTCTCATTGTTCTTTTCTATAGTCTTTCTTGGTTTTGGTATTCCCAATTCCGTTGAAAGTTCAATTAATCTTTATCCAATTTATATTTTGACAAATCCATTCCAAAGCTCAAACCTTTGTTGATAACCAATTCTTCCAATTCGGTCAAGGATTTTTTACCAAAGTTTCTAAACTTCATCAAATCGTTCTTGTTAAAAGAAACCAGATCACCAAGTGTATCAACTTCAGCAGCTTTCAAACAGTTCAAAGCTCTTACAGAAAGATCCATATCAACCAATTTGGTCTTCAATAGCTGACGCATATGCAATGATTCCTCATCATAAGTCTCTGTCTGTGCAATTTCGTCCGCCTCTAAGGTAATACGCTCATCGGAGAACAACATAAAGTGGTGTATTAGAACCTTTGCTCCTTCGGTCAATGCCTCTTTTGGATGAATTGAACCATCGGTTGCGATTTCAAAAACCAATTTTTCATAATCGGTCTTTTGCTCAACACGAAAGTTTTCTATACTGTACTTTACATTTTTAATAGGAGTAAAGATAGAATCTACGGCTATGGTACCTAATGGTGCATTGGATTTTTTATTCTCCTCTGCTGGCACATATCCCCTACCCTTATCTATGGTAATCTCCATATTAATGCTAACCTTGGGATCCATGTTACAAATAACTAAATCTGGGTTCAATACTTGGTAACCAGAAATAAATTTTTGAAAATCACCTGCAGTCAACTGTTCCTTTCCGCTAACAGAGATAGATACTGTCTCACTGTCAACATCGTCTATCTGTCTTTTGAAACGAACTTGTTTAAGATTTAGAATGATTTCGGTAACATCTTCCACAACACCGGAAATTACAGAGAACTCATGTTCCACCTTATCAATTCTAACAGAAGTGATAGCAAAACCTTCCAAGGACGAAAGCAAAACTCTTCTTAATGCGTTCCCAACAGTTAAGCCATAACCTGGTTCCAATGGACGAAATTCGAATTTACCTTCGAAATCGGAGGAATCAATCATTATAACTTTATCGGGCTTCTGAAAATTTAATAATGCCATAATTGGATCAGTGTTGTTTTTATTTAGAGTATAACTCGACTATTAATTGTTCTTTGATATTCTCTGGAATTTGCATTCTTTCTGGAACGGAAACAAAATTCCCTTCCATTTTTTCTGAATTCCAAGTGATCCACTCGTACACACTGCTATTTGCAGAAAGAGCGTCATCGATCGCTTTTAAAGACTTTGATTTTTCCCTAACACCAACAACGTCACCAGCTTTCAAGGTATAGGATGGAATGTTAACCAACTCTCCGTTTACCGTAATATGTCTATGTGAAACCAATTGTCTTGCTCCGCTTCTAGAAGGGGAAATACCCATTCTGTAAACAACGTTATCTAGACGCGATTCACACAATTGAAGTAATACCTCACCGGTTACTCCTTTACTTCTATTTGCTTTTGCAAATATGTTTCGGAATTGTTTCTCCAAAATACCGTAAGTGTATTTTGCCTTTTGCTTTTCCATTAACTGGATAGCATATTCAGACTTTTTACCACGACGTCTGTTATTACCGTGTTGTCCTGGAGGATAATTTCTTTTCTCAAAAGATTTATCATCTCCGAAAATCGCTTCACCGAATTTACGGGCGATCTTTGTTTTTGGTCCTGTATATCTTGCCATTTTCTTTTAGTTTGGAAACGTGATCATGAATTAAGGCTTATCCTTCGATAATCGTAACTACATCTCCTTGAAATACCCTTTTGGGGCAATTGATTACTATTAATTATACTCTTCTTCTTTTTGGTGGTCTACAACCATTGTGCGGCATTGGAGTTACATCGATAATCTCTGTAACCTCAATTCCTGAGTTATGTATGGAACGAATAGCAGATTCCCTACCATTTCCCGGTCCTTTTACATAAACCTTTACTTTTCTTAAACCAGCTTCATGAGCAACTTTAGCACAATCCTCAGAAGCTATTTGAGCTGCATAAGGAGTGTTCTTTTTAGAACCCCTGAAACCCATTTTACCTGCTGAAGACCAAGAAATTACATCACCCTTCTTGTTGGTTAAAGAAATAATAATATTATTAAAAGAAGCAGTAACATGGGCTTCGCCCACAGACTCTACTATAACTTTACGCTTCTTTGCCGCTTTTGCATTTGCCTTTGCCATAATATCCTAATTATTATTTAGTTGCCTTCTTCTTGTTAGCAACTGTTTTCCTCTTACCTTTTCTTGTCCTAGAGTTGTTTTTGGTACGCTGACCTCTTAAAGGCAGACCAGATCTATGGCGAATACCTCTATAACAACCTATATCCATTAAACGCTTAATGTTCAATTGGTTTTCAGAACGCAATTCCCCTTCAATAGTCAAAGAAGAAACTGCCTCACGAATACGACCAATCTCATCATCGTTCCAGTCAGATACTTTGGTATCCTCACTTACTTGGGCCGTAGATAAAATCTCCTTTGCCCTACTTTTTCCTATACCAAAGATATAGGTTAGGGCTATTACCCCTCTTTTCTGTTTTGGTATGTCTACACCTGCAATTCTTGCCATAATTACCCTTGTCTTTGTTTAAATCTAGGATTCTTTTTATTAATTACGTACAATCTGCCTTTTCTACGCACAATCTTGCACTCGGCACTTCTTTTCTTTATTGATGCTCTAACTTTCATCCTATTTACTTAATATCTATATGTAATTCTTGCTTTACTTAAATCATAGGGGCTCATTTCGAGCTTAACCTTATCCCCTGGAAGTAACTTAATATAATGCATACGCATTTTTCCAGAGATATGCGCCGTTACCACGTGACCGTTTTCCAACTCCACGCGAAACATGGCATTTGACAATGCCTCAATTATGCTTCCATCTTGCTCTATTGCTGATTGTTTAGCCATAATCTATGCTACCTTTCTATTTTTTCCTGATTTCATTAAACCGTCGTAATGTCTGTTCAACAAATAAGAATTTACTTGTTGCACTGTATCGATCGCCACACCTACCATAATCAACAATGACGTTCCTCCGTAAAACAATGCCCATCCTGCCTGTACATCCATAAGCTTTACAATCACTGCAGGCAATACTGCCAACAACGCAAGGAAAACAGATCCAGGTAATGTAATCAACGACATTATCTTATCCAAAAAATCTCCAGTTTCCTTTCCTGGTCTAATTCCAGGAATAAAACCACCACTTCTTTTTAGATCATCGGCCATTTTATTGGTAGGTACTGTAATCGCCGTATAAAAATAGGTGAAAACAATAATCAAGAACCCGAACAAAAGATTGTAGGCCAATCCAAATATATCTTGGAATTGAACTTCCATCCACTGTCCTACAGCGGTATTGTTAAAGGTCTTGCCCAACAATCCTGGTGCAAACATAATAGCTTGCGCAAATATAATAGGCATTACCCCAGAAGCATTCAACTTTAAAGGAATATACTGTCTAGATCCCATGATATTCTTTTCATATCCACCGGAAGCAGTCCTTCTAGCGTATTGAACAGGAATCTGACGAGTAGCCATTACCAACAACACACATAACAATATTACCACGAACCAGATGATGACCTCAATAAGCATGAACATTAGTCCACCGTTGTTATTAGCCGTTCTGGAAATAAATTCCTGTACAAAATTTTGTGGCATATTGGCGATAATACCAACCATGATCAGAAGGGATATACCATTTCCGATACCTTTATCGGTAATTTTTTCACCCAACCACATTGCAAAAATGGTTCCAGCAACCAAAATAATTACTGAGGGAATCACAAAATCAAGTCCCTTACCAAATACGAAGGCACTATCTGGAACACCTAAAGCTCCCAAACTGTACAAATAAGCAGGAGCCTGAACGACACATATACCTATGGTAAGCCATCTGGTAATTTGATTGATCGTCTTTCTTCCGCTTTCTCCTTCTTTTTGCAACTTTTGAAGATAAGGAATGGCTATACCCATTAACTGCACCACAATGGAAGCAGAAATATAGGGCATAATTCCCAACGCAAAAACCGAGGCATTGGACAATGCTCCTCCAGTAAAGGCATTCAATATTCCTAAGATACCACTATCAGTACTGGATGCCAAAGCACCTAACTGGGTAGAATCAATACCTGGAAGAACCACCTGTGCACCAAAACGATACACCAAAAGCAAACCAAGGGTAACGATTATTCTACCCTTTAGTTCTTCAATCTTCCAAATATTTGATAATGTCTCGAAAAATTTCTTCATAGTATTCTTTGCTTATAAACTTATAGCTTCACCACCTGCAGCCTCAATTGCGGCCTTTGCGGTAGCTGTAAATTTATGTACAGAAACTTTAAGGGAAGCTTTTAGCTCTCCATTACCAAGAATCTTAACCAAATCGTTTTTACCAACCAATCCATTTTCTACAAGGATTTCCAAAGTAACCGTATCCTTAATGGCTCCTTTATCTACCAATTCCTGTAATTTTTCAAGATTGATCCCAGCGTAATCCTTTCTATTGATATTCGTAAAACCAAATTTTGGCACACGTCTCTGCAATGGCATTTGTCCACCTTCGAAACCAATTTTCTTAGAATAACCAGATCTGGATTTAGCACCTTTATGTCCTCTGGTAGCAGTACCTCCCTTACCGGAACCCTGACCTCTACCTACGACTTTACCGGCTTTTTGGACGGCACCCTCCGCTGGCTTTAAATTACTTAAATTCATAACACTAAAATTATATTAAGCCTCCTCTGTGGAAACTAAGTGTTTAACTTTATTTATCATTCCAAGAATATTTGAGGTAGCATCATGTTCTACCACCTGTCCTATTCTTCGTAAACCAAGAGCCTCTAATGTTCTCTTTTGATTTTGAGCTCTTTTAATACTGCTCTTTACCTGTTTTACTTTAATCTTTCCCATTATATTCTTGGTTTTATCCTTTAAAAACTTTTTCTAAAGAAATACCTCTTTGGTTTGCAACTGTCTTTGCTCCTCTAAGTTGCAAAAGCGCATCAAAAGTAGCTTTTACCACGTTATGAGGGTTGGAAGAACCTTGTGATTTAGATAATACATCATGAACACCTACTGCTTCCAATACTGCTCTAACCGCACCACCTGCAATTACTCCGGTACCATGCGATGCAGGCTGGATATAAACTCTAGCTCCACCGAATTTCCCTTTTTGTTCATGCGGCAAAGTACCTTTGTTCAATGGAATTCTAATAAGATTCTTTTTAGCATCTTCTATAGCCTTGGCAATTGCCGTAGCAACTTCCTTAGACTTACCTAGACCGTGACCTACAACTCCATTTTCATCACCTACGACAACTATTGCAGAGAAACCGAACGCTCTACCACCTTTAGTAACTTTGGTAACACGTTGTACCCCAACCAATCTATCTTTTAATTCTAAACCTCCCGGCTTAACAGTCTCTACGTTTTTGTATTTCTGATACATAATATTCTTAGAATTTTAATCCTGCTTCCCTAGCGCCATCGGCTAATGATTTAACTCTTCCATGGTATAAATTACCACCTCTATCAAAAGCAACAGCTTCTATTCCAGCTTCTTTTGCCTTTTCGGCAATAGCCTTTCCAACTAGGTTAGCCACTTCTGTTTTAGTCCCTTTAGCCTTAGCCAACGCCTTATCCCTTGAGGAAGCGGACACTAAAGTTGTTCCAGCGACATCATCAATGATTTGAGCGTATATCCCAGTATTGCTTCTAAAAACAGCAAGCCTTGGCCTTTCTGCAGTACCTGAGGATATTTTTCTAATCCTCCTTCTGATACGTAGTCTTCTTTCAGTCTTCGTTAATCCCATAATGCTAATTATTAAGCCGATTTACCAGCTTTTCTTCTTAATTGTTCACCAACGAACTTAATTCCTTTTCCTTTGTAAGGCTCTGGCTTACGGAAAGATCTAATCTTAGCGGCGATCTGCCCCACTAATTGCTTATCATGCGAACTTAGCTTTATAATTGGATTCTTTCCTTTTTCGGATACGGTCTCCACTTTTACCTCTGAAGCCAAATCCAAAACAATATTGTGCGAAAATCCTAAAGCTAGATCCAATGTTTGTCCTTGGTTACTGGCACGATATCCTACTCCTACCAACTCCAATTCCTTTACCCATCCTTTAGAAACTCCTTGGACCATATTAAAGATCAAAGATCTGTAAAGACCATGTTTTGCTTTATGCTCCTTGGAATCTGAAGGTCTTGTAACAAATACTTGACCATCTTCAACCTTAACAGCAGCACCAGAAAATTCTTGGGAAAGTTCTCCCAGCTTACCTTTTACAGTAATAACATCTTCCTTAACCTCTACGGTTACTCCTTCTGGAATTGCTATTGGATTATTACCTGTTCTAGACATCTTTCTAAATCTTTATAGTATTAATAAACATAACATAATACTTCCCCACCTGCATTCTCAAGCTTTGCCTGTTTGCTGGTCATTACACCATGGGAAGTAGAAATAATAGCAATACCAAGACCGTTTAATACTCTTGGCAACTCCTCGGAGCTAGCATATTTTCTAAGTCCTGGTGTACTAACTCGCTTTATTTTCTTTATAACCGGCTCTTTTGTGAATTTGTCATATTTCAAGGCTATTTTAATAGTCCCCTGAACCGCGCTATCTTCAAATTTGTAGCTTAAAATATATCCTTGATCGAATAATATTTTAGTAATTTCTTTCTTTAAATTAGAGGCAGGAATCTCAACCACTCTGTGGCCGGCACTACTTGCATTTCTAATTCTCGTTAAATAATCCGCAATTGGATCTGTAAACATAATTATTGATTTACGGTAACGGTTTTTAACACTATTGTTAAACCTGAAACCAGTTTATACTCTTTTATTACCAGCTAGCTTTTCTTACTCCCGGTATAAGACCATTATTGGCCATTTCCCTAAAAGTAACCCTAGATATACCGAAAGTTCTCATGTAACCCTTTGGTCTTCCAGTTAGTTTGCAACGGTTGTGCATACGAACAGGAGAAGCATTTTTAGGTAATTTCTGTAACCCCTCATAATCACCAGCCTCTTTTAAGGCTTTTCTCTTCTCAGCATATTTAGCTACAGTTTTAGCTCTTTTGACCTCACGGGCCTTCATGGATTCTTTAGCCATACTAATTCTTTTTAAAAGGTAGTCCTAATTCGGTTAATAATGATTTAGCTTCTTTATCTGTCTCCGCAGAAGTTACAAATGTAATATCCATACCATTGATTCTGTTAATTTTATCAATGTTTATTTCTGGAAATATGATTTGCTCCGTAATACCAAGATTATAATTCCCTCTTCCATCAAAACCAGTGGCCTTAATTCCTTGGAAATCCCTTACCCTAGGCAATGCAGTTGTCACCAATCTATCCAAGAATTCGTACATTCTCTCTCCACGTAAGGTTACTTTTGCCCCAATTGGCATTCCTTTACGTAATTTAAATGCAGCAACATCCTTTTTAGACATCGTTGAAATTGCTTTTTGGCCAGTAATATTGGTCAACTCATCTACCGCATGGTCTATAAGTTTCTTATCCGCTACAGCGGCACCAACACCTCTACTAACAACAATTTTTTCTAATTTAGGAACCTGCATTACATTTTTGTAACCAAACTCCTCTTTAAGAGCCTTAACAACTCTTTCTTTATATTCCTGTTTTAATCTTGGAACGTAAGCCATAACTAAATTACTTCTTTAGATTTCTTAGAAAATCTTACTTTCTTACCATCTCTTACTTCAAATCCAACTCTAGTGGTCTCTCCAGATTTTGGATCGATCAATGACAGATTGGATATCTGTAAGGGAGCCTCTTTCTTAACAATCCCTCCTTGAGGATTGCTAGCACTTGGCTTTTCGTGTTTGGAAACCATATTGGCTCCTTCAACTATCGCCTTGTTTTTTTCACGGTCTACACTCACAACCTTACCTTCTACCCCTTTGTGGTCTCCGGCAATAATTCTAACAGTATCCCCTGTTTTGATTTTTAATTTTCCCATTTTGCTATTTTTATTAAAGCACCTCTGGAGCCAATGATACAATTTTCATGAACTGCTTATCACGAAGTTCCCTGGCCACTGGTCCAAAAACACGTGTTCCTCTCATTTCCCCAGTTGGGTTCAAAAGAACACAGGCATTATCATCGAAACGAATATAAGAACCATCAGGTCTTCTAACTTCTTTCTTTGTTCTTACAACAACTGCTGTGGAAACTGCACCTTTTTTAACAGCCCCATTAGGAGTAGCTTCCTTAACGGCAACTACAATTTTATCCCCAACAGAAGCATATCTTCTTTTTGTACCTCCCAACACACGAATGGTCAAAACTTCTTTTGCACCCGTATTGTCCGCTACTTTTAGTCTAGATTCTTGCTGTAACATAATTATTTAGCTCTTTCAATGATTTCCACTAATCTCCAACATTTGGTCTTACTCAATGGACGAGTCTCCATTATCTTAACCGTATCGCCAATATTGCAATCGTTCTTTTCATCGTGCGCAACATATTTCTTAGTCTTCAACACGAACTTACCGTACATAGGGTGCTTAACACGTTTAACTTCTGAAACCACTACTGATTTCTCCATTTTGTTGCTAGTGACAACTCCTATTCTCTCTTTTCTTAAATTCCTTTTTTCCATAAAGCAGAACCAATTATTGTAATTCCCTTTTAGTTAATTCAGTTGCCAATCTAGCCACCGTTCTTCTCACTTTTCTTATAAGTAAAGGGTTTTCCAATGGTGTAACCGAATGGGCCAATTTCAAATCAGAATACTGCTTTTTAAATTCAGCACTCTTTTCCTTTAACCCCTCAACTGATAATTCTTTTATTTCTGATTGTTTCATGATACCTTGCAATTATATTAAGCAGAATAGTCCCTAGCAATAATAAATTTCGTTCTTACTGGTAGTTTCTGTGCCGCAAGACGCAAAGCCTCTTTTGCAATATCAAGAGACACACCGGCAACCTCGAACATAACCCTTCCTGGCAATACCACAGCTACGAAATATTCTGGAGCACCTTTACCTTTACCCATACGTACCTCCAAAGGTTTCTTGGTGATAGGCTTGTCCGGGAATATTTTGATCCATAATTGGCCTTCTCTCTTCATGTACCTAGTTGCAGCAATACGAGCTGCTTCTATTTGGCGCGATGTTATAAAAGAGGTATCCATTGATTTAATACCGAACATACCGTTTGAAAGCTGATGACCCCTTCCAGAGATCCCTTTCATACGACCTTTCTGCATTTTTCGGAACTTAGTCCTTTTTGGCTGTAACATTTCTTTACTTCTTTAAAAAATTACTTTCTACGACGTTGTTTCTTCGGTCCTTCTTGCTTACCACCTTTACCTGGCGCCTGGCTCTTAGCCATACCAACTAATGGAGAAAGCTCTCTCTTTCCATAAACCTCACCTTTCATGATCCATACTTTAATACCCAATCTTCCATAGGTAGTATGCGCTTCATGTAATGCATAGTCTATATCAGCTCTAAAAGTGGACAATGGAATCCTACCATCTTTATAAGATTCGGATCTTGCCATTTCAGCTCCGTTCAAACGTCCAGAAATCTGAATTTTAATTCCCTCAGCGTTCATTCTCATGGCCGCTGCGATTGCCATTTTTATAGCCCTTCTAAAAGAAATTCTACTTTCAATTTGACGCGCTACACTGGCAGCAACAAGATTAGCGTCCAATTCGGGTCTTTTTATCTCAAAAATATTGATCTGAACTTCCTTGTCCGTAATCTTTTTAAGCTCCTCCTTCAATTTGTCTACTTCCTGACCACCTTTTCCAATGATAATACCTGGTCTTGCAGTGGTAATAGTAACCGTAATCAACTTAAGGGTACGCTCAATAATAATTCTAGACACACTCGCTTTCGCCAAACGTGCATGAACATATTTTCTGATCTTATCGTCTTCGGCAAGTTTATCACCATAATCGTTTCCACCGTACCAGTTAGATTCCCATCCTCTGATAATTCCTAGACGATTTCCGATTGGATTTGTTTTCTGTCCCATACTAAATGCTCTAGCTTTGTGTGTTATTGTTAGATCCCAAAACCAAGGTAACGTGGTTGGAACGTTTTCTAATTCTATGTGCTCTTCCCTGTGGGGCAGGACGCAGTCTTTTCAACATACTTCCACCATCCACTCTGATTTCCTTAACAAAAAGTTCAGCATCCTCAACACTCGCATCCTCATTCTTGGATTGCCAGTTAGCTATTGCAGAAAGCAATAACTTCTCCAATCTACGAGATGATTCCTTTTGGTTGAATTTCAAAATAGCAAGCGCTTTCTCCACTTTTACACCTCTAACCAAATCCGCTACCAAGCGCATTTTTCTAGGGGAAGTAGGGCAATTATTCAACTTTGCAAACGCTATTTGCTGCTTTTCTGCCTTAATTCTTTCGGCCATTTGTTTTTTACGAACTCCCATAGCTTACTTTTTTCCTTTATTTTTTGCTCCAGCGTGACCCCTAAAAGATCGTGTCGGAGAAAATTCACCTAATTTGTGACCCACCATGTTCTCTGTTACAAAAACAGGTACAAATTGCTTTCCATTGTGAACCGCTATTGTCTGACCTACAAAATCAGGAGTAATCATAGAAGCTCTAGACCATGTCTTAATGACTGCCTTTTTACCAGATTCAACATTTTGTTGGACTTTTTTATCCAAACTATAGTGAACGTAAGGTCCTTTCTTTAATGAACGTGCCATTTCTTTCTACTTTTTATTTCTTTCTACGTTCTAAAATATACTTGTTGGTACTCTTGGTCTTGGAACGGGTCCTGTAACCTTTTGCAGGAATTCCGTTTCTAGATCTAGGATGACCTCCAGAAGCCCTACCTTCTCCACCACCCATGGGGTGATCAACAGGGTTCATCGCTACCGGTCTTGTTCTTGGTCTTCTTCCCAACCATCTACTTCTACCAGCCTTCCCTGACACCAATAACTGATGATCCGAGTTGGATACTGCACCTATAGTGGCCAAACAATCTGCTAAAACCAATCTGGTTTCACCTGATGGCAATTTAATGGTAACAAACTTACCGTCCTTCGCCATTAACTGGGCAAATGTACCGGCACTTCTTGCCATTACCGCTCCTTGTCCAGGACGCAATTCAATTCCCGAAATGATAGTACCCAAAGGTATTTCACTCAAAGGAAGTGCATTCCCGATTTCTGGAGCAACCCCGGCACCAGAAGATACTTCTTGTCCAACTTGTAAACCGTTTGGAGCAATTACATATCTCTTTTCGCCATCGGTATATACCAATAATGCTATAAAAGCTGTTCTGTTTGGATCGTACTGAATTGATTCAACAGTGGCAGCAACTCCTTGCTTCTCCCTTTTGAAATCAATAACACGATACCTTCTCTTATGACCTCCACCTTTTTGGCGCATGGTCATTTTTCCTTGACTGTTTCTACCTCCCGACTTTTTTAACGGAGCAAGCAAGCTTTTTTCCGGCTTATCAGTAGTAATGGCGTCAAATCCGTTTACTACTCTAAAACGCTGCCCAGGAGTGATTGGTTTTAATTTTCTAACTGACATTTTTTGTCTTTATAGATTACTGTAAAAATCAATAATATCTCCTTCTGCTACATCAACAATGGCTTTTTTGAAACCACTTGTCTTTCCGTGCTGTACACCAGTCTTGGTGTAACGCGACTTGCGCGAAGGACCATAATTCATTGTTCGAACTTTATCGACAGAAACACCATAAGTTGCTTCCACTGCTTCCTTAATCTGAATCTTGTTGGCTTTTGGATCAACAAAAAAACCATAACGATTGTGCAACTCGCTATCAGCAGTCATTTTTTCCGTAATAATTGGCTTTATCAACACACCCATGGTTCGCTTATTTAATTAAGTTCGATTCGATTCCTTCCAAAGAACCTTCCAACAACACTAGGTTGTTAGCGTTTAATATTTTGTAAGTGCTTAATTCTGAGTTAGTTATAACCTCAGAACGCTCTAAATTGCGTGAGGACAAATATACGTTATTATTTGAATCACCCAACACAATTAAGGATTTTTTATTCTCCAAGCCCAAAGACTTCAAAATTTGCTTAAAATCCTTAGTTTTTGGCGTTTCGAAATTGAAATCCTCAACCACAACTATAGCATTGTCTTTTGACTTCAAAGTCAAGGCAGACCTTCTGGCCAAACGCTTAACATTCTTGTTCAATTTTTGCTTATAATCCTTTGGTCTTGGCCCAAAAATACGTCCACCACCTCTAAACACCGGAGACTTAATACTACCCGCACGAGCAGTACCTGTACCCTTTTGTTTTTTGATCTTTCTTGTACTACCTGCTATTTCAGCACGCTCTTTGGATTTGTGCGTACCCTGTCTTTGGTGTGCCAAATATTGCTTAACATCCAAATAAACAGCATGATTGTTTGGTTCTATTGCGAATACAGCGTCCGAAAGCTCAACCTTTCTACCTGTTTCTTTTCCCTTTATATCTAAAACTGCTACCTTCATTACTTCTCAATAGTTACGTAAGCGTTCTTATGACCAGGAACACAACCTTTTACTACTAAAAGGTTCTTCTCTGGAACAATCTTTAATACTCTTAGGTTCTGAACGGTAACCCTATCGCTACCCATTCTACCGGCCATTTTCATTCCCTTAAAAACTCTTGCAGGATATGAAGCAGCACCAATGGAACCTGGAGCCCTTAACCTATTGTGCTGACCGTGGGTTGATTGACCAACACCGCCGAAGCCGTGTCTTTTAACAACACCTTGAAAACCTTTACCTTTAGAGGTACCGATTACATCAACAAATTCTCCTTCCACAAAAAGGTCAACCCCAAGAGTATCCCCTAATTTGTGCGCACCTTCTTCAAAATACCTGAATTCCATGACTTTTTTCTTAGGAGAAGCTCCTGCTTTTTTAAAGTGACCTGTAGCCGCTTTATTAGCACGTTTTTCTGCCTTGTCATCGAAACCAAGCTGAAGGGCATTGTACCCGTCCACCTCTTCGGTTCTGACTTGGGTAACTACGCATGGTCCAGCTTCGATTACTGTACATGGAATATTCTTTCCATTTTCATCGAAAATGCTGGTCATACCTATTTTTCTACCTATTAACCCAGACATATTTATAATTGATTATTAATTAATTACTATTTAAATTATCGACAAAAAAACAGGGTCAAAAAACAATTCAACCCTGAATATATTTTTTTCCGTTTTTCCTTCGCGAAACGCTCGGGACATGTCTTTCATAATTTCGAATTATGAATTCCGAAATCAGAACTATACCTTGATCTCAACCTCAACACCACTAGGAAGTTCCAACTTCATTAGGGCATCAATGGTCTTTGATGAAGAGCTGTATATATCCAAAAGCCTTTTGTAAGAACTTAATTGGAACTGCTCTCTTGCTTTCTTATTTACGTGCGGTGAACGCAAAACCGTAAATATTTTCTTATGTGTTGGCAAAGGAATTGGTCCAGTTACCACCGCACCTGTAGTCTTTACCGTTTTTACGATCTTCTCAGCAGATTTATCTACCAAGTTATGGTCGTACGACTTTAATTTTATTCTAATTTTTTGACTCATCTTAGTACGATTTAAGCTGTTAATCCTTTTGCTTTCTTGATAACCTCTTCTGAAATATTGGATGGTGTTTCAGCGTAATGTGAAAATTCCATTGTAGAAGTTGCCCTACCAGAAGACAAAGTTCTCAAAGAAGTTACATATCCAAACATTTCGGACAATGGCACTGTACCTTTAATTACTTTGGCACCCGCTCTGTCATCCATGTTGGTAACAGTTCCCCTTCTACGGTTCAAGTCACCTACTATATCACCCATGTTTTCTTCAGGAGTCAAAACCTCCAATTTCATGATAGGCTCCATAACTACAGCACCTGCAGCTTTTCCAGCAGCTTTATAACCCATTTTGGCAGCCAATTCAAAAGATAGCGCATCAGAATCCACAGGGTGGAAAGATCCATCCTTAAGAACCACTTTCATTCTATCCATTTCATAACCGGCCAATGGTCCATTTTTCATAGCAGCTGTAAATCCTTTTTCAACAGGACCGATAAATTCTTTTGGTATACGACCACCTTTGATCTCATCAACAAACTGTAAACCAGTTCCAACAAAATCTTCATCAGCAGGTCCCATCTCAAAGACGATATCACCAAATTTACCACGACCACCAGATTGCTTTTTGTAAACCTCTCTATGAGCAGCCGTCTTGGTCAATGCTTCTTTATATTCAACTTGTGGCTCACCTTGACTTACTTCAACCTTAAACTCACGTCTTAAACGGTCAACAATAATATCCAAGTGAAGCTCACCCATACCGGAAATAATAGTTTGACCGGATGCTTCATCTGTTTTTACTTGGAAAGTTGGATCTTCTTCAGCCAATTTAGCCAAAGCCATTCCCAATTTATCAACGTCAGCTTTTGTTTTGGGCTCTACCGCAATACCGATAACCGGATCAGGGAAGTTCATACTTTCCAAAACAATTGGGTGTTTTTCATCAGACAAGGTATCCCCGGTCTTAATATCCTTAAACCCAACAGCTGCACCTATATCCCCAGCCTCAATATACTCCACTGCATTTTGCTTGTTGGCATGCATTTGGTAAATCCTGGAAATACGCTCCTTGTTTCCTGAACGATTGTTCAATACATAAGAACCAGCATCCAATCTACCTGAATAAGCCCTAAAGAATGCCAAACGACCTACAAAAGGATCAGTAGCTATCTTAAATGCCAAGGCAGCAAATGGCTCCTTAACACTTGGCTTCCTGGACTCAGGCTTTTCAGTGTCAGGATTAGTACCTACAATAGCATCCTTATCCAAAGGCGATGGCAAGTAGCGACATACGGCATCCAATAAAAATTGAACCCCTTTGTTCTTAAATGAAGAACCACAGATCATAGGTATGATACTCATATCCATAACAGCAGCCCTTAAAGCAGCGTTTACTTCATCTTCGGTAATGGAATCTTCGTCTTCGAAGAATTTTTCCATTAAAGTTTCATCATACTCGGCAACAGCCTCGATCAAAGCAGCTCTATATTCCCTAACCTCATCTTTCATGTCGGCCGGAATATCCACTACATCAAAAGTACCACCAAAGTTTTCCTCGTGCCATACAATTGCACGGTTCTTAACCAAGTCAACTACACCTCTAAAATCCGCTTCATCACCTATAGGCAATACAATTGGCACTGCATTGGATTTCAACATCTCCCTAACCTGCTTGCACACGTTTAAGAAGTTAGATCCTTGACGGTCCATTTTGTTAACAAAGCCCATTCTTGGCACTTTGTAGTTATCTGCCAATCTCCAGTTAGTTTCTGATTGTGGCTCAACACCATCAACCGCACTAAATAAGAATACCAGACCATCCAATACCCTTAAGGAACGGTTTACCTCAACGGTAAAATCAACGTGTCCCGGAGTATCTATAATATTAAAGTGATAAGGCTTGGTCTCATCTATAACGGCCCCATTTTTCATCGGGAAATTCCA
Organism: Arenibacter sp. S6351L; assembly: GCF_023016025.1. Taxonomy (NCBI): domain Bacteria; kingdom Pseudomonadati; phylum Bacteroidota; class Flavobacteriia; order Flavobacteriales; family Flavobacteriaceae; genus Arenibacter; species Arenibacter sp. S6351L. Next base: position 7,622 of record NZ_JALKBB010000008.1, on the reverse strand, counting down.
TTCACAGGTAGTAGCAGCAGAAGTAATGGTAATACCCCTTTCCTGCTCCTGCTCCATCCAGTCCATCGTAGCCGCACCATCGTGCACCTCACCTATTTTATGACTAACTCCCGTATAGAACAAAATCCTTTCGGTAGTAGTTGTTTTTCCAGCATCAATATGTGCTGCAATTCCAATATTTCTTGTATATTTTAAATCTCTTGCCATTTCTGCTTATTAAAATCTAAAGTGTGAGAATGCCTTATTGGCCTCAGCCATTTTATGAGTATCCACTCTTTTCTTAACAGCAGCACCTTCTTCTTTTGATGCAGCCAAAATTTCCCCTGCCAATTTTTGCGACATGGCCTTTTCATTTCTCTTTCGAGAATAACTGATAAGCCATTTCATTGCGGTTGAAATTTTTCGGTCTGGTCTGATCTGCATAGGAATCTGAAAAGTAGCTCCTCCTACCCTTCTACTTCTTACCTCTACATGAGGCATAACATTGGACAATGCATCTTTCCAAAGCTCCAATGCTGTTTTTTCTTCGTCTGTCTTTTTCTCTTCTACGATATCTATAGCATCGTAAAAAACTTTAAAGGCCACCGACTTCTTACCATCCCACATCATCATATTAACAAAACGGGTCACCAATTGGTCATTAAACCTTGGATCTGGTAAAAGTGGTCTCTTTTTTGCCTGCTTTTTTCTCATTTCTTCTTTTTGAGTTAATGGTCAATAGTCAATTATTAAAAGCACAACACCTTTAATACTTAACTTTTAACAAATTTTTACTTCTTAGGGCGTTTTGCTCCGTATTTAGATCTACGTTGTGTCCTTCCAGCAACACCTGCTGTATCCAAGGCACCTCTAACGATATGATACCTAACTCCTGGCAAATCCTTTACCCTTCCGCCTCTTACTAATACTATCGAGTGCTCTTGTAAATTGTGACCCTCACCTGGTATGTAGGCGTTAACTTCCTTCCCGTTGGTCAACCTTACCCTTGCCACTTTACGCATTGCAGAGTTTGGTTTCTTAGGAGTGGTAGTATAAACACGTGTACATACACCTCTTCTTTGAGGACACGAATCCAAAGCAGCCGATTTACTCTTCTTAGTAATCGTGACTCTTCCTTTTCGTACTAATTGTGAAATTGTTGGCATACTATTTTTGTATAATAAAAACTTAACCCCTCTTTTAAGGGCTGGCAAATGTAGTAATTATTCACAATAATTCAAACCCTACGCTATTTATTTTTTATATTTTTTATCCGCAACATATTAAGTAGGTCAGAATTAGATCTAATTACACCTTTTAATGAAGATTCAAAAGAACTAAAAATGACTTATCCGTGATTATGAAATTTAAACCAAAACAAGTCAAAAACAGAGAATGAACACAATACAATTCAACCATATTTTAATACATTCTCAGCTTAATCGATTAATCACAAAGAATAACATAATCAAAACCTCGAATAGCTCCCAATAATTGTGATTATTGCGAATTTGTCAATATATTAACGTGTTTTATGAAAAAAAATCCTACAAATAAGTCAGACTAATGTTTTAAATGTAAAAATATCACATACTAATGTATTAAAAATTCATAATTAACCTCCCAAACAGACTTTTTTAACATTATTTTATTATGCGTGCATAAGAAATATGCCCAAAAGCTTGTTTTATTAACAGAGATTTAAGATTTTTGCAGTTGCTAATTCAAATAATCATAAAATGAAAACAAAGTTAAGTGGAATCCTAACGCTATTCCTAGCGTTGATTGTGCAATTATCCTTTGCACAAGAAAAAACGATTTCAGGTACGGTAACGGACCAAGACGGTCTTCCGCTCCCTGGAGTGAACATCCTAGTAGAGGGAACTACAACTGGAACCCAAACAGATTTTGATGGACTTTACTCCATCGATGCAAGCGTTGGGCAAGTTTTGGTATTCTCTTATATAGGTCAAAAAAATGCTAGAATGACAGTCGGTGCCAGTAACACCATCAACGTCCAAATGGAAGAAGATGCGCAGGCATTGGAAGAAGTGGTTGTTACGGCCTTGGGTATTAAGAGGAACCCCAGATCTTTGGGATACTCCGTTAAATCTGTTGAAGCCGAATCAATTACAGAGAACTCTGAACCGGACTTAATAAGGTCCCTTAACGGTAAAGTACCTGGAGTAAACGTAAACGTATCTACAGGTGTTGCCGGTGCTTCCAATAAAATAAGTATAAGAGGTACCACTTCCTTCCAAGGAGGTAACCAACCCTTATTTGTTGTAGACGGTACCCCTTATAGTAATACCGAGGTTGAAACCTCCAGCCAGATTACCGGTGGTGGTGGTTATGAAACCGGTATTTCTTCTTTAGACCCTAACGACATTGCCAATGTTGAAGTGCTAAAAGGAGCGGTAGCAGCGGCACTTTATGGTTCAAGGGCGGTAAACGGGGTAATCATCATTACTACAAAGTCAGGAAAATCTGGTGGTTTGTCCAACAAAAAATTCGAGGTATCCCTAAACACAGGGGTTTATTTTGAAAAAATCGCCAACCTTCCTGAATACCAGAATACTTACGGTAACGGAACCAATTTCAACTACAACAACGCAAACGGTTCATGGGGTGCAAGATTTGACTCCCTAGAAACCATCCCAACTTGGCCCAACTTGCTAAATGCATTTCCTGACCAGTTTGGACCCACTGTTCCTTATGTGGCGCAACCAGACAACGTTAAGGACTTGTTTAAAACTGGATTTGTTGCAGACAATTCGGTAAACATTAGTTCTGCCAAGGAAAACTCCAATTTTAGTCTTACCATTTCCAACATGGACCAACAAGGGTATATACCTTTTAACTCATACAAAAGGACCAATATATCTGCAGGGGGTAATTTTAAGTTGGAAAATGGCTTACAAGTTGGTGCAAACCTTAGCTACTCTGATAGCTACCAAGTGGGTCCATTCCTAGGTGAAAACCAATACGCGGGGGCTGCCTCCTCCTTTGCGAGAACACTCGTACTGGGTAGAACATGGGACCTTAGTCTTCCCTATGAAGATGCCAATGGTGCACCCGTAATCCCCAACGGGGGTTGGGACCACCCATTATGGTCATGGGAACACAATCAAATAAGAACAGGTGTAAACAGGACTGTGGCTAACGTAAATTTTGCTTACGATTTTAACGAGCACATTAATGCAAGATATCAGTTGGGTATCAATAAATATGATCTGGCCCGTGTAGAAATAACCGACAAAGGCTCAAGGGCAGCTTCGGGAACAGGTAGAGTTGTAACAGACAATTACGACAGTGAAGAAATTGAATCAACCTTTGTGGTCACTTTCAATTATGACTTGGCCGAAGATTTAAATATGAATTTATTGGTGGGTAACAACGTTAACCAAATTTCTGACCACCGTGTTGGTTATACTGGGACCAATCTAATCGCAGATGGTATCTTTACCGTTAACAACACGGCCAATGTGGTTTCCGATGTGGATGAAATATCAAGAAAAAGAATAGTTGGTGTTTTTGGAGACTTGGGATTGGGGTATAAGGATTATTTGTTCTTAAACGCCACTGCCAGAAACGACTGGTCATCAACACTACCCAAAACCGACAATAGCTTCTTATACCCATCGGTTTCCTCATCCTTTATATTTACGGAGGCATTTGGGTTAAAAAATGACATTATCAGCTTTGGTAAAATTAGAGGAGGTTGGGCCAACGTGAGCAGGGATGCAGACCCATACCAGATTAATAAGATTTTTAGTGTTGGAACAGTATACGCAGGACAACCTTCCGTATTTGTCCCAACCACACTTGGAAATCCTAGTTTAAGCCCAGAAAACACAGAAGAATTTGAAGTAGGTTTGGATTTGGAACTCTTTAACAACAGAGCGATACTCGACTTTACCTGGTACAAAAAAACAACTACAGATTTGATTTCAGAGGTTAATGTACCTACCTCTTCAGGATATACTTCATTTTTGACCAACATTGGTGAAATGGAAAACACAGGTATTGAAATAGGTTTAACTCTTATTCCAATTAGGACCGAGAATTTTAGGTGGTCTACTTTTACCTCATTTACCAAAAACGATAATGTAGTAAACGAATTGATCGAGGGTCTTGACAGGTTTCCACTTAACGTAAACGAAATTGCCTTTGTAGACGAAGGGGAACCTTTTGGAGTATTCTACGGAACCGCTTTTGCAAGGGATGATGAAGGTAATTATTTAATTGAAGAAGGTGGTGGAGGTATCCTACAGGCTTTGGAAAACAAAGTAGTGGGTGATCCCAACGCTGATTTCAAAATAGGATTTACCAATACTTTCAAATATAAAACCTTGAGTTTACAGGCACAATTAGACTGGAAAGAAGGAGGTGACGTAGCTTCAACTACAATAGCATCCTTATTAGGTAGAGGGGTAACCAAGGATACAGAAGATAGGGAACGTACTTATATAATACCTGGTGTTTACGGAAATCCAACTACAGGAGAGGCCATTCTTGACAATGCTGGCAACAAGATTCCAAATACCACTCAAGTTACAATGAACAACCTATATTTCTCACCTACCACCAATAGTAATACTTTTGGTATTAACACTGTAGACGAGGCCACCATTTATGATGGTACAGTATTTAGGTTAAGGGAAATTGCATTGGCCTACGAAGTTCCAAAAAAGTTTTTGGACAAGACCTTTATAGGAGCCATGACATTTTCTGTCGTGGGGAACAACTTATGGTATTTTGCACCAAACGTGCCTAAATATACCAATTTTGATCCAGATGTTACTGCCTATGGGTCAGGTAACCTACAGGGTATTGAAACCCAGTCGGCCCCTAGTTCCAAAAGATTTGGGTTTAAACTTAACGTAACATTTTAATAAAAAGAACTATGAAAAATATATTTAAAATAAATCTGAAAAGCCGCACAATGTTCGCCGTAGCATTGGTGTCTTTACTTTTCTACAATTGTAGTGACTATTTGGATGTGAATACAGACCCAAACAATCCTACTACAGCTCCTCTAGATCAACTTTTGACGGACACGGAGAGAAATTTTAATCTGATTACTGAATTTAGGGTTTATATGGCAGAAGAACTTTCCGCCTATGTACACCAATTCACCTTCCGTGAAGAGCAGGATCAATATGGTACCAGGCAGGATAATACCGATATCCAAAATTCTTGGGATGTTGCCTATTCGGTAATAACTGAAGCTGATATCATAATTGAGCAAGGAACTGCCGAAGAGGAGATGATCATTGTAGGAATGGCCAAAGTACTTAAAGGATACACCGCCACCATTATTGCAGATATCTGGGGAGATGCGCCTTATTCCGAGGCATCCAAGCTTGCCGCAGGCATTGTTAGTCCGGTTTTTGATGATCAGACTGCCATTTACGAAAATGCATTGGCACTGATTGATGAAGGTCTTGCCAATATTAATAGTGGACAAGGTTCCAATCCTGGCACACAAGATTTGTTCTACGGTGGAAGTATTTCCAAATGGAACAAATTCGTGAATACCCTGAAGTTAAAATTGTACAACGAAATTCGTTTATCCTCCCTGTTTAATGCAGGTAAATTAAATGCTCTAATTGCGGCAGACAATTTTATGGCCAGTAGCGCTGACGATTTTGAATTTCCTTACTCTACTACCCAATCACCGGCAGAAGAGAGAAACCCACTTTTTAGAACTACTTACACAACAGGTCAAACCAGCCATTATGCCAGCCCTTGGTTCTACGAAATCCTTAAAGGATGGAATCCAAACATTCACAATGGACTTGAAGACCCTAGGCTTCCTTATTATTTCTTTAACCAGTTGACCCCTGGACAATTACCTCCAGATGTTGGTGATCCAACTACAGGTGACCCTAAGGCGGATTATTGGGATAGAAACACAGGTTTCCATACCATTAGATTTGGTAGTGTAAGCCCTAATAGGGATTTTGCTTCGAGGGAATCTTCTACCTACCCAGGGATTTATCCTGCCGGAGGTAGATATGATGACGGTGAAGGTGGTGATGCCGATGTAAATGCCGGTACAGGTGCAGCTCCTCATAGGATGTTAACGTATCATGAATCTTTATTTATCATGGCCGAATTAATTCAGGCCAATGTAATTTCCGGTGATGCAAGAACAGTGTTGGAAGATGCTATGACCGCAGCTTTTAAAAAGGTGGATGTTGTAGTTGCCAATTCGGAAACTGACCAAACCGTTCCAAAATTAGAAGGAACCACTGCAGTGGCCGATTTCATAGATGGAGTATTGGCGGAATACGATGCTGCTTCCGATGCCAAAAAGATGGAAATTATCATGACCCAAAAATGGGTGTCCACTTTTGGAGATCCTTTTGATCAATATAATGATTACAGAAGAACCGGGTACCCTGTATTGGCCAATCCCAATGGACCTTCTCCAGAATATCAATTGGACAATGGAGATGCCTGGCCATTAAATGACAGTGAAACAACATTGACAAGACCGTACCAGGTTTCCCTATTCTGGCCACAAGCCGAATTGAACGTTAATGAGAATGCACCTGCCCAGAAGGATGCTACGACCTATAAAATATTTTGGGATAATTAATAGATAAAATTCATAACATGAAAAACATATATATATTAAGCCTTTTTTTAGCCCTATTTGTGCTAAATACGTCTTGTGATGATGACGGGGGCACTTCGGCAATCAATACGACCAATGGTGCCCTACCCGATTTTAAAATGGTAGCTGGAAGCCCTGATTTTATTGATCTTACAGGAATAACTAATCTAAACCTACAGTTCACAGTTGGTGTAGGTGTAGGAGAACCTACATCCTTTGACCTAAAGGCGTACTACCTTACTGTAGATGGTGATTTGTACGGACCAATTACCTTGGATGCCGGTGTTACCGAATATCCTAAGGAGTATTCAATTACTGGGACCCAAATAATAGGTGCCTTTTCAGAATTAAATAGTGCTGCTGATATACAAGTAGGAGATGTCCTTAAATTTTTTACATCCTATACGTTTGAAGATGGCTCCAAACTTGAAGTTCTTAATAGTAAAGGAGAACCAAATTATTATGCTGCAGATTTCAACGCTTATCCCGATTTTACTGTTAAATTGGATTATGTCGTGTCCTGTCTATCAGATTTGGGAGGAACCCATACATACGTTACCACCAATCTTCAAGCAGCCAACAGTCCTACAGCCTGTCCTACAGGAGAAGTTACAGGCTCAGTTACTTGGACCGACCAGGGTGGAGGCAATTACCTCACTTCCGACCTAGGTTTTGGCCAATACGAATCATCATGCTGGAACGATGGCCCAGCCACAAGTGGTGGAGCCACTTTTAGCGAGGTTTGTGGTGAAATCATTTCCGGAGGCCTCGACCAATATGGTCTAGAATACATCTGGGTAATTACGGATGTAACCGGTCCTGAGTTAACCATGACATGGACTAATGACTATGGAGATTCTGGCACAGTTGTAATTACTAGGGAAGGCGGATTGGATTGGCCGCAATTATTTACCAGGTAACTCATGAGTCGTCCTAAAATAGGTTGACGGTTTTTAAAGAATATATATTAGACCTGTGAATTTAACTTCACAGGTTTTTTGTTATGTATAAAATTAGG
>NZ_JALKBB010000089.1:0-962 GCF_023016025.1 Arenibacter sp. S6351L | reverse complement strand
ACGTTCATTGATTGAAATTATTGAATTAGGAAATTCTAGGGGTTGAGTAACCGTTGTAAGTAATTGTTAACTGATAACTGTTAACTGATCACTGAAAAAAAACGGGGGATTAGCTCAGCTGGCTAGAGCGCCTGCCTTGCACGCAGGAGGTCATCGGTTCGACTCCGATATTCTCCACATTGGCAATACATTGCCGTTATCTTGGCCAAAGGCCGCAAAAGGGACGACGGGGATGGCCTAAACGTTCATTGACATATTGGGACAGGGTGCGCAAAAGATTCAGGTCTTTGCGTACGCTGAAAAAGAAACACGAAAGTAAAGTAAAGTACAAGTATAATTGAGAGGGCCCCTTGGACGCTGCCGCGGAAAGGGGGCCCGCGAATAACATAAAGGTCTGGCGACAAGCTGGATAAGGGCGTATGGGGAATGCCTAGGCTCTCAGAGGCGATGAAGGACGCGATAAGCTGCGAAAAGCTGCGGGGATCGGCACATACGATGTGATCCGCAGGTATCCGAATGGGGCAACCCACTATATTGAAGGTATAGTACCCCGCAAGGGGGGCAAACCCGGTGAACTGAAACATCTAAGTAGCCGGAGGAGGAGAAAACAAAAGTGATTCCGTGAGTAGTGGCGAGCGAAAGCGGATTAGTCCAAACCGATGTTGTTTCGGCAATATCGGGGTTGTAGGACCGCGAGATTCGATGTGCAATGAATCAGAACCCTTTGGAAAGAGGGACCGAAGAGGGTGATAGTCCCGTAAGAGCAAAGAACATTATCGATAGCGGTATCCTGAGTAGTGCGGGGCACGTGAAACCCTGTATGAATCCGGCGGGACCATCCGCCAAGACTAAATACTCCTGAGAGACCGATAGTGAACCAGTACCGTGAGGGAAAGGTGAAAAGAACCCTGAACAAGGGAGTGAAAAAGATCCTGAAACCATACGCCTACAAGCGGTCGGAG
>NZ_JALKBB010000088.1:0-963 GCF_023016025.1 Arenibacter sp. S6351L | reverse complement strand
GGGATTCCTAACCAAGATACGCTGAAATACCGTGGTGACCCACTGTTCCGCATCTTTGGTATCCGCAATGGTATTTTCGGCCAATACCCTGGCAGCCTCCAACATCTGCACATCGTTCTGTAGTGCCAAGGCCTGTAGCGGCGTATTGGTCTTCTGCCTCCGTACTTCACAGATATCCCTATTGGGGGCATCAAAAATGGACATACTGGGCGGTGGCAGGGTCCTTTTCCATAAGGTATACAGGGAACGCCTGTACAATTTATCGCCCACATCGGCAACATAAGTGGTAAGCACCCCCCTATTGCCACCCGCGTTGGTCTCCTCCCACAGCCCCGGGGGCTGGTAAGGTTTTACACTTGGCCCGCCTATCTCTTTGTTCAACAGACCGCTGGTGGCCAGAACGTAGTCCCGTATGATCTCCCCGCTCATCCTGAACCTGGGGGCCCTGGAAAGCCACTTGTTGTCCGGATCCGCCTTTTTGGACTCCTCCGTTGCTATGCTACTTTGCTGATAGGTTGCGGAAAGCATTATTTTCTTCAATAGATATTTAATGTCCCAATCGTGCTCCATAAAATCCTTTGCCAGCCAGTCCAGCAATTGTGGATGGGTGGGCAGGCTGCCCTGGACCCCGAAATCTTCGGAAGTTTCTACAAGTCCCCTCCCGAACAACATCCCCCAGATCCTATTTACAAAGACCCTCGAGGTCAACGGATTGTTTTCATCGGTCACCCATTGGGCCAGTCCCAATCTGTTTTTTGGAAGATTTTCTGAAAAGGGAAGTATTATTTCCGGGGCATTGGGAGTTACTTCCTCCCCGGGACTATCATATTCCCCCCGGTTAAAAATATAGGTCGTTCTGGGCATGGAATCGTTCATGACCATCACCTTGACGTCTTTCCCTTCGGCCTTGTTGATAAAGGACAGCACCCCATTGGTCTCCTCATCCGTAATAGTCATAAAGGG
>NZ_JALKBB010000087.1:0-980 GCF_023016025.1 Arenibacter sp. S6351L | reverse complement strand
CCCAAAATTCCCTTCCCCAAGGTGTTGGTACGGTCTACCACATAATAGGACTGGTACTCCTCCTGAATTACACCGCCCTCCTGTGTTATGGGATGGTTCCTGTTGAACCCGGTGGCAAGGATCTGCTCCTTGGTGGCATTGGGCATGAGGTCGCCAGCCAATTGTACGCTCAGGAACCCATCATAGGGCATGTTGTTGTTAAAGGCATGGATCACCCAATCGCGCCAGGGCCACATGCTCCTATAGCTATCGTCCTGATAGCCGTGGGAATCCGCATACCTGGCCACATCCAACCAGACCTGCGTCATGCGCTCCCCATAGCTCGGGGAGGCCAAAAACTCGTCTATGGCCTGTTCCAAAATGTTGTCCGAGGTATTGTTGAGATATCTTTTCACCTGATCGGCATTGGGGGGAAGGCCCGTAAGGTCCAGCCCCATTCTCCTTATAAGCGTATGCTTCTCCGCTTTTTCGGACGGGACCAGAGCGTTCTCCTCCAGTTTTTCCATGATAAAGGCATCGATCTCATTTTGCGCCCAATCCGTCCGTTCCGTTGTTGGCAGCTCCGCCTTTTTGGGCGGGATAAAGGCCCAGTGCTTATCGAACTTGGCTCCCTGTTCTATCCATTTTTTCAATAGTTTCTTTTCATAGGAGTTCAGGGCCAATTGCGAATCCGGTGGGGGCATCAACTGTTTTGGGTCATCCGAGACCACATGTTGGTACAGGAGACTGTTGGCGGGCTTGCCCGCTACAATGGCATATTTCCCGGGATTCTCCGGCAGTTCCGACAAGGCCTCCTTCTCCAGGTCCAGGCGCAGACCGGCCTTTCGCTTGTTGGCATCCGGTCCATGACAGGTATAACAGTTGTCCGAAAGTACGGGCTTTATATGAAAATTATAATCCACCACCTCGGGCAGCTTCTGATCGGCATACCCGTCACCGGAGGATTTGAAAAGCCCCGACTTGAATGCGAAAAGCAGGGC
>NZ_JALKBB010000086.1:0-984 GCF_023016025.1 Arenibacter sp. S6351L | reverse complement strand
CGCTATTAGATTAGCATTATTAAATTTATAGATGTTTAATCAGATAAAAGTTACTGAACAACCAGAGGAGAAAAGGTGACCTATTTCGACTCACAAACTCTAAGGTTTATATCGAGCATTAGTCCTTTACTCCTCTTTGGTTTAAATGCCATTTAGAATGTTAAGCTTTAAGGCTTATTAATAGCGTTAGCATAAAAACCATATTGGTCGTTTCAGTGTTTTAATAGCTAATCTCAAAGTTATGAAAAAATTGATTGTAGGAATTGATATTTCCAAAGACGTGCTGGATTACTGTATTCTTCAAAGTATTGATTTTACAGTAGTAGGTAGAGGGGTTATCGAGAACAATAAAGTGGCCATTTCCCGCTGGTTAGAAAAGTTTGATTCTGAAGCTATTATTGTTTCAATGGAACACACAGGGCATTATGGGGCATTGTTGACATGGTTGCTCAGCGAAAGAAAGATATGTTTTCACATGTTAAATCCACTGGAACTAAAAAGATCAATGGGTATTCAAAGAGGTAAGACCGATGCCATTGACGCCTATAGGATAGCTTGTTATACTATTAACAATAGGCAAAAAATGGAACCCTACAGTTTGCCCGTGGAAAAGCTCCGTAAACTTAAAGTGTTGATGACCGCTAGGGAACGATATGTAAAGATGTCCGTCCAACTCAAAAATAGCTTAAAGGCCAATCAAATATTAGCTCAGACTATCAACTTAAAAGGGCTTATCCGTGAGGAAAAGAGACAGATCGGATCCCTTGAGAGATCCATTGATCGCTTTGAGGACCAAATGAAAGCGATCATTGATTCCACGGAAGAATTAAGAACAAACTATAAAAAGATAACCCAGGTTATAGGCGTGGGGCCAATAACGGCCATAAAATGTATTACTGAGACCGATAATTTCCTGAAATTTTCAAATGCCCGGAAATTTAGCTGCCACAGTGGCCTAGCCCCATTTCCATATCAATCCGGAAG
>NZ_JALKBB010000085.1:0-1084 GCF_023016025.1 Arenibacter sp. S6351L | reverse complement strand
GCACCGTCCTGTACAAAGGCATAGGTATACCCACCGTTCCCGCCAGTGGCTTGTACGGTCACCTGTGCGCCGATGTTACAGTTGGCATTGATATTGTTCGTTTCTACCAGATTCAGAATTGCGTTCGGAGAACCTATGGTAATCGTATTGGTGGTATCATCGCAGAAGGGGGTATCCGTAGCGGTAATTACCACATAGAAGTTCCCTGCAGGCAATCCTGAAATGGTCCTTGGGTTGAATGAGGTATCCGAACTTATAACTGCTGTAACGTTGGTTCCGCTACTGTTGAATACCTGATAATCGTAATTGCCCAAATAGTTGTTTACCTGGATCTCTAGCTCCCCGTCGGTATCTCCGAAACAGGTCACCGGGTTAATGGCCGTGGCCACCACTTCTATGAGGTCGTAAGGCGCCACATTATAAGGAGCTGTGGTGAAATAACAACCGGTCACATTATCGGTTACCCTGAAGGTATAGTCCCCTGGTGTGGTCAATGTAAAGTCGGCTGTTTGGCTCACCAAGCTCTGTGTCGGGGCACTTCCCGTAGGCAAAAGCTCAAAGGTAAAGTCGCCCGAACCTCCCGTAACCGTCACCCTGGCCACCTCGTCATTGTTACAGGTAATTTCTGTAATCTGAGCAACGGATACATCCGTAATGGTGGGTAATGGGTTTATAGTCTGGGTTGGAATTGTAAAAGTACAGCCATTGCTATCCTTTACAATAATATCATAATTGCCAGCTGTTGTAACCGTATAGGTAAATACATTTCCACCTGTAGGTATAAAGGCACCACCATTAACACTATAGGTATAGGAAGGTGTTCCAGTACCAGCAGTAATAGTAACTTCAATAGAAGCAGATTGGACGCCATTGTTCATATTACAGGCGAAATCGGTTACATCGGTGATCGCGGCATCTAAAGCATTAGGTTCATCAATGGTTACGGTTTGCAAGGTAAAGCATCCCCTGTCCGAGGTAACGGTAATGTCGTATGTACCTGCTGCCAGACCTGTGAACAGGTTGCTGTTCTGTGTGGTCGGCGGATTGGTCCCGTCGTTGATGGTAAAGGTATATGGCGGGTTGT
>NZ_JALKBB010000084.1:0-1108 GCF_023016025.1 Arenibacter sp. S6351L | reverse complement strand
CAAAAAAATAAAACAAAACAAAAAGCTTTTGCTACGTGCGTAGACGGAAACAAAAAGATTTCCTTGTCTCCGCACTACTCATAGCTTGAACGTTGTGCTTAATTATGAAAAATGTTACTTAAAGAATCATCTGTACTTCGTAGATTACCCGCTGCTATAGAAGAAAAACAATTATTGATACTGGATTCTTTAAGGTTCACGATTGATATAATTGAATATAATTATGAAAATATTGAAAGTAGAGCTATAAGAGTATCAGAAGGAAAGGAAAAGAAAAAGTTTCCTCAGCTTTTTCATTATGTATGGAGTTTATTAGATAATATTAGGCGGTTTATAATGCTTTATCAAGTTCTTGCAACTGATAATAACTATGCTTTAATAGAACCTATAAAATATGTGAATGACTCTAGGAACACTTATCAACATATGGAGGCAAGAATTGATGAGTCTCTAATTGACAATCGACAACCTTTTTTCGGAAAGTTAAAATGGACCTATCATGATAAAACATCTAGTGAAGCATATCGGTTTGTAGCGATGAGTGGAATACTTTACGGAGACCCTGGCAAAGTTGAGTTTATGAAATTCAATGAAAATTTGATAATTGAAAATATTTACTTAGAAACTGTAGATAAAAAACAGAAAACTGAAATAAATATTTCTCAACTCTATTTGGATTTTAAAGGTGTCGTAAATGATTTGGAAAAAGGCCTAGAAAGAAAAATCTCCGAACTAAATTTAGAGCTTAGCGATTGGGCTTCTAGACAAGACATTATAATAAAATTCAAAAATGAGTTATCTGTCAAAAAGAAATAACTAAGCACAACAATGGCTATAGCAAATAGGGCATAAAGTGCTATATTTAAAGGCTTGGGCTTGTTTGCTAAGTCCGCCAAATCTTTTGGATTTGGCAATTAAAAAAGAAAAAATAATTACAAAACAAAAAGCTCTGGCTCGCAGACCAGACGGAAACGAAAAGTTTCCTTGCCTGCCCTACTTGCCATAGCCGAACCGTTGTGGTGCATTGTCTCACTCAAGTCGAAAATTCCAAAAATTTACTGCGGATTAAAAATAAATATCTTAAATTTGTATCCAAGTAGATACAGTT
>NZ_JALKBB010000083.1:0-1137 GCF_023016025.1 Arenibacter sp. S6351L | reverse complement strand
ATCCCTTGAGCTCCGGTATCTCCTTTGACGCCCTGGTCGCCTGTGGCTCCGGTCGCACCGGTGTCACCTTTCTCACCTTGGTCTCCTTTTAGACCCTGAATTCCTTGGTCTCCGGTATCACCCTTGTCACCTTTGACGCCCTGGTCGCCTGTGGCTCCGGTCGCACCGGTGTTTCCTTTTTCTCCAGTGGCACCTGTAGCACCAGTTTCACCTTGTATACCTTGAATTCCTTGGGCTCCAGTATCTCCCTTGTCACCCTTATCTCCGGTAGCACCAGTGGCCCCAGTCTCACCTTGGATACCTTGATCACCCTTTACACCTTGGATTCCTTGTTCACCAGTCGCTCCAGTTTCACCAGTTGCACCAGTGGCTCCAGTTTCTCCTTGAATACCTTGGATTCCTTGCTCTCCAGTAGCACCAGTTGCTCCGGTTTCTCCTTGTATACCTTGAATTCCTTGGGCTCCAGTATCTCCTTTGACGCCCTGGTCGCCTGTGGCTCCGGTCGCACCGGTGTCTCCTTTCTCACCTTGTTCACCCTTATCACCTTGTTCACCTGTGGCTCCGGTCGCACCAGTATCACCTTTATTTCCTTGGTCTCCTTTTAGACCTTGAATTCCCTGTTCTCCTGTCGCACCAGTATCTCCTTTATCGCCTTTCTCACCAGTAGCTCCAGTTGAACCTGTAGCTCCGTTGTCTCCTTTTTCTCCCTTATCTCCTTGATCTCCGGTAGCACCAGTCGCTCCGGTTTCTCCTTGAATACCTTGGATTCCTTGAGCTCCTGTATCGCCCTTATCTCCTTGGTCGCCTTTGTCACCTTTTAGACCCTGAATTCCTTGCTCTCCTGTTGCTCCTGTAGCTCCGGTGGCACCAGTATCTCCTTTTTCACCAGTGTCTCCAGTTTCACCAGTAGCACCGGTGTCTCCTTTCTCACCCTGAATACCTTGCTCTCCAGTTGCTCCTGTAGCACCAGTATCACCCTTGTCACCTTTAACTCCGGGTATACTTATACCTATAGGTCCTTGCGCACCAGTAGCACCAGTAGCACCAGTTGCTCCTGTAGCACCGGTATCACCCTTATCTCCTTTATCACCTTTTTCACCTTGAGCTCCGGTATCACCTTTCTCACCTTGTGCACCA
>NZ_JALKBB010000082.1:0-1167 GCF_023016025.1 Arenibacter sp. S6351L | reverse complement strand
GTGTCACCTTTCTCACCTTGGTCTCCTTTTAGACCTTGAATTCCTTGAGCTCCAGTTTCACCTTTATCTCCTTTATCACCTTTCTCACCTTGGATTCCTTGTTCTCCAGTATCTCCTTTGTCACCAGTAGCACCAGTTTCTCCTTGTATACCTTGAGCTCCAGTATCTCCTTTGTCTCCCTTATCTCCTGTCGCACCGGTATCACCCTTATCTCCTTTGTCTCCCTGGTCGCCCTTAGCACCGGTATCTCCTTTTTCACCAGTTGCACCAGTGGCCCCGGTCTCACCTTGGATTCCTTGAATACCCTGTTCTCCGGTGTCACCTTTCTCACCTTGGTCTCCTTTTAGACCTTGAATTCCTTGTTCTCCAGTGGCACCAGTTGCTCCGGTCTCACCTTGGATGCCTTGAATTCCTTGAGCTCCAGTATCTCCTTTGACGCCCTGGTCGCCTGTGGCTCCGGTCGCACCGGTGTCACCTTTCTCACCTTGGTCACCCTTTACTCCTTGTATACCTTGCTCTCCTGTTGCACCTGTGGCTCCTGTAGCACCGGTTACACCTTGGATACCCTGTTCTCCAGTAGTACCAGTTTCACCAGTGGCACCAGTTGCTCCTGTGGCCCCGGTTTCTCCTTGAATACCCTGGATTCCTTGAGCTCCAGTATCTCCTTTGTTTCCTTTTTCTCCAGTGGCACCTGTAGCACCAGTTTCACCTTGAATACCTTGAATTCCCTGAGCTCCAGTATCTCCTTTGACGCCCTGGTCGCCTGTGGCTCCGGTCGCACCCGTGTCTCCTTTATCTCCTTGATCACCCTTTACACCCTGGATACCCTGTTCTCCGGTAGCACCAGTGGCTCCGGTTTCACCTTGAACACCTTGAATACCTTGTGCACCAATATCTCCTTTGTCACCTTTGGCTCCTGTATCACCTTGTATACCCTGAATTCCTTGGGCTCCGGTATCACCCTTGTCTCCTTTCTCACCCTGAATACCTTGCTCTCCAGTTGCTCCTGTAGCACCAGTATCACCTTTTTCACCAGTATCACCCTTGTCTCCAGTAGCACCGGTTTCACCAGTATCTCCTTGATCACCTTTTACACCTTGGATACCTTGAATCCCTTGAGCTCCGGTGTCTCCTTTCTCACCCTGAATACCTTGCTCTCCAGTTGCT
>NZ_JALKBB010000081.1:0-1174 GCF_023016025.1 Arenibacter sp. S6351L | reverse complement strand
CGATTACAATCTAGGTTTTAAATTGGCCGTTATTTCCCAAGTTGAAAAAGGCGAAATGACCTATAAGCAGGCACAGAAGGCTTATGGCATTCAAGGTAGAAGTACTGTTTTGGTCTGGTTGAGAAAACATGGTACCTTAGATTGGAGCAACCCAATTCGACATCAAATGCCAAAATCCAAAGAAACCCCTGCCCAGAAGATCAAGCGTTTAGAACGCGAGCTATCTGACGCGAAGTTGAAGAACAAGATCCTTAATACGATGATCGACATCTCGGACCAACAGTACGGCACTTCTATCAGAAAAAAGTATTTACCCAATCAATCCAGCGTATCCGGCAAGAACAGCGATTAAGTCTGTCTCGTTGTTGTCGATTGTTTGGGATAAGTAGGCAAGCAGTCTATCAATCAGAAAAACGTTCTTTAAAAAGAGGACAAGAGCTTGCAAAGGTGAAGGACTTGGTCGATGGTATCCGCATGGACATGCCCAGGATCGGCACCCGCAAGTTGTATTACCTGCTCAAGGAAGAATTCGGGAGGGACAATATAAAAATAGGAAGGGATGCCCTATTTGCACATTTACGTACGGAGTCCATGCTGATAAGACCAAGGAAGAATTACACCATGACCACCAATTCCAAGCATTGGCTCAGAAAGTACCCCAATCTGATGAAACAGGCCAGGGTATCAAGGCCGGAAGAATTTTTTGTCAGCGATATCACATATATCAAAAGCAGGGAAAGGACACATTACCTATCCCTGGTTACCGATGCCTATAGCAGAAAGATTATGGGATATGAACTTAGTGACGACATGAGTGCGGAGAACGTTGTAAAGGCAATGAAAATGGCGAATAGCAATAGGTTGACCAACAAACAGCTTATCCATCATTCCGATAGGGGGCTACAGTATTGTTCTTCCGTATATCAAGAGGAGCTCCGGCGCAGCCATATCACCCCATCGATGACCGATGGATATGACTGCTACCAGAATGCACTGGCCGAGCGGATCAATGGGATATTGAAAGGGGAATTCTTAATATATAAATGTAACAACGGTAAAGATTTAAAGCAACTCATTGTAGATTCCATCAATACATACAACAACAGAAGACCACATTTGAGCCTTAATTATAAAACACCTAATTTTATACATAACAAAAAACCTGTGAAGTTAA
>NZ_JALKBB010000080.1:0-1243 GCF_023016025.1 Arenibacter sp. S6351L | reverse complement strand
GAGACTGTTTATTTAAGTGTGTCATAATTCAAAATTTTATAAATTATGACTACAATGGAAAATTCAAAAAAGACAAAAGAAGATCTTGAGCAATTATTTGAAGAAGCTTTGAATACACTCAAGCGGACAAAGAAATTAGAGGGTACGGACGGAGCCTTTACACCATTGGTGAAGCGATTATTGGAAGCAAGTATGGAAGGGGAGATGGATGCACATCTCACTACCAGTCGACCCAATCGTCGCAATGGCAAGGGGAAAAAACAAGTGAAAACGAGTTTTGGGGATGTCCCCATAGAGACCCCGAGAGATAGGGACGGGACCTTTGATCCGGATATACTTCCTAAAAGACAACGTTCATTGGGACCGGGACTTGAACAAAAGATTCTGAGCCTGTATTCCATAGGGATGAGCTATCGGGATATCTGCTCCCACATAAGCGAAATGTACGGAATGGATATTTCGGCCGCCCAGATCACCGCCATTACGGATAGGATCTGGCCCGAAATAGAAGAATGGCGAAGTCGCGCTTTGGATGGGGTCTATCCGTTCGTCTGGCTCGATGCGATGTTCTATAAGGTCAAACAAGATGGCCAGATAAAGAGTATGGCCGCTTATTTGGTGCTGGGGATGAATACCGAAGGTGAAAAAGACCTACTGGGCATCTACCTGGCAGAAGCGGAAAGTTCAAAGTTTTGGCTAAGCGTATTGACGGATCTACAGCTTCGGGGAGTGAAGGATATCATCATCGCATGTATAGATAATCTAAAGGGTTTTAAGGATGCCATAAAAGCCGTTTTTCCCCGAACGGATGTCCAGCTCTGCATTGTACATCAAATAAGGAACGCCCTAAGGTATGTACCTTTCAATGATTCCAGGGAAGTCCTTAGGGACATGAAAGAGATTTATAGGGCCAATACCATCGAACAAGCGGAGATCGGCCTGGAATCCTTTGAAAACAAATGGGGCAAGAAGCACCCGGCGATGGTGAGATCATGGAAAACAAACTGGGAAGGTCTATCAACATTCTATAACTACCATCCGGACATTAGATATATTATGTATACCACCAACTCCATTGAAGGCTTCAACCGACAGATCAGAAAGTTCACAAAATCCAAAGGATCATTTCCCTCGGAAAGAGCTCTATATAAATTATTATATTTGGTCAGTAGCAGACTGGCAAAGAAATGGAGTAGACCAAGAAGTTGGACCAAAGTTATTTCTATTCTGGCCTTGACCTATC
>NZ_JALKBB010000007.1:0-204509 GCF_023016025.1 Arenibacter sp. S6351L | reverse complement strand
AAAAAAAAAAAAAATCAATTACAATATTGTATCATAAATAAATACAGGGCCTAATCCTTTTCCAAAATCTGCCCCTTGGCCAACAAGACCTCCCTTAATTTAACATAGTCCACTTCCTGTACCACCGCATTTTCATCGATTGCCAGCACTGCCGCAGCGGCGGCCGATTGCCCCAAGATCATGAACACGGGCTCCATACGAATAGAACCAAAGGCAATATGACTGGAAGATAAACAAACAGGGACCAATAGGTTCCTGCACTCTTCCTTCTTTGGCACTAAAGTTCCATAGGATATAGAATAGGGCCCATTGGTGCTTACTCCTATATCCCCTTCGTTCTGCACAAAACCATCGGGCTTAATATATCGCTGAACATTATGGGAATCCATTGTATATGAACCCATACCTATTGGTTTAGGGGTTGGCCTTTTTTTCAAAAGCTCATTTTCGGTCATCACGAACTCCCCAATCATCCTCCGGGCCTCCCTTACATAGATTTGGTGTGGCCAGTTTCCATTGTCAGTAAATTCATCCTTGGCCAGGCCCCATTTTTGCATTTCGGACTGTATATCCTCTGGAACCCTAGGATCGTTGGCTACGAACCACAGTAGTCCCTTTTGATAATTCTCATGTTCCTTTATAATCTCTTTTCTTCTTTCATAGGTGGCCTCCGGATAGTCGTAATTCATACCAATATTATCACTGCTCAAAGGACCGTGGTTGTTGGTGTCGGTTTTGTGGTTTGGTATGGCATCAAACTTCTCGAACCAATCCTTCCTTCCGGTTTCCAAGGACCTTGCCAATAATTCGTAGTTCATGGGGTCATAATCCTCAGGTTTAGGAAAGGGAATTCTATTATCTGGATAATTGCTCATACACAACCTAAAGCAATAGGCTTGGATCTTATTGTCGCCGCTGTGCCTTTCCCCAGGATCTTCTCCCGACACCCTTGGCAAAAGACCACTGGAGGGGTCTCCAGGCACTACATAAGGGGAAATATCCGATTGAAACCAATGTTTATGATGCAAAATCCCGGTCTGCACCCCATTCCATTCTTCGCCGTATACTTCCTTGCCCTCTCTACCCACATGATAGCTTACGCCCGCCGAAGCCATAAGGTCTCCTTCATAAGTGGCGTCCAAAAACATCTTGCCAGAATACGTTTTTCCCGATAAAGTGGTAATCGAAACAATATTACCATCCTTCATCTCTACCCCATTTTCCCTATCCAACCATTCATCGCGGTCTACACGGATCTGCTCTTCCTTAATCAAATCCTCGAACACTTTTTCCGCCACATGGGGCTCAAAGATCCACATGGTCCTATTTTCACCATCCATGGCAGGAGTACCCTGTCCTTTGTTGCCATACTCCTCTTTTTTTTGCCAGATCCAGGCTTCTTCCGTGTTGTAATGTTGCCAAACCCTATGGTAAAATTCCCTGGCCAGCCCGCCAATAACACGTTTGTCCCCGGTATCTGTATAACCTAAGCCACCTGAAGACAATCCCCCCAAATGAATGTCGGGCGACACCACAATCACGGATTTTCCGGAACGTTTTGCTTCCACCGCCGCCGAAATAGCAGCAGAAGTTCCGCCATAAATAATGATATCTGCAGTAGCTATCGAGTTACTTTTTTCTTCGGCCTGTTTGCAGCCTGTAAGCCCCATCATTCCAGCTATAACAAGGACAAAGATTAATTTAATAGTCTTTCTTTTTTGCTTCATTTTGTTTGGTGGTTCAAATTGATCTCTATAAAAATTGTGATTTACTTTAGCCTTTGACTATCTTTTAGAAGTTGCTCCCTTAAATTAGGGTAAGGTACATCCTGAACATCAGTATTGGCATCTATGGCAAGTGATGCTGCAGTGGCCGCGGATTGTCCCAGCACCATAAATACAGGCTCCATACGGATAGATCCAAAGGCAATGTGCGTTGAACTTACACAGACCGGGACAATAAGATTGTTGCATTCCTCCTTTTTGGGCACCAAGGACCTGTAGCTTATGGGATAGGGCTTAAAGCCATGGGCTTCTACATTGCCCTCATTTTGAACAAATCCATTGGCATCCACATATCGCTGTACATTATGGGAATCCATACCATAGGCCGCCAACCCAATGGCATCCTCCGCTACTACTAATGCCTCACAATTTTTTTGGGTCATAACATAATCGCTGATCATCCTCCTGGCCTCGCGGATATAAAGCTGCTGTTGCCAGCCATCCTCTCTTTCAAATTCATCCTTGGTAGTGCCCCATCTGGATGCTTCTTCACGTACTTCCTCAGGAATTCTTGGATGATTGGCCAAGGACCACATAAGCCCCATCTGGTAGTTCCTATGGTCCTCAATAATCTTTTCCCTTTCCGCATAGGAAGCCTCGGGATAGTCATAGTTCCTGCCTATATAATCAGTAGAAAAACCGAACTTGTTGTTCGTATCCGTTTTTCTATTGGGCATACTGGAATTGATCCAGGGCAACAGTGTATTGCTATAGCTGTACATATCCCTTATTGGCCCCTTTCTTGCCTCATAATTACGGAACAACAGTTCATAGTTGATCTCATCATAATTTGAAGGCTTCTGGAAGGGAATACGGTTTTCCGGGTGATCCGTAAGGCACATCCTAAAACAATAGGCTTGGATCTTTTTATCTCCTTCCCCCTCCAAACCAGGTTTTTCATTGACATTGGGCAATAGGCCACTTGTGGGATCTCCTTTTATCACATACGGATCTACCCCTGGGATAAAATTATGGTTGAAAGCATTTTTGGAAACAAATCCGGTCAAGGCCAAATTTATGCTATTGGCCTGTACCCGTTCAAGGTTTCCCCAAATTCCGCGTTACTTTCCCTGCCCACGGCATAGGAAACACCGGCCGAGGCCATTAAATCGCCCTCATAAGTGGCGTCCAGGTAAACCTTTCCCTTGTAGGTCTTGCCACTTTCCATGGTAATAGACTCTATTTTGCCATCTACTTTTTTGACCCCAGATTCCCTGTTCAACCTTTCGTTGTAGACCATCTTTATTTTTTCCTTGTCCATCATGGACTTATAGACCGCAAGGGCAGCGGAGGGCTCAAAGGTCCACATGGTTGGCTCTCCCTCTTCCGTACGGGTTTGGCCCCCGTCCTTATAATCCGATTTTTTCTCCCATTTCCAATTCTTCGGATCGTCATAATATTTTTTGATATTCTCATAGAATTCCCTAGAAATACCACCAATGGCCTGTTTGTTGCCAATATCGGTCTGGCCGAGGCCTCCTGTGGTAAGTCCCCCTATTCGATTGGTCGGCTCTATGAGCACAACGGACTTGCCCATTCTGCTACTCTGCAGGGCAGCTGCGACCCCAGCGGAGGTTCCACCGTAAATTACAATATCAAACTTCTTG
Organism: Arenibacter sp. S6351L; assembly: GCF_023016025.1. Lineage (NCBI taxonomy): Bacteria > Pseudomonadati > Bacteroidota > Flavobacteriia > Flavobacteriales > Flavobacteriaceae > Arenibacter > Arenibacter sp. S6351L. Next base: position 201,118 of record NZ_JALKBB010000007.1, on the reverse strand, counting down.
GTCTGACCGTTAGTCACTAGGGTCACCAACCCCAAAAACAAACAACAGATCAACTTTAAAGAATAATTTATTATACCCACTTGAGTTACTTTTCCAAATATTCCCACTTTTTGAATTTTATATGTTCTACTTCTATAACTTTTATTGCCATAATGGACAACCTAAAAAATTAGGGATTTGTCCTTGGGCTCCAAGGGCAAAAAATTAACATCCAAATAACCACCACTGGCATTGTCATCGGTTACTATTTGTGGTTTTCCCTTAATCGATTCTATTGAAAAACGATGAATATGACCCGCAAATACACCCAATAGATTTGGGGCAGAAAACACCGCCTTATGAAAATCGAAGGTAGTTTTCGTATGTCCCGCTTCCGGCCACTTTAATCGGCCTTCCAGCTCATGATTCCGATCGGAAGAAGCCCCCCAATCCGGGTTTCCACATCCAAAACCAATAGATTTCCCTGGAGCGTACATAGGTATGTGTACCAATAGCACCAAGGGAACGTTGCTTGCAACCTGCTTTTTAAAAAAGGCCAATTGATCATCATTTATTTGATAGGTGGAATTGTCGATGGCCAAAAACCGAATTCCTTTTAAATCGTATGATGCCATTAAAGGGTGATTGCCCTGATATAAAGGAAGCAATCTTTCCTTGATCCATTTGTTTCTCAAATTTTCGAGTGTCCCTTCCATACCTTCATAATGCCAATCGTGATTGCCGGCAACATAAATATAGGGGATATTCACTTCTTTTAATTTGGCCATTACCCACTCGATAGCGGCTTCCGACGGAAAACTAAAAATATCACCGATAAGGGTAATTAAGTCGGCCTGGGACTCCTTGGCAAAATTTAGAGCGGCTTCAAATGCCAATTCGGGATTGGTCAATTCATCTGTTTTAAAGTGTCTGGTCTGATTATAGGCCTTGGCCATACGTCCACTATACGTCTTGTAAGGAACTCCGCGCTCATCGTCCCTAAAGAGATGGGTGTCGGCTATATGTACAATCTTTATAGGCTCCTTAACGACTTCTGAAAAAAATTGAAGCTTGTTTTCCTCTAAAGTAACACAAAACTGGATGTCTTTTTCGAAGGGTTGTGTAGATTTATCATTGGTTGAATACTTGGTTAGTCCCAACCCTATGGATGCCGAAGCGGCATTTTTAAAAAATAATCGACGTTTCATCTATTCGCAATTGTTGTTTTCACCAAACAGGATAAGCAATAACAATTGGCCCAACCTGTATTTTATGGTTAAAATAACACAAATAACTGTACCCCCGAATTTAAGAAGATTATAAAACTAAATTCCCAGCGAGCTGCTTTAGGATAATTTCCGACAATTTTGCTTGAAATTTGGCATTGCTATGGCGCACCTTTGCATTGATATAATTTAATTGGGCCGTCCTAAATTCAATGGTAGGGATGATTCCGATTCTATATTTTTCAACAGTAATCTCCATATTTTCCTGTGCAATTGCCTCATTTTTACCTTCCAATTCAATTAGACTTATATTGGTCAGATAGGTTTGATAGGTTGTATTTACCAGGGACATTAATTCCTGTGTTCTTTGGGCAATGGCCACTTCCGTATTTTCAATTTGAATCTTCGCTATTTTCTCATTTCGATTTTGGTTAAATCCGTCAAAAACATTTAGGCTTGCACCAAAACCATAATTCCATCCCCTTGAATTGGAATTGGTTGTAAAACCCAAACTGGATTCGGTGCGACCAAAATTATAGCCTGTACTTGCAAAAATTGTAGGGTAGCGCAATGCCCTGGTTTGCTTCAATTCCAGTTCACTTATCCTTTTGTTGATCTGTTCCACTTGAAGCGTCGGATTTTCTTTCGCCACTAAGGTTTCAAGTTCTGGCAATTGCAGTGCTTGATCTACAAAAATTTCGGGCACTACCTCAAAATCGATCTTCAGATCTCGCGCTAGATATTCGTTCAACTGAACCTTGGTATTAACATATAATTCCTTTTGACGCTGCATCAAGGTTTCATCCGTATTTAAATCTACCTGGGCGTTCAGCACTTCCAATTTTGAGGCCTTTCCTATGGTAAAGCGGTTATAGGCCAGATCAACCCTTTGTTCCGAAATAATAATGGTACTGTCCAAAGCCGTGAGTTGCTGTTTCTGTTGTACAAGATCAAAATAGGTAATCATAACCTCTCCTACCTTGTTAAGGATAACCTGTTTTAATTGGGCTTCCCCCAATTTCTGGGTTTCTTTTAGCTGCTCATAATCGGCAAACATTCTTAAACCATCAAACAAGGTCCAATCCATGGCAATTCCGTAGTTGAGACTATTATTTTTGGCATTGTCCCTTTCCACAACACTTCCATCCGACCTTGTCTGGCTTAAATATTGTACGCTATTATTATCGATTAAATTGAGTCCAACCTGAGGAAGCATCCCTGCATTGCCCACACTTACCGAAACCTCATCTATTTGTAGCTCATTGGCCGCGATCTTTATCTGATAGTTGTTCTCCAAGGCTATTTGGACGGCTTCCTCTACGGTAAGAATTTCCTGCCCATTAATTAGGTTGGTTAAACCAAAGAAAACAAATAGTATGGTAGCGTAATTATAGTTATTCATTTTAATAGGATTCGAGGGCTTTAAACTCAGGATGTTGTTTTTTCTCCCTGGACCATAAGAAATACAATGCCGGGATAACAAATAAAGTCAGCACCAATGAGAACATGGTCCCACCAATAATTACTACCCCCATACCAATACGGCTGGTCGACGCCGCTCCTAGGGACAAGGCTATGGGCAAGGCTCCCAAGGCAATAGTTAGACTGGTCATGAGAATAGGTCTTAATCTGGACTCCGACGCTTTTAAAATGGCCTCCATTTTAGACATCCCTTCCTCCCTAAGTTGATTGGCGAATTCCACAATCAATATACCATTCTTGGTAACCAGTCCAATCAACATAATAGTGCCTATTTGACTAAAAATATTCCAAGTCTGTCCAAAGAGCCAAAGGGAAAACATAGCCCCTGCCACGGCCATGGGTACCGTTAAAATTATAATTATCGGGTCTATAAAACTTTCAAATTGTGCTGCCAATATCAGAAAAATTAGAAGCAGGGCAAGGCCAAAAGCAAACAAGGTATTGGAACTACTTTCCACAAAATCTCGGGATTCCCCGCCTAAATCCGTGGTAAAGCTTTCATCAAGTACTTTTTCCTTTATTTCTTCCATGGCGGCTATCCCATCGCTAAGGCTCTTCCCGGGGGCCAAATTTGCGAAAACAGTTGCCGAGGTATACCTATTGTTGTGAAATAGTTGGGGCGGACTACTATGTTCCGATGTGGAAACGAGATTGTCCAATTGAATTAAGAGACCATCTTTGTTCTTTACGAATATGGAAGTAAGATCCAAAGGTGCGTCCCGATCCTTTTTATCAAACTGGCCAATAACCTGATATTGTTTACCGTTCATTAAAAAATACCCAAACCGTTGCCCACTGAGGGATAATTGCAAGGTTTGCGCAACATCCAACACGGAAACCCCCAAACTTTCCGCTTTTTCCCTATTGATGGTTACATAGAGTTCGGGTTTATCAAATTTCAGGTTTACATCGGTAAAGGAAAAGGTTTCATTTTTTTCGGCTTCCTGCATAAATTCTGGAATTTTTTCTTCCAGCTTTTTAAAATTCTGTGCCTGTATAATATATTGAACAGGTGCTCCTCCACGGCGATTTACAGCAATTGTTGGTCTCTCCGACACATTGGATTTTCCGCCAACATAAGATTTTGCCCATCTTCCAAGATCCTCTGCAATTTCCTTTTGTGATCGCTCCCTTTCATTTGGTTCTACAAGCGCAATATTTGCACGACCACTATTCACAGAGGAAGTTGTTCCAAAACCGGGGGAAGTCAGTACTAAACTTACCTTTTTTTCCGGGATAGAATCATTGACCAGGTTTGTTATATCATCCATTAACCGATCCATATATTCATAGGAAGAACCTTCCGGCGCTGTAACGCTCAAGCGAATAAAACTGCGATCGTCATAAGGTGCCGTTTCCTTTTGAAGCAAACCATAGAAAAGTGCAATAAGCCCTATACATGCCAACAATATTGGAAAACTCATCCATTTTCTTTTCATAAAAGCACCTAATGCACTGGCATAGGATTCATTCATTTTCACAAAATAGCGCTCCGTGAAATTATAGAATTTGGAATGGCTCTGCTTTCCTGGCTTAATAAGATATGCATTTAGCATGGGGGTCAAGGTAAGGGAGACGAAAGCGGACACCAACACCGCCGAACCCAGCACAACTCCAAATTCCCTAAACAATCTCCCTACAAAACCCTCTAGGAATATAACAGGGAGAAAAACCGCCGCAAGGGTAATGGATATTGATATTACCGCAAAGAAAATTTCGTTGGAACCTTTTATTGCAGCCTCGATCGGACTCATCCCGGCCTCCACCTTCCTATATATATTTTCGGTTACCACAATTCCGTCATCCACAACAAGTCCCGTTGCCAGAACAATGGCCAAAAGGGTAAGGACATTGATAGAAAACCCGAACAACCACATAATGAAGAATGTGGCTATCAATGATACCGGAATATCTATTAACGGACGCATTGCCATTGACCAGTTTCTAAAAAATAGATATATGACCAAAATCACCAGGATAATCGATATCAACAGGGTTTCCGCTACTTCGGTAACCGCCTTTCTTACAAAAACGGTATCATCTATTACAATGTTTAATTTAAACCCTTCAGGCAGATCTTTTTTAAGCTTTTCATATTCCAGATAGAATTTATCGGCAATTTCAAGATAATTGGTTCCTGGTTGGGGTATAACGGCTATGGCGACCATAGGCTGACCGGAATCGCTCATCTTGGTTTCCATGTTTTCCCCTTCCAAAGAAGCCTTGCCAATATCGCTTAGGCGTACCAATTTTTCGCCATCGGCCCTGATTATTATATTATTGAAGCCTTCCTCAGAATCAAGATTACCAATGGTCTTGACCGTTATTTCGGTATTATCACCTGTTAACTTCCCCGATGGTAACTCCACATTCTGCGCCAACAGTGCACTTCGTACTTCCGCCACAGTTAAACCGTAGGAAGCCAATTTAAAAGGATCAATCCATAGCCGCATGGCATACCTACGTTGTCCCCATATTTGTACACTACTTACTCCGGGTATGGTCTCAATTCTTTGGGATATCACATTTTCGGCATAATCCGAAAGCTCCAGTATATTTTTACTATCGCTCTGAATGGTCATCGAAAGTATCCTATCCGCATCGGCATCGGATTTTGAGACTACAGGAGGAGCATCCAGATCATCGGGCAGACTTCTTACCGCCTGTGACACCTTATCGCGGACATCGTTGGCTGCGTCCTCCAAATTTTTATCGAGATTAAACTCTATACTAATGGAACTAGATCCCTGAATACTGGAAGAAGTTATGTTCCTAATACCATCGATGGAATTTATGGCCTTCTCCAAGGGTTCCGTAATCTGGGATTCAATAATATCGGCATTGGCCCCCGAATAATTTGTACGAACCGATACTTGGGCGGGATCTATGGAAGGAAATTCACGAACTCCCAAATAAGTAAAACCAATAATCCCGAATAAAATTATGACCAAATTCATTACAATGGTAAGTACCGGCCGCTTAATGCTTAATGTTGATAAACTCATTGTTCCGCAGTAAGAGTTTCAGTTTCCTTTAATAATACCTTTACCGGAGCACCGTCCTTTAAGGCCATAACCCCATAGGTAAGCACAGTATCCCCAACCTTTAATCCTGAAATGACCCTCACAGAACTTCCTGTACGAGCACCAATTTCCACATCTATTTCCTTGGCCTTGCCATTCTCGACGATAAAGATTTTTTTACCATTCTGAACGGGAATCAAAGATTCACTGGGTACCAATAAGGCATCGTTGACAGTTTCCAAGGGTAATATTACATTGGCAAAAGCGCCAGGGAAAAGCTTGCCCCCTGGGTTTTCGGCCGTTGCCCTCATTTTTAAAGTTCTAGTAGCAACCTCCACTTCTGGTTCAATTGCATATATTTTTGCACTATATACCTCCTTGGCATCGGCCGTTGTGAAAGTGAAGGAAGTACCAACCTTAATCTGGGTGGCATATTTCTCTGGAATGGAAAAAGTAATCTTTAGCTGATCTGTATTCACTAATTTTGCTACGGCCGTTGCCGGACTAACATAGGTCCCTTTTGAAATAGAACGAAGCCCTATAATTCCAGAAAATGGGGCTCGGACAGTTGCTTTTGATAATTGTGCAGCTATCAATTCCGATTCTGCACTGGCCGACTGAAAATCGGCACTTGCAATGTCATACTCCTCCTGACTGATGGCTTGCTTTTCCAATAGAAGTTTTGCCCGCCTTTCGTTTTCGGCAGCCAGCTTCTGGGCGGTCCGTACTTTGGACAATTGCGCTTGCAATTCAATATCGTTCACCCGGAACAATACCTGGCCTTGGGAAACCTTACTACCCTCCGCAAAATTTATACTTTCAACAACACCCGACACCTCACTTCTTATCTCTATTTGCTCATTGGCCTCCAGGGTACCTGAAAGGGAAATATTATCATTAAATTCCTGTGAACGAAGAATCATGCCAGAAACAATTGGGACTGTACTGGTGTTGGCAGAACTTCCTGATTTACCCGCTTCACTATTTTGCAAAATACGATAGGTTACCAATCCTCCCAATCCAATTAGCAATAAAGTATATACGATGTATTTTATTTTCATAATTTTCTGGAGATAGCAACCAATAGTAAAAACGTTAACAAGACTCTAACAAATCTAATTCTTATGACTTATTTTTAAGAATAGTTAAACTTTATTTAACAGTGATTAACATAAAACCAAAAATTTACACCAGATGTTTGGGATAAAAACAAAAAAACACAAGGTTTCTTAAAGATTTCTAGTCAGATTTATCTCCAATTTTGAATATAAGAAGCGATAGAGAATATTGGAGGGGAATAATTTAATTTCTCCTGCCAAGAATTACTCCTGCACAAATCTTGATTATTCCCAGGCTTGCGGTAAAGTCTAACTTAGATTTTTGTCGTTACCAAATAGATTTTATGGGGCTTATTGTAAATCCATCCAATTCCAATTCCATATCAGCTGGATTAGAAATCAACAAGGTCCGGTAAAATTCGTTTGGAAAGATCTGGGCGGTCATTACATATTGCCCACCATTTATAAATATCTCCACCGAGGACCAATCCATCAAGATCCGTACTTCATATTCCGCATTGGGCAAATTGGGGATAGGCATGGTCTGCACTTTTTTAGCGAAATCCTCATCAAAAGAAGTTTTCCCCGAACGTGACCTATCAAGAATAAATTGTTGGGCCACACCGTCCAAAATCAAATTCAAATGCTCTCCCGAACTATTTTGAAAATCCAGACTGAATGCCCGTGAACTAGTCGTGAATTTCACTTCGGACTTATTAAAATGATCAAAAGTCAACGACTTATCCAATTTCGGACCTATTGCGATGTCCTCTGAAGAATCTGGACCCCGAATTTCATCAACACTATCCAAGGGGTAATTAACCAATTCAAACTTATCATTTATCTGGTGTAGGGAAAGTTTTCTGGGCAGCGTCATTGCACTACGCCATTTTTCGGTGGGTGTTTCCTGGGCATAGGCCCAGTTACTCATCCAACCAATAAAAATCCGATCATTATTGGGAACATTGTTATAGGTTACCCCTGCATAGTTATCGGTACCCCAATCTATCCATTTATGCTCCTTTTGATCGCTTGTAAAGGTTGTGCCATCAAAATCACCTACAAAATATTGGGTTCCGCTGCCTCCGTTCGGGGCACCTGGGTTAATACTGATCAAGAGCACCCACTTTTCCAAATCGCTACCTTCCACCTTTAATGGAAATAAATCCGGACATTCCCAAACTCCGCCATGGGCCCCTTGATCCTTTCCAAACTCGCTCACCTTGACCCATTCCTTTAAATCAGGGGATTGCCATATTTGGAGATGATCCCCTGCCACCAATAACATTGTCCAATTGCCAGTTTTATTATTCCAAAAGACTTTGGGATCCCTAAAATCCCTTATTCCTTCATTTTTTATGACGGGATTGCCTTCATATTTAACCCAAGTATCCCCATTATCCAGACTATAGGCAATTCCCTGGGTCTGAAAATTATCTTTTCCTGCTTTTTCACCTACCGGATCATGATAGGTAAATATGGCCACTAATGGTGGGTTATCCTTGGTTCCAAATCCCGAGGAATTATTAGTATCTACAACAGCACTTCCCGAAAAAATGTAACCGTGTTCATCAGGAAATAAGGATATAGGCTTATTTTGCCAATGCACCATATCCTTACTTATTGCGTGACCCCAATGCATGGGTCCCCAAACAATATCCTCTGGATAATATTGATAAAAAAGATGGTACACCCCTTGGTGATAGACCAAACCATTAGGGTCGTTCATCCATTTTTCAGGTGGCGTAAAATGAAATTGGGGTCGGTGGGTTTCCTGATAAAGTCCCAACTCGGCATCCACACTTTGAACCGGACCTACTTTTTTCTCTTCCTTGCACGACAAAAGTGCCAATCCCAAAACAATCCACAACAACTTCATATCTTATTTTTTTAAAGCTACATTTTTATTAAAAATAGCGAATAAATGCCCATACCAAAAATATCACTGAACGATTTTGCTTCCAGGGCCCAATAATCAACATCATGCCCTTTGGATTATCCAATTCCAAAAAGGGGAAGGTGATATTTCTGACTGGTGATTAAAGTAGCAATGTGCCCCAATTATTCCACAACAATATAAATCGCAGGGGGAATCCAGGGAATAAAGTAGCTTGATAATTATGGCATGTTTAGTCCCCTTCTCCAGTAATAAATGGGCACTACGACTCGAAGAAAGAATAATGCAAAAACTGATCTATGTCATATGAATTGAAGTAAATACTTGATAACTTATGTGTTAAAATACTGTGTCATGGAACCAAAAAAGAATCCTAGGGCAGATTTAAACAGAAAAAGTGGACTTTTCTTTGTAATTGGCCTAGTTATAGTACTATTTGTAGTATGGAGGGCTTTGGAGTTAAAAACGTATCCCAAGGCAAATACTGCCATAGAGCAGTTGACGGTAACAGATTACTTGGAAGAAAAAGTACCGGTTACCGAGGCATTGAATGTTCCACCACCGCCCCCTCCTCCAGCAGCACCCGAAGTTATAGAAATTGTTGAGGATGTGGCCGAAATAGAGGAAACGGTGATTCAAAGTACAGAAATAAATCAGGAAACAATAGTGGAGGAGGCTATATTACAAGTTGAAGATATAGCAGTGGTGGAGGAAGAAGAGGAAGATATTGAAGTGCCTTTTGCTGTAATCGAAAATGTTCCTGTTTTTCCAGGATGTAAAGAAACCTCCAACGAGGCCCAGAAAGCTTGCTTTCAGAAAAAAATCCAGGAACACATCATAAAACAATTTACCTATCCCGATGTTGCAGTGGAATTGGGCATTGAAGGCAAGGTATATGTACAATTTATTATCGATAATACCGGTTTTATAACCAACATTAGAACAAGGGGACCGGACAAAATGTTGGAAAAGGAAGCCCACCGGATTATTGCCGCATTACCGCAAATGACGCCAGGAAAGCAAAGGGGAAGGGCCGTTAAGGTTCCCTATACCATCCCTATAACTTTTAGGCTGCAATAACAAAACAGACCCATTCATAATTGTACATCCTATTCCCTATAAGTTGTAGACCTAGGATTTAGCTTTATTATAACTGATAAGTTGTTGAGGCCCGTCCAGCAAAATTCTAACAATCTGCAGGGTGCCATCGTCCTTTGTAGCTATTTCCCATTTTATGAGGGCAATGGTCCCCTTCTGGATCTCCAACCCGGTAATACTCCGAGGATGCACACAGCTACCATCATTAAAAAATGGAATATCCCCGGGAGCAGGAAAGCGGGGTCTGTGGGTATGGCCTGCTATCGTCAGCATCTCATTGTTGGCCAAAATCCATTTTTTTATACGCCTTTCAATTTTTATCAGCTCCTTGTAATTCTTTGCTGGACTCGTAGGATCGGCAATACCCCATACCTGCAACGGCTTCCATAATACACGCACCAAGAATCTGCCCCAGCGCCAAAAGGTATAGTTCCACCAGTCTGCCTGGTGTCCATGGGTCAAAAACAACTCTTGCCCGCTGTTCTTATGCTTTAAAATTATGGCCTCGTGATAGGTGATGTCTTCAAACAATTCTTTATTGCAATCATCAATGGGCTCAAAATAGGATGATAAATTTTTTTTTACATACAAAGGATCTTTATAAACCATATCATGATTCCCCCAAATCATATGGAGTCTTTTTTCTAGATGAAATTGCTTTAAAAGTTTATATACGTTCTTATGTGCAGTAAAAATGGAGTCAAAGTTTAGATTCTCCCAAAGTTCATCACCGTCCCCCAATTCGCAATACGTATAACCCTCGTTGAAGTAGTGCCTTAGGGCATGAAAATAAATATTGCGATTATTGGCAAATTCGTCGGCAAAACTACTATCGCCCCTATGGCAGTCACTAAAAAGAATAATTTTTGAGCTGTCGTCAAAAGGCAGAATCTTGGCATTTTTATAAGCCCTGGACAATCTGGCAGATGAGGTCATTGGTTTTGGGTTAAAAGTTAAGACTTTTTAGTTGAAGACAATGAGGTTTATATATATGTTCAAAAAAAATGGCCTTGTAAAATGGCCAAACAACAGATATTCGTTAAATAACCTAAAAACAAGGTTGTTTCAATATTGACACTATAGAGAAAGAAAGCAATTTCTTTTGTAATTTTACGGTTCAAACTTGGACTAAGGTGAGTAATGAAGGGATTATCTGAAAAAATATCACCACTGGAACATCATATAAGCTTTAATAAATTATTAAAGCAGTATGATGAAATGGTAGAAAGCGAAGATTCGTTTTTGGCCACCAAGGCACGATATATTTTAAATGCCCAAGCTCCATTTCCAGAATTGCGTGATGGCTTCAAAGACATCACCCTATTGGAAAAGCATAAGGACGTAATTCAAATTATTTTGCAAGATTTGTTTTCGTCCGTACTTACCACCAACGAAATAAAAACGGCTTCTTCACCATACACGGACATCATATTTAATTCCAGTAAGCGCTTTGAAAAAATATTGGCAGCTGCCGGACCAGATTATCTTCCGCAAATAAGGAACCAAGAAGGAGAGGTGAACTATATTATGGCCTGTGTGGTCATCCTTAACTTTTATTACGGATTTAATTTAGATTTCAAAAGGCCCTTTTTTTACGATATTCCCGATGCCAATGGGGTTATGAGGCATTACCGGATTTTGTACAATGCCGATTTTATGGAAATCATTCCCAATGGGACCCCATTAACAATTACCCAAGAAGACGTAAACAAGTTATTGGAAAATATAGACAATGTGGATCTTTGGAAACAGAAGATACCGCCCAATAGTTTTATCAGTAAAGGTTTTGTAATCTCGAATATGTTCGATGTTACCGCGGAACATTCTATTTCGGAAATTAAATCCAACCTGATCATTAACGATAAAACTGGAGGTAATTTCATCACAGGGGTGGAAGAAACCTTTAAATCTTTATTTGGGTTGCCAAATTTACGTATTGGATTCTCGGTGTACAATTCCAAAGAAGAGCAATTTGAGAGGGTTTCCGTAAACGGAATAGATAGTTTCATCTTGCAAAAAAAACAAGTTGAAACTTGTAATGAGGCCCTTTGCAAGTCCTCATACAGTAAGTTAATTGATCAAAACCACTGCTTTGTAATAAGCGATGTTGACAAGTACTACAAGCTTTCAAATGGTATGGCGCCATATAAGTGTTTGCACGAACAAAAAATTAAAAGTGCCCTTTTGTCTCCCATTGCTAAAGATGGGCAGTTGCTGGGAGTATTGGAACTGGTCTCCGATAAGGCCAATGACCTTAACAGCGTAAATGCCACGAAATTGGACGATGTAATTCCCTATATCGTTTCTGCAGTATTACGTTCAATACAGGAGGAGGAAAATTTGATCGATGCGGTTATCCAGAACGAATGTACTTCTGTGCATCCTTCCGTGTACTGGAAATTTAAGGAGGAGGCAAAGCGTTTTATATTGGACGATATGGAAGGTTTACAACCCTCTTTCCGCGAAATTGTTTTTGATGAAGTATATCCATTGTACGGGCAGGTAGATATCCAAAATTCCTCCCAGGAAAGAAATATGGCAATTCAAAGGGATCTTATGATCCAGTTGTCCGAAATTAGGCAAATAATGACCGAGGTTTGGCAGAAGTATGGTTTGCCAATTTACGAAGAACTTATATTCAGGGTGGACAACCACCTTGATGAGATCAAAGAGGTCTTACATACCAATAGCGAACAGGCTATTTTCGATTTTGTGCAAGAAGAAATAAACCCGGTGTTTGCCCATATCAAAAAATCCGATACCCAAATTCAAAATCTATTACTTTCCTATGAAGCCAAAATAGATAAGGGAACCGGTTCCTACTATGATCACAGAAAAAATTATGATCAAAGTGTAATGCTGATCAACAAAAAGTTGGCATCGGTAATAGACAACAAACAGGAAGAGGCACAGGAAATGTATCCCCACTATTTTGAGCGCTACAAGACCGATGGTGTGGAACATAATATGTACATAGGGGATTCCATAACCGGAGCAAGGGCGTTCGACCTACTTTATCTCAACAACCTTAGGTTGTGGCAGTTACAGGTTATCTGTGAGATGGAAAACAAGCATTATGACCTTAAATCCAAGTTACAGGTACAATTAAATGTGGCATCGCTTATACTTGTCTACAACGGCTCTTTATCCATTCGATTTAGGATGGATGAAAAACGTTTTGACGTAGACGGTACCTACAATGCCAGATATGAGATCATAAAAAAACGAATTGACAAGTCGTACATTAAAGGCACCAATGAAAGATTGACCCAGGCAGGCAAAATTGCCATTGTCTATTCACAAAAAAAGGATGAACTGGAATACTTACGATATATTAGGTTCCTTAAGTCCAAAGGTTATTTCAGCGGCAAGGTAGAAATTGTTGAATTGGAAGGGCTACAAGGGGTTTCCGGCCTAAAGGCAATTAGGGCTTCCATTCTATACAAATCCACTAAAGAAAAGGACAAGACCTATACCTACGAAGACTTAATGCTGGAATTGAACAAATAACATTGTTTCCATTGGTCATATACCACGATCCGGACCAAAATACTTAAAGGCCACGACAAAGGCAATAACGGAGACAATCATTCCTATAATAAAAATAGTATAAGTCCATCTCAGTATTTTATACTTCCTGTTCAATACCAATCCTAGATAATAGAGATCCTTGGTCAATGAGGAATATATATAATCCTTGTCCTGTACCAATTCGTTTATGGCCCATTGGTAATCCTCCAATTTCATTTTGTGAAAATTACCAAAAAACAACAAATTTACTTTGCGTTGCCTTACATCCTCCTTGGTAAACTCGCCCTGGGTAACATTTGGCCTTGTCGCAAGAACAGCAAGTACCATGGACACCACACTAAAAACAACAAATAATAAGGTGGGATAGATCAAGTAATTGTTGGACGGATTGTCCAGTTTGGTCATAAGGTTGGACAACACCAAAGATATAATAATGGCATTTACGGAGAGCAGGATATTAGCTTTGGTGTCCGCTATATCACTGAGCATTAAATGATTCTTTAAAGTTACCCTAAACAAGGTCTGTATACCCCGATCGGGACTTTCACTTTTATATTTAGCCTTTAATTTCTCCTTTTTTACTAAATTTTCCTCCGCTTTTTTCCCCTTAATCAGCCTTCTTATATTTTTATTCTTTTCTTCCTGCCAATTTTGAAGGGCATAATCGGTATAAAAACGCTGTTCCGTTTGGAACATCTTGAGATTAGCGTCTCGCCATTCCTTTTGTGTATAAGTTGCCAACCCTAAAATATCCAACTCTTCCCTAAGCAACTCGGCGGTTTCCATATAGCTCTTTTTTCCAAAATGGGAACAATCGGCATCCCTAATAATCTCCTCCAGGAGATTTTGGGGCTCATAGAACCTTTTGGTTGCCATTATAAGGCTACAAATACTTTCTATCTTCTTTTTATCATAATTCTGTGCTGCCAAAAACTCCCGGGCTATACCACAACTGGTTTCCTCATGGTTCTCCGAACCTTTGGTATATCCAGTATCATGTAACCAAGCCGCCAATAATAGCATTTCAGTTTCCTCCTCACCCAAATTATAAAAGTTCAATAATTCTTTAGTACTTTTAACAACCCGCTGCGTATGGCTTAAGTTGTGGTACAAATAACTGGAATCTAGTTTATTAGATAATAAATCAACAACAAAGTTTTTAGTTTTTTCGAGGATTTCCGACATAATAGTTAATTATGACCCACAAATTACAAAATTTTGATTTCTAAACAGATGTACATGAGGAAACATTACCTACTTATAATAATACTTTTTCTATTGGTAGGCTGTGCCACATATAAAACGAAATATGCGGATGGTGCCATTGGAAGGGATATATCCAGCGACAGTGAATTGTTGCATACCTTTTATTTGATAGGGGATGCAGGAAAATCACCTATGAACGATCAAAGTGAAGCGCTTAAAGCTTTTCAAAGGGCCTTGGAAAAAGCCAACAAAAATAGTACTGCCCTCTTTTTGGGAGATAATATCTATCCTGCCGGAATGCCAGACAAAAAGGATTCCACCCAAGCCTATCTGGAAGCTAAAAACAACATAGATGCACAACTAAAGACCCTGGCCCAATTTAAGGGCAATCCCATATTTATTCCAGGAAACCATGATTGGTACAATGAGGGGCTGGAAGGGCTGGAAAGACAACAAAAATATATTCAGAAGAAATTGAAAAGCAAAGAGGTCTTTTTTCCCGAAGATGGGTGCCCTATAGAGAAAATAGACATCAATGATGAAATAGTGCTTATCGCCATTGATACGGAATGGTACCTGACCAATTGGGACAAACACCCTAAGATGAACGATAAATGCGAAATAAAGGACCGAGTAACATTTTTTGAGGAACTGGAAAGCCTTATCAAAAAAAACCGTGACAAGACCACCATATTGGCCCTACACCATCCTATGTTCAGTTACGGCCCACACGGCGGACAGTATTCGGCAAAACTCCATTTAAACCCTGCAGGCGGCAAATTTCCCTTTCCTGTATTAGGCTCTTTTGTAAACCTTATTAGGAAAACCAGTGGCGCCTCCTACGCGGATCTCCAGAATAAAAGATATACGGAATTAAGGAATCGTCTAGTAACCATATCGCAGTATTCGCAAAAAGTTATATTGACTTCGGGACATGAACATACCCTTCAATATATTGTGGAGGATAATACCCCCCAGATCGTTAGTGGTTCCGGGGCCAAGGAAGGAGCTACCAGATTATTGAACGGTTCCAAATTCTCCACGGGAAGAATGGGCTTTGCAGAATTAAAGGTATTCAATGATGGTTCCTCCCAGGTAAGATATTTTGGGGTCGGGAAAAATAATGATCCCGACCTTCTATTTTCTACACAGGTACTACCCCCGGATAGAAAGGAGAATTACGAGTTCAGCGACAAAGATTTTCCAAAAGAGGTAAAGGCTAATGTTTACTCCAAGGAAGACATTGAAAAAAGTAAATTCTTCAAAACTGTATGGGGCGATAGGTATAGGAAATACTACGGCATGGAAGTAAATGCCCCTACCCTTAGGTTGGACACTTTATATGGAGGTTTAAAACCGGTCCGTAAAGGCGGGGGAAACCAATCCAAATCCCTGAGATTATCCGACAAGAATGGGAAGGAATACGTAATGAGGGCCGTTAAAAAGAGTGCAGAGGTCTATCTACAGGCCATGGCGTTTAAGGATAAATACGTCATAGGGGAGTTTAAGGGCACCTATACCGAAAAACTCTTAATGGATTTTTATACAGGTGCATTGCCTTACGGCCTTCTTACAGTAGGAACCCTTTCCGATGCGCTGGATCTCTACCATACCAACCCTAAATTATACTATATCCCAAAACAAGCGGCCTTAGCGGAATTTAATAGCGAATTTGGGGATGAGCTTTACATATTGGAAGAACAGGTGGGCGACGGCCATGGCGAATTGGGCAGTTTTGGATATGCCAATAAAATTGAAAGTACCTGGGACATGATCGATAAAATTAAACGGGACGAAAAATATGTGGTAAACACGGATAGATATCTAAGGACCCGCTTGTTTGATATGGTGATGGGGGATTGGGATAGGCATGACGATCAATGGCGCTGGGGCGAAGTCAAGGATAAGGAATCAGGAAAGATTGTTTTTGAGGCCATCCCAAGGGATCGGGACCAAGTGTATTCCATTTGGGGAGATGGGGCCTTAATGGGGGTTGCAACAAGAATAATTCCCGCCCTTCAAATGATGGAAGGATTTAATAATGACATTAGAAATGTGGAGGCCTTTAACAAGAGTGCCTATGGACTGGATGTAACCTTGTTGGCCGAAACTACAAAATCCGATTGGGATAAAGAGGTGTTTTATATACAGCAAAACCTAAGCCAGACGGTAATCGACGAAGCCTTTAAATCCTTTCCCCAAGAAATTATGGACGAAAATATCCTTGAATTAAAGAATATACTTATATCCAGGATCAAGAACCTTCCCAAAATTGCCGATGAGTATTTTTTGGCACTTAATAAATATGTAGTCATAAAAGGTACCGATAAGGACGATTGGTTCGAAATCAACAATTTGTCCGAACAAGAAGTGGAAATCAAAGCTTTTAGAAACATAGACGGAAAAAAGCAAAAGCTATTTTTTCAAAAGAAATTCAACCGCAACATCACACAGGAAATTTGGATCTATGGTTTGGACGATGATGATATTTTTGAAGTTGCTGGGACTAAGGGCAACAAGATCAAAATTAGACTTATTGGCGGGCAAAACAACGATGTTTATGATGTATCGGAAAGCACAAATACCTGGATTTATGACCATAGATCCAAAAAAAATACATTCAAGAAAATCAAGGGAGCAAAACTAAGACTTACCAACGATTACGAAACCAACACTTACCAACCACTTAAACTTAGGAATAACACACGGCAGATAATACCGACCATCGGATTCAATCCCGATGATGGAATGAAGCTTGGCTTTAATGCCACAAGTACCTTTTATGGACTGCGACAAAACCCTTACACAACCCAACACAATTACAATGCCGCCTATTATTTTGCCACCAACGGTTTTGAATTGGGCTACAAAGGAGAGTTTGCCCATATTTTCGAAAACTGGAATTTGGAACTGGCCGCCCGTTTTACCAGTCCCAACTTTAGCATTAACTTTTTTGGAATCGGGAATGAGACCGAAAATTTTGATGATACTTTGGAGATGGATTACAATAGGGTGAAAATTCAAAACTTAAATTTTTCTCCCTCTTTGATTTGGCGTGGACAGCTAGGGGCTAAATTCAGAACGGGCATTTCCTTGGAAAGTCTGGAAGTGGAAGAAACCGAAGATAGGTTTGTGAACACCTTTTACCTGGCCAACGGAGAGGAGAATAGAAACAGTTTTATTGGGGTGGACGCGGAATACAGCTATGAAAATTTGGACAATGCCGCCTTCCCCACTATGGGGATGGCTACTGGATTATTGGTTGGCTATAAGGCCAGTCTGGAAAACCAAGGACAGGCTTATGCCTTTATAGTTCCAAGTCTTTCCTTTGATCATAAATTAGTGTCCAGTGGCAGATTGGTCCTTGCCTCTAAATGGAAAGCCCATTTTAATTTAGGGGACGAATATGAATTTTACCAAGCAGCCAGCATTGGTGGGATAGATGGTTTAAGGGGTTTTAGAAATCAACGATTTTCCGGCAAGACCAGTTATTACCAGAACACAGACCTTAGATACAGTCTTAAAAGCCTAAAAACCGGATTATTGCCAGTTACGGTGGGGGTATATGGTGGTTTTGATTACGGAAGGGTCTGGACTCCCAACGAAAATTCCGATTTATGGCACACCTCCTACGGAGGAGGATTTTTTCTTAACGGAGCAGATGTGATGACCGCAAGGGTAGCCTTGTTCAACAGTGTTGACGGCCCAAGATTTTCATTTGGTGTTGGTTTCGGATTCTAGGATAAATTACAAGGCTTTGGGTGCGGAGCTAGTTGCCCACCACAAATGAATATAGATTTCTTCCCGTTTTTCCGGACTCCTCGTCCGAAAGCAACAAGGTATTGTTATTGGTAAAGGAAACCGATTCCAATTGCGTATATACCCCCAGGTCTATCGTTTTTAGCGTCCCACTAGAAAGGAAATTGTCCATTGTAAAGTTCGTAAACACCCATAAAGTACCATTTCCCAATAGAACTATGGTCTTACCATCAGGAGAAATATCGGCAGAGGTTACTTGCCCTTTTATCTTGCCTTTAGGAGGAACAAACGATCCTATATACTGGGCCTTGTGCTTGCCCTCTACGGCAGGCACCTTGTACAATAGGGCTTCCCTGTTAAAAGGTTGTGTCCTATTCTTTGTTACGATGTAGAAGTTGCTGTTGTAATAAAAAAATGACTCGGCATCAAAGAGCAATTTATTCTTTTTTGGAGGAAAATCTTTCTGTTCAGGATAATTAAACTCAATCTTTATCGCCTCAATATCATCTCCAGATTCAGCATTTGGATTTGGGATTTTATAGATGGCCAAATTCTTCCTGTCGTTGTTGTTATTGCCAAAATCCCCAATGAATACATTCCCTTTTTCATCACTTGCCATATCTTCCCAATCGTGGTTTTTGGCATTCTTTACTTTTAATTCCTTTAGGAGGTCCCCACTATAATTCACCTGATAAATTTTATCGGGATTTCCTCTATCCATAACGAACCAAACCGTTGAATCCTTGGCCGGGACCATTCCGGAATTCTCAGTTAATTTATGGGGAAGTTTGGTAACATAGGTCAGTTGGCCGTAATTACTGGCACAGCTAATGATGGTTCCCCAGAGCAACAGTAACAAGTATTTTTTCATCCAATTCAAAATTTAATTATTTAGGTGGCCAAACAACAATTTAATCCTGCGTATCCTTATTTCCTTTTATTCTTTTAGGGGCATATAGATTTCAGCTATCCAATCCAGTTCGTTTCCCCCAAAATTCGGGTTGCTAAAAAATACCTCAACTGGTCTTTCCCTCACCATAATCCCATTTCTTTTGGCATAATCCAACAAGGCGTACCAAGCACGGTCAGAGGTAATATAATTTCCGTTATATATAGCTTTTAACGCCCTAGCACCCTCAAATTTCTTATACTTTATAATATCATTCTGCGGAAGGCTATCACTTTTGATAATTGGATAACAAAAATTATAGGAAACACTGTCCACCTCCCTATTCCAATTGGTAATTTCCAGAAATGGCCTGCCGTTCGATGCTACATTATTGTCCACAAGCACAGTACTTAAAATAGGGTAATTTTGCATCATTCCTTTGGCTTTGCCCACCTGTGAAGCCTTTATAGGGATATAGGCGCAATAGGTATCCGGAAGCAGTTCTATAGTATCCAAAACGGTGACCTTAAATTTCTCCAAATGCTCCGTTAGCACATCGTTGAAGTCCAACATGGTACGTTTGGTACGTTTTTCAAAATCCGTATCCAAAAAGGGAATTTTCAATCTATTCTCCAAGCTATGCTCTGCCTCCTTTATGTAGACCTTTATCTTTGTAGTAGAATCATTAACTGGGGTTATTTTCCATTGATATTGGTATATAGAATCATTGAACTTTAATTGCTGATCAATATTCAAAAAATCTCTTTCTTCCAATAACACATTATTCTTATTGGTATTGCCCCATGACTTTATACTCTGATTGATGGTACCGGGGAATGTCTTGGATATAATGGATACCGAATAATCATAGGGTTTTAAAAACAGATACCAAACCAATGATCCCAAAAATAGGAAAACTACGAAATAAACAATTTTGTTTCTCACTAATTGTAATTTTTTACCGGGTAAGTAATTCTTGAAGCCTTTGGAAATAATATATAAATCCAATCTATAAAAACTACTTGGATACCAATTCCTTATTCCCCTTCATTTCCAGTTTATCCACAATAAATTTGCCCAAATCCCGACCTTGTCCTACCCCTACTTCTACTGCTGCCCTATAATGGATGCCCCCATACATTCTACTTATGGCGGCTTCATCTGCAGCCTGATTAAAGGAAGTGAAACTTCTTATAGGCAGACCATAGGGTATTTCGGTATCGTCATCAAACGCAAAATTATCCCCAAAAATACTGGTCAATGCTGTAGCTGCAGCCCCTGAGACCACGGAGTGTCCACTAGTATACTCAGGAAATGGAGGTGTTTGAAGGACGGGTGCCCAGTTTTCATCTATATACTGATTTATTACGGTTTCCGGACGTATTAAATTAGAGCGGTATTTTTCGTCCCAACAACTTATAAAGGCATCTGCTATGGCCATTGAAGTTTTGGTGTAGGCAAATACGGTTTTGTCAAAATCCGAATTTGTTTTCTCGCAGGCAATTTTGGTAATCCCTATCCAATGGGCCCCTGGAGTGATCTTTTTGGTTGCGAACATTAAATGGCCCCTGGTTACGGAGACATAGGGGTTACAATCCCAAAATTTTGCAATGGCTATTTCTTCCGAACTATCCCCTTTGGCAGTAATCTCTTGGCTAATATCGTACACCTCCTTTACTTCCCTGTAAAAATCGGACCCTTTATCCATAGAAAATGCTGGCGGTGGTGCTGGCACAAATTGATTGGCCGAGTCAATAACAAAGGGCCTTATTTTGCTCCAATGAGGCTCTATACCATCCATATAGGCCGGCGGGGTGGGTTGCCATCGAGAGTTGTCGTCTGTATTAATAGTAAACTTGGGCATAGTCCTGGTCTGCTTATAATTATCCTTGTCCAACCAATCCCCTATGTGCTTTGCCACGGCAAGACCATATTCCTCAGAGTTCTTAAAAATGGTCAAGTTTTTAGCTTGCCAATTTGCATACAAACTATCTCGGTGTACCTCAATCCTATCCTCGGAAAAAATTAAACGCTTACTTATTTCCATATGGGCTATTAGGGCTGCCATTTGATAATTGATAGGCTTGTCCTCCGCTGGTACCGGAATAGGGGTCAAATCTGTTACCTGCCCTACCAATGACTTATAATCACTATTGTTAAGGGCTACAATTTCATATGCCGCTATATTGGGATATGCAAAAATTCTGCTGGCCACTGGAGGAGAAAAAATATCATGGATCATAACTTCCGTAACCTTATGTATAGAATTATGTAAATCCTGAGGAGTAATAACTATTGGCTCCTCCTTTTTGTTGCATGATATTACAACCGCAAATAATACAAATAATCTTAAATATAGCTTCATCTTAACTTTTTTGTCCAAATAATACATAGATCACTATTAATCAAAATATCCCCTGAAAAGGATGCGATAGACCAATTTACCTTTTTATTCGCTCAGGTCATACACCTGGGCCTTGTCATCATTAAAGGTAACCAAGAGGTAGGTCTTACCATTTAAATCTACCATATTCATGTGTCTCACAGATTTAAGCTCCAGTTCCAGGCCTAATTTATTACCCAAAATTACATCATTTTTGTCCTTTATAAGCGCTCCTGAGAAGGAATCCAACCTCCCGTGATATGGCTTAACACCAAAATAGTTCCCCGCTGCAAGAATTTCCGTATTCCCATCTTTATCAAAATCATACTCTAAGAAGGCTCTTATTGGAGCAACCTGTAATTCCGATATAAAGGGAACAAATGAATATTTCCCGTCATTATTCTCCAAATAACCCGATTCTAGCGTATTCACTTCGAGAATGTTACTATTCTTAAGGGAATTTTCATCCAGAATATCCTCTATGGGCTTTCCTGCAAAGGACTTATAGGTCAAAAATTTCTTTCTAAGACCAACCATTTGGGCCGATAGTTCGTCCAATCCTTCCAAAGGATAATACCTGCCATTTTTTTCAGTTGCCACGATAGTCTCTGTACTTCCGTTCTGGTCAAAATCTGAATAAAACATTTTCATTGGATATTTATCCGATGCTTTAAATTTGGTATTGTTTCCCCAATTTCCAAGTAGATAATCCAAGTCTCCGTCCTTATCTATATCAAAGGGGATTATACATTCCCAGAGTCCGTTATAAGGGCGGTCCAAAGGTAAAACTTCCTTTAATTGCCCCTTGTTGTTCTTAAAGAATTTCGGCGACATCCACTCCCCTACCACTATTAAATCCAATACCCCATCATTGTCAAAATCGGACCAAGCGGCATCAGTGACCATCCCTACCTTTTGTAGTTCCTTATTTTCCACAATCGAGAACCTTCCTTGGTCATTCCTTAACAAAAAGGAATTGGGGATATTGCCAAAATCGTTGGTTATGGCATTATTGCCTATAAATAAATCCAAGTCCCCATCGTTGTCGAAATCACTTTCCCGTATTACGGCAGCATTTTCAAAATATTCCGGTAACACACCAGGCTCAAAACCGGTAGTGTTTTGAAGGTAATAACTATCTTTTAAGGGTGGCATTGTATTATAAAAATCCCCGCCTCCGGATCCTATTACAAGATCGGCCATCCCATCTTTGTTCAGATCCGCTATTAGGGCAGTAATATCCTCCTTTATAGAGTCATTGGCAATTTTATCTATTCTCTTTTCCAGATAGGTAGTATCGCCTTGTAAAAATATTCTGGACGGAATGTATTTGGAACCTCCAAAGAACAAATCCTTTTTACCATCACCGTTCAAATCCCCTATGGCCAATGCCGGACCACGATCCGATATTTGATAGGGAATCAATTTCTGTCTGTTGATATCCAGATAATTGTCTTCCTCATGCTCAAAATTGATTCCCAAGTTACCTGTAACCTTTTGGAACATCTTTTTGGAAGTAGGCGTTAGCGTATTATAACTGAAGGGTTTTGTGTTTACCGGGGAAATAACCAAGGTCTGATTGGTGGCCACTTCTTTTATAACTTGAAAGGTCCTATTGGGCCAGACAATTTTTAGGGAGTCTATCTTCTCCTGTTTTCCAAAACCAAAATGGACCATGGGTTCTGAAGAGGCTTGGAACCCTCGAACGGTATATAGTTCCTTGTACTGTAACTTCCCATTTAGATAGGCAAAAACTTTGGTGCCAATACCAAATTTGTTCTTGGCCGTATAATTAAACCTTAGTTTTAAATAATTGGCCTTGGCGTCCGTTTTGTTGATATACAATGCCGCTGGACTGTTAAGGGTATTGGTTATAACATCCAGATCACCATCATTGTCCAAATCTGCCATGGCCGTTGCCCCGGAAATCAAAGTATCCTTTACTGTCCATTTTCCGGACATATCCTGATACTTCATGTCCTCCCCGCCTTTAAAAACATAATTATGGATTACTCCGGACGGCATCATATTAATGGCTTGTTGGTCCACAAGTTTGGTATTGTTTAGCTTGTTTTTTATTTGTTCGTCCGAGGCGAATTTTATAAAGTCGAGGTCGTTGGGCCTTTTGGGAATACCATTGGAAATAAAGATATCCTGTTCCCCATCTTGGTCATAATCGCCAAAAAGCGCACTCCAACTCCAATCGGTCGCTGCAATTCCACTTTGGATCGCTGTTTCGGAATAGGGCGCATTTTGCTGGTTTACAAACAACATATTCCTGGAATATTGGTAATGGTACCCAAAACGGGCCACCCTCAGAATTTGGGTTTGGGTGAGGTCATCCCCCTCTGAAGACTTAAGGACCTTTTCATCTTCGGGAAGCATGTCCAAAGAAATAAGATCTGGCCAACCATCGTGATTAATATCGGCTACGTCATTCCCCATGCTAAATTTGGTAGTATGCCCAAAATAGCTACGCAATTGTTCGGAAAATGTCCCATTGCCGTTGTTGATGTAATAATAATCGTCCTCGTGAAAATCGTTCCCAACATAGATATCCGGATATCCATCCTGATTAAAATCGGCTATGGCAATGCCCAGTCCGTATCCATTGGCGCCGCCATAAATACCTGCTTCCTCGCTAACATCTACAAAAATGCCCCCATCATTGCGCAACAGCTTGTCCCCGGATTGAACATTTCTCTTTTGCCGTACTTCGGCTTTTCCATAAGATTCCTGGGTATGTACGGCATGATTGAGCAGGTACATATCCAAATCCCCATCCAAATCATAGTCCAACAAGGCTGCAGAACTACTGTAGGTATCAAAATCGAGTCCAAATTCGGCAGCACTTTCCGTAAAAGTATTATTACCGTTGTTTATATACAGTTCGTTATGCCCATTAAACCCATTAATGCCCACTACTGCGCAGACGTAGATATCCAGGAGACCGTCCCCATTAATATCTCCCATAATGGCTCCCGTATTCCAGGAGCTTTCCCCAGCAATACCCGCAGTGTCCGTAATATCCCTAAACTTTAGGTTCCCCTCATTAAGGTATAATCTATTTTTAACTTGGTTCCCGGAAAGAAAAACATCTGGCAGTCCATCCCCATTAATATCCCCAATAGCTACTCCACCTCCATTGTAGAAATAGAGATAGTCGAGAATATTCAAGTCATCGGATTCCGTAACGGTATTCTGAAAGTCGATCCCCGTTTCGCTTGGCGATGGGTTCCTGAAAATTTCACCTTCCTTGGGGCCACAGCCCAAGAGAACCACAGCGAATAAAACATATAAGCTACATCTACTCATCCAGTACAAAAACTTTTGGTTTGTTATCATTAATGGCAGCAATTATAAATCGTTTTCCATTGCTGTCCTGAAACCGTTCAATATGCTTCACTTCCTCTTTTATTAAAAACCCGCTTTCATCATAATTTTGCCATTCAAAGTCCAATTTTTCATTTCCCAAAAGTATACTTCCAAAATTGGCATCCAGGCGTGAATATTGAGGTTTGAATTCAAAATTATTACCTCCCATAATAAGGTCCAAATAGCCATCGCCATTAACATCTGCACAGGTAATTCCACAGACGCAGGACAATTGCACGCGCCCTGGTAATTTTTTAATGGTAAATTGTCCTCCCCCTTCATTAATGGCAATTACAGATTCCTGTATGGTACCCTCCTTTACTATAGATTTATCAAAAGTTTCGCCAGAAAACAATTCCCCTATGGTTCTTTTGGCATATTCGGAAGCCTTAAGGTTTTGTTTTTTCAAGGCCACCATTTGGGTGGTCAGCTCTTTCTTTTGGTGAATAGGGTAGTCTTTTCCCTCAAAATTTCGAGTCGTAATTTGTTCTATGGTCCCATTATTATCAAAATCATTGACCCATAATTTCATGGGATTTTCCTTGGAGCAGGAATAGGGCACATTGTTACCCTGATTTCCCAAAATCAAATCATAGTCGCCATCATTGTCCAAATCTTCTGCACTCACTACATTCCACCATCCGGTTAAACTATCCAATGCAGTATTCATCTTGGACAATCTCTTGCCCGAGTTTTTATAGATTACCGGCCTTCCCCAATCCGCCACCGTTATTAAATCTTTCTTCTGGTCACCATCCATATCTACCCAGATAGCGTCCGTTACCATGCCTGCCTGTTTGGTATCGTAGGCAAGACGTTCCGTAGCATCCACGAAAGTGCCGTCTCCCTTATTTTCAAGGAATAAATGGTCTGGATCCAAACCATAATTCCCAACAACACTCCTAGACCCTATAAAGACGTCCATATCCCCGTCACTATCAAAGTCATGGGGCGCAATCACGGCAATATTTTTAAAGGTACTGGGCAAAATTTCAGATGAAGCCTCAAAAACTCCCTTGCCGTTATTAATGTAAAGCCTTGCCCTATAGAGTTTTTCATCCCCTACCTGATTTCCGCCATTACCAACCATCAGGTCCATATCGCCATCACCATCTACATCCAAAAAAGCCGCGGCCGTATCCTCCAGCGACACATCCTTTTCAAAGGCCTTTTGAACGCTGGCCGTTAATTTTCCATTGCCATTATGAAGATAGAGTACCCCGGCCTGATTTGCCCCGCCTCCAATAAAAACATCCTCATTACCATCACCATTAACGTCAGCCACAGCCAAGGCCGGTCCTTCTTGGGAGAGCATTTTAGAGATCAGTCCTTCGTAATCAAAGTCATTGTAATTATTCTCTTTGTGCTGCAATAGCTTGGCATTGGCCAGCTCCTTAAGTAGAGGGTTAACATTGCTTTTATTATTGGGAACAAATATATCCTGGGCCTCAGAATTCTTAAGTGTCAGGAATTGATTGGTTTTAATATTGCTAAATTTTTGGGTACGGTCGTCGGGCCAAATTACCTGCAGGGAATCAATGGAGGTATTCTTGCCCAGGCCAATGGTCATTATATAGTCCACTGAGGATTGAAAACCTCTAGAAGGCATTAATTCCTGTACTATTACCTGATCGTCAAAAAAAAGTTTTACTGTGGCCCCAATGGCAAATTGGTTCCCATCCTTGCCTTCAAACTTTAATTTAAGATAATTATTTCCGGACTTTTTTTCACTGTGATTCTCATATACAAAAGCCTCCATATTTACATTATTGACCACAATATCCAGGTCCCCATCATTATCAAGGTCACCGTAAGCCGCTCCATTGGACATACTGGGCAATTCCAAGCCCCATTTTTTGGTTTCATTGGAAAACGTAATGTCCCCATTGTTCCTATACGCGTAGTTAGGTTGGGGAGCAATGGGCATTTTGGATATTATGGAATCTATGGATTGTTTCTCCCCAGTAAGTGCCATTTCCTGGATAATCTCGTTAGCAAAGAAGTCCACAAAATCCAGATCCGTAAGATCGTGGTTTATACCATTGGTTATGTAAATATCCTTTAAACCGTCATTGTCCATATCGAACAAAAGTCCGGCCCAACTCCAATCGGTCTTGGCAACACCGCTGTAATAGGCCACCTCGGAAAACGAATTATTTCCGTTATTTAATTGCAAGGTGTTTTGGATGTACTGCTGGTAAAAATCCTTGCTCTGCTTTAGTTTAAAAACGTTGTAGCCTTCAAACTCCATAACCGATTTCACCCTTTGGTCCCCTTCCGGTAGCATGTCCGTAATAAAGATATCCGCATAACCGTCATTGTTTATATCGGCCATATCTATTCCCATGGCAGATAAACTTAAATGAGAGGTCCATTCTTCAATTTCTTCTTTAAAAGTGCCATCTTTTTGATTGATATAGAGGTAATCCCTTTCATAAAAATCATTTGAAACATAGATATCCGGATACAGATCCCCATTGATATCACTGACCATTACTCCAAGTCCAAAGCCTATTAAACTTCCATAAATACCAGCCTTTTCACTAACATCCACAAACTTGCCGTTGTCATTTCTAAGAAGCATATCCCCCACTCCTTTAAAGATATCCGGTACTCCTGCCCAATCTTGGGCCCTTACCTCGCGCTGTTCCGCATAACCCAGACTACTTACTGGCACATTACTGTTATTTAAGATGTAGGCATCAAGATCACCGTCCTTATCGTAGTCAAAAAATGTGGCATGGGTAGAAAAACCGGTCTTGGCCAAATTATATTCAGCTGCCTTCTCGGTAAAAGTAAGATCTCCATTATTTATGTAAAGGTCATTGTCATGGTTATTACCCTCCATGTTACCTGCATTACTTACATACAGATCCAACAAACCATCATTATTAATATCTACCATGGTTACTCCGGTAGACCAAGGTTTATTTCCCTGCACCCCGGCTTTCTCGGAAATATCCTCAAATTGGAGATTACCTTTGTTCAAATAGAGTTTATTGGGAACCATATTCCCGGTAAGATAGATATCGGGCAGGCCATCGTTATTAATATCGCCAATCGCCACTCCCCCGCCATTGTAGAAATTTCTATACTTAAAAATATTAAAGTTTTTCTGGTTTACCACCTTGTTTACAAAGTCGATACCTGTTTTTTCCGAAGCTAATAAAGAGAATAAGGTATCCTCATTATGTTCGGCCTCTTTATCAACTTCTTTTTTTGGGGAACAAGACCCCAACAATAACACTCCCATTAAAATAAGGCTTCCCCTTATAATAAGATTCCCCATATATCTTTGTGATTATTTTTCGAGACAGCTTTAAAATCCAATAAATGTATTTTACGCCTATTTACCATTTTTAATTATAATCCATTTTCCGATATTTTTTCCAGCCAGCTAGGAAAGGTAAATTCCATAAAACACATGGCCTTTTTGGACCTCCTTTTAAAAGATTTAAAATCGTTATAAAAGCTGGTTTCCAAAGGGAAAAAACCACCCTTTAAAAATTAAGGCCAAGATAACCAAAGTTCAATAAATTACAGGTGTAGGCACTGTTAATAATTGATATTTTTTTGCGCTTTACCGATAGAATTTTGATATGCCTGAAAATTGCATTTTGTGATAAAGTGAATATCCATGCCATATATTATAAATAATCCAATATATTTAGCCCAACAATCAATTAAACTCGATTTTATAATGTTAGGAATTCTTTCTTTCGTAGGCTTTACCCTTTTAGTGGCCCTTATTGCCTACCTAGCTACCCGAAAAACTGATGAAAGTTCCTCTGACGGTTATTTCTTGGGGGGCAGAAGCCTTACCGCCGGAGTAATCGCAGGTTCTTTACTTTTAACAAATCTTTCCACAGAACAAATTGTAGGTCTTAACGGAAGTGCCTATACCGATGGTCTATCGGTAATGGCCTGGGAGACCTTGGCGGCAATTGCCATGGTAGTTACGGCCGTTTTTTTATTACCAAGGTATTTAAAAGGAGGGCTTACCACCATTCCCCAGTTTTTGGCAAAAAGATTTGATGTAACCACAAAAACCATAACTTCAGGCCTCTTTTTAACAGGCTACGTAGTAGTTCTTTTACCCGTTATCCTATATTCCGGATCCGTGGCGATCAGTGGCATGTTCAATGTTCCCGAACTTTTGGGGGTTTCAGATTCAACCGCCCTGGTATTGTGCATTTGGGGTATTGGAGTCATTGGGTCTATTTATGCGGTTTTTGGCGGACTTAAGGCTGTTGCTGTTTCGGATAGTATTAATGCCGTTGGACTCATTATTGGTGGAATCTTAATACCCATTTTTGGATTGATGGCCATAGGGGACGGAAATATGTTTACGGGTCTTGATAATTTAATTACTTCGGATGCCGCACGATTTGACTCTACCGGTGAAGCCGGACAGGAAGTACCATTTTCAACGATTTTTACAGGTATGATGCTAGTGCAACTTTTTTATTGGGGCACCAACCAACAAATTATTCAAAGGGCCTTGGGAGCCAAAAATTTGGCCGAGGGCCAAAAAGGATTATTGTTGGCCTCTTTTCTAAAGATTCTGGGACCCTTAATTTTGGTATTGCCCGGAATGATCGCCTACTATTATTTTGATGGCGGTTTGGCTTCAAGTGACCTTGCCTATCCAGAATTGGTACGTGCCGTATTGCCAAAACCTTTGGTCGGATTTTTTGCGGCTGTATTGTTCGGGGCCATTTTAAGTTCCTTTAACAGTGTGCTCAACAGTTCGGTAACCCTGTTCGGAATTGATATATACAAACAACATATAAATAAGGAAGCCCCTGAAAAAACAGTGGTTAAGTATGGAAAGATATTTGGAATATGTTTGGCCTTGGCCGCCATGTTCATAGCTCCGATGATCGCCAATGCCGGAAGTTTGTTCAATTACCTACAGGAAATAAACGGTATATACAGTATTCCAATTTTCACCATTATTGTAGTAGGGTATTTAACCAAAAGAGTCCCTGCCATTGCGGCCAAAATCGGCATCTTTTCCGGATCATTATTATATATTATAAGTCAGTTTATCCTCAAGGGCAAGTTTGTAGAAAATGCCTTGGAAGCAGCCAAGGCGTCGGGCATTACGGACCCTGCCGCATTGAAATTAGTAGAGGCAGATGCCTATCCACACTTTTTGCACATTATGGCCATATTGTTTATTGCCAATACAGCGATAATGCTTCTTATAGGAAAATTTTTCCCTAGAAAAGAAGCCTTTGAATTGGAATACACTAAACAAGTCTCTATTGAACCCTATAAATATGTAAACCATGTAGGGATTGCTATATGCGTTATAGTAGTAGGGATCTATATTTATTTTGCCAAATAGTTATCCGGCAATAGAGCCAAACACCTTTACCACATAAAAAGAGGGCTGTTCAAACGAACAGCCCTCTTTTTCAATATACACCTAAAATAAATTTTTAGTATCCTGGGTTCTGAACCAAATTAGGGTTGGAAAGCAATGCAGTTTCCGGAATGGGGAAAAGATTCAAATTGGGATCTCCACTTACCTCCTTTAAACCCCAAGGGGCGGTAAATTTATCAAATCGAACCAAATCGTTCCTTCTCCAAAATTCTATATATAGCTCCCTACCGCGTTCTGCCAATAATATATCCTCTGTAACACTGGGCAAATTAGGGGTGTTGGTCCTAGCTTGACGCAATTCATTGACCATTGAGGTTATATTCTCTCCCATACGCATCATGGCCTCGGCCTTCATCAAATGGGCATCGGAATATCTAAACAGAATCTGGTGCTTTCTAAAAGAGTTTATTTCTCCCCCGTCATTCGGGTGATATTTAAGAATTCTGATACCATCGGCTTCTCCATTTCCTACCAAGGAAGTCAATTCCTTTTTCAGTATTAGATCTCCTCCCTGTCTATTTTTCAATTTAGTCCCGTCTTCATTGTACTGCTGATTGATCAAAAAGCCGTACCCAAGACCTAAATTAACATTATTGGCATTGGAAGCATCCGGAACCCAACCTCTTCTTTCTTCTTGGCCATTGCCCACATAATTGCTATTGGGATCACCTTCAAAAGAATCATAGAATTCGGCCAATGTTGAAAATCCGTTCCAGCCACCACCAGTATTATCCGGGGAGTTCATATTGTAATGCATACTATTCCATATCCTCGCGCCAATATCGCTATTCAAATAGAAAATAGTCTCAATATCATCCGAGGATTCGAATATTTGAAAATACCCCGTTTCTATTCCAAAGCCCAAATCCGCAATATCATCAACAGCATCTATTACTTTTTGCATATTGGCATCTTCAACAGCACCCCCGTTATAGATATGGGAATTAAGGTATAATTTGGCTAAAAGAAAATTCGCTGCAGCCTTAGTAGCAGTTCCCGTATTGGCGGTACCTGGACTACCATCGGGCAAGCCCGGCAATGCTGCCAATAAATCAGACTCCACAAAGCTGAAAGCCTCACTTCTGGTCAAGACCTTAGGATTAATTTCCGGACCTTCATCCACTTCCCTAAAAGGAACGGATCCAAAAAAGTCCATCAGAAAAAACATATTGAATGCCCTTAGATATTTGGCTTCCGCCAATACTGCAGCATCCGGATTACTTTCTATAATCTCTGAAGCCCTAAATACATTCTGATTTAAATTGTTCCAGGCATTTTTAATAAATAAATGCGCAGGGGTCCAAGTATGGGTATGCAGCTGTCTCCATATCCCATTATCGCCCCAGTCCGTTCCACGAGTTGGTATCAAAAGCTCATCCGTAGTAACTTCGGACATGGCGTACATGTTTTCTTGAGTTGCAAAATCGCCACCCACTTTGTTATAAAGGTCACTAAGTGAGGAGGCCGGATTGGCCACTGGTGTAAATCCGCCACTGGTCGCCTTAGTTATGATCGAATCCGTTTCTTCTATCTCCAGGTTGGTACAGGCAACAAGTCCTACCAGCACAAATATGGAGCCGAAAACGGGTTTCATATATTTTTGTATGTTCATAATGCTATGATTAAAAAGTTACGTTAAATCCTAATGTGTATGTTCTTGGTCTTGGGAAGGCACTATAATCGATACCCGCTATAGGTAGACCATTTAGTAGAGCGGCACTTGCCGGCGCCACACTAACCTCTGGATCAAGACCGGAATAATCGGTAATCACAAAAAGGTTCTGACCGGTAAGACTAAGTCTCATAGACTTGAACAAGCCATCCTTTAAGGGAACGTCATACGAAATAGAAGCTGTTTGCAGTCTCACAAAATCGCCTTTCTCCAAGAATCTAGTAGAAACCGAAGCTTCTGCAAATCTACCTTCCTGTCCTGCCAATTCCACCACATTCTGGGTTACATTATTACCACTACCAATGGCACCTCCGGTAAAAAAGGCGTTGGCGGTATTGTTGTAAATATAGTTTCCAAATTGCCCATTAAAATACATGGATGCAGACCAGTTTTTATAACTGGCAGAGGTAGAGAAACCTCCTGTGAAATCCGGTAGGGCACTTTTACCCACGAACTGTTGGTTATCCACACCACCCTCATGCACAGGGTTCCCATTGGCATCGAAACCTGTAAACTCCCTCAAATAAAAGGAATACAAAGGTTGTCCGGAAGCCAAGCGTTGGGCAAAGGCGTTGGACAGACCAGCACCGCGAATGGTTCCCGCTGCAATCTCTCCGTCGAAATCCGTAATTTCATTTTTATTATAGGCCACGTTAAAACCAGCAGTCCAATCAAAATCATCTCCTTGTAAGATATCGTAATTTAGGGAGAATTCAGCTCCTTGGTTCAACACAACAGCATCCAAATTTTGGAAAAAAGTGGGCTGTGGGGAAGGCTGGGCCGCTTCTATATTAAGCAGTAAATCCCTAGTTTCCTTGCGATACACATCAACCGATCCGCTAAAACGATCATTGGCAAACCCAAAATCCAGACCTACGTTATATTGGGTAGTTTCCTCCCATTTTAGATCAGGATTGGCAAATTCCACGGTTGTAATACCAGGAACGTTTACGTCTCCACCATCACTGATATTAGGATCACCATTAATCGTAGTGGAATATCGTTCCCTACGCGCAAAACGGCCATATCCCAAACCATCCTGGTTTCCTGTAATACCGTAGCTCAACCTAAGTTTTAAGGTAGACATTGCGTCCCCCATAAAATTTTCTTCATTGATCTTCCAAGCAAAAGCTGCGGAAGGGAAAATACCATATCGGTTATTTTCACCAAAACGTGAAGAACCATCGGCCCTGACCGTTGCAGTAAACAAATACTTACTTGCTATACTATAATTGGCCCTGGCAAAAAAGGATTGTAACTCGTCCGTATTGTCGAAGGTATTTGTGAAAATAGATTTCACAGGAATACTTACCTCTCCCAACTTATCAGTTTCCGGTGTTGGAAAAAGCCTATTCACAAAAAGATCGGCATCACCCCCGGTGGCATAACCATATTGCTGGTAAGAGCCTGTTATCATAGATTCTATCTTACTCGCGGCATCGGTTAAATTCCTGGCCATGGAGTTTAAATTGGTTGTGGAATAACCCCAACCTTCAACATTTCTACCTTCCGTATTAAAATCCTGATAGGAGAAACCTCCTAGAACATCCAATACTGAATTATCGAACTCTTTTTTATATGACAAGGTCAATTCCAATAACCTATTCTCCAAATTAAGGTCATTTAAGGTACCTCTACCATTACCCCCGGCACCACGGCCTACATTAAAGGATTTACTGCCCAATTCAGCTTCACGCGTAGAATTGGATTTATCGTAACCTACGGTAGCCTTGGCCGTTAAGTCTTCCACAATATCATATGAGGCCGAAAAATTGACTAGAAAACGATCGGTAAAGGTTAAACTTTGCCAGTTCTCCAACAAGTTCAATGGGTTGATCCTATCCCCTGGGTTGAAAGTGCTGTTGGCTGGCCAGGTAGGATTGGCAGAATAAGCTGCACCCAACATATCCCCAGTAGACCCTGCACTACCACTTAATGGTGGTGCCTCGTCATTTACCCGTGAAAGTGTAGTTTGCAAATCCAACCTTAACTTATCCTCAAACAGCCTTTGGGAAAGATTTATTCTTCCTGTGACCCTCTCCTGTGAGGATTTTGGGACTATCCCGAATTGTTTCCCGTAATTAAATGTAGCTCTTACGTTGCCCGATCCATAATTTTGGGAGTAGGCAAGGTTGTTATTGGTCGAAGATGAATTTCTGGTGACCAATGATTGCCAATCCGTATCATTCCCTAAATCGGTAGCAGTTCCACCAAAGGCAGAAACAGCAGATAGGAATTCGCTCCTATTCAATAAATCAAAATCATTGGCCGGTGATGAAAAGCTTAGATCGGAAGAAAACTCCCAAGTACCTCCCTGTGCACCGCCCTTACCACTCTTGGTAGTAATAATAACCACCCCGTTGGCACCTCTGGAACCATAAATGGCCGTTGATGAAGCATCCTTTAAGATACTCATGCTTTCAATATCATTTGGGTTCAAAAAGCTAAGTGGGTTTCTGGCCGAACTAGACCCTACACCTATATCCGTACCTTCAGAAGAACTACCTCCAGAAGGAAGCGGAACACCATCTACCACGAACAAGGGATCGTTATTGGATCTAACCGAAGAAGTACCCCTAATCCTGATGGCAACACCAGAACCTGGTTCACCACTTCCTTGGGAAATTTGAACCCCAGCGGTTTTACCCTGAATTAATTGTTCGGGAGATGAAATAACCCCTCCGTTAAAATCCTCGGAAGTTACTGCGGAAACCGCACCTGTGGCATCCTTGACAGTAGTAGTACCATAACCAATGATAACTACCTCGGCCAATGCCTGTGCATCTTCTTCCATCATTATATTAAGAGTGGTCTGGTTACCTACTACCACCTCCTGTGTTTTGTAACCGATATAGCTAAAAACAAGGGTGGAACTTGCATCCACATCACTAATGATAAAATTTCCATCAAAATCTGTTTGTGCGCCATTGGTAGTTCCCTTTACCACGACACTGGCTCCCGGTAAGGGGCCAGTAGCATCAGATACCGTACCTGATACTTCTTGAGCCGATGCTAATCCAAAACACAAAAATGTTCCAAATAGCAAAAAGCTTTTTAGTAATTTAAGCTTCATACATTGTTAGTTTTAATTGAGTTAAAAAAAAAATTGAGTTTACTAATTCATAAAATTTCTTGTTCCATTATCGAAGATAAATAATATTATCTCCATTTATTGTTATATTTCTATTTTTAACGCTAAAAATTTAACTAAAACGTTTTCGTAAAATTTTACATTTAAGTGACTATAAACAAAGCGCAAAACAACCGATCACCATCCTTTTTGTGATTTCCGAAATGTTAAATATTGTACGAATATACACCATTTTTTATTTCAATGGTATTTTGACCAAAATATGTACTATTTAAACAAATATCCAAAATAGATTTCACTCCTTACCTGAATATACTATTTTTACATCTTGTAATTTATTATTCCAATTTGTGCCCAACCAGCGCAAATGCTTTTGTATTTTTACTAGTATATTCACTTGAAAAAAAAACACCTTTGAAAAGAAAAATCACCCTCAAACATATTGCAAGGGAATTAGGGGTTTCCATTTCTACGGTTTCCAAAGCTTTGAAAAATAGTGAGGAAATTGGATCGGACACTAAAGAGAAGGTCCAGGCTTTTGCCAAACTATACAATTACAAGCCCAATAATATTGCGATCAGTTTAAAAAACAAGCGCACTAAAAATATTGGGGTTATAATTCCGGATATCGTACATCATTTTTTCACCACAGTTTTCAGGGGAATTGAAAAATACGCCAATGCCAAAGGCTATAATGTTATTGTCTGTGTCTCCGATGAATCTTTCGACAAGGAGGTCATAAATATGGAATTGCTTGCCAATGGAAGTATAGACGGGTTTATTATGGCCCTTTCCTCCGGCACACAATTGAAAAACGACTACAACCATTTAAAGGAAGTTACAGAACAGGGCATACCCTTGGTATTATTTGATCGTGTTGCGGAGGATATAAAATGCGACAAGGTAATCATCAATGATAAAAAGGGCGCTTATAATGCAGTCACCAAATTCATAAAAGACGGCAGGAAAAGAATAGCCCTAATTACTTCAGAGGACTATATAAGTGTAAGTAGGGAAAGAGCTGCTGGTTATAAGGAGGCATTGTTGGACAATAACATAGAATATAATGAAGATCTGATATTAAAATTTCCTTCCATGGAAATCAATGAAAACCTAATCGAAGACTTCTTTGAAAGGGAAAAAGTAGACGCCGTGTTGAGTGTAAACGAAATATTTGCCATTCACAGTATGCGCTACGTACAAAGTAAAGGCTTAAAAATTCCTGAGGATATTTCCTTTATTGGTTTTACAGATGGGCTTCTGTCCAAATACGCCTCCCCTGGGCTAACCGCTATTGCCCAACACGGTGAACAAATGGGAGAAATAGCCGCAGAAATACTTATAGACAAGGTAGAAAACGATATGGAGGAGGAAACCTACGTTACAAGAATTTTGGAACCTACATTGATAGAACGGGGATCAACCGTTAATTAGGAACCAAAACACTTCGTTACGAGGTCTAAATTATCCAATTATTGCACGAAATTTGGCCATATTGCCCTCTGTCCAAAACTACAGGCCGCCTATGGTTATTTCCCCAACAATAAACACCTCCTTTTATGTGCCGGCCAAATTTTAATTAATATCTTAAACCAATGAAGAAAACTGGATTTATATTTGATTTGGATGGTGTTATTGTGGATACTGCCAAATATCATTATCTGGCCTGGAGAAAATTGGCCAATGAATTGGGATTTGAATTTACACAGGAACAAAACGAACAATTTAAAGGGGTAAGTCGTAAAAGATGCTTGGAAATCCTATTGGAAATTGGGGGCATAAAGGCATCGCAAGAACAGTTCAACAAATGGCTGGTGGAGAAGAATGAGGATTATTTGTCCCTTATAGAAAAAATGGATGAATCGGAAATTTTGCCAGACGTCCAAAAGGTACTGCAGTTTCTTAAAAATCACAGCATGCCAATAGCCTTAGGGTCCGCCAGCAAAAATGCCCGTCCAATTTTGGAAAAGGTAAAATTAATGGATTATTTTGATGTCATTGTAGATGGCACCCACGTAGCCAAAGCCAAACCCGATCCCGAAGTTTTTTTGATAGCCGCAAAACAATTGGGGGTTCCTCCAGAGGATTGCGTAGTCTTTGAAGATGCGGTTGCCGGAATAGAGGCCGCCAACAATGCAGGAATGCTGAGCATAGGCATTGGGGAAGAAAAAGTGCTTTCCGAGGCAAAATTTGTGTTTACAAATTTCACGAAAATGGATGATAAATTCCTAAATAGGCTATTAGAATAAACTCCGTGACGAACATTCACAATAATTAATTAATTTGGTGTCTTTCTATTTGGAACCTGATATTGATCATCAAACCCCATTGCGATAACCGAGAAACACTAGCACAATGAATCAAGATTATATAAAGCCCGATAACTGGTCTATCATAGAAGAAGGATTTGAAAAAGAAAGAGTAAAATCCTCCGAAAGTTTATTCAGTCTTGGAAACGGCGCCATGGGGCAACGCGCCAATTTTGAAGAGAAATATACCGGACCCACTTTTCAAGGAAGTTATATTGGAGGGGTATATTACCCGGACAAAACACGTGTAGGATGGTGGAAGAACGGCTATCCGGAATACTTTGCCAAGGTGTTGAACGCTCCTAACTGGATCGGGATCAACGTCCTTATTAACGGCGAAACTTTAGACCTGAACACCTGTAAAAATGTACAGGATTTTCGCAGGGAATTAAACATGCAGGAAGGGTGGTATACACGTAGCTTTAAGGCTACTTTGCCCAATGATACCATTATAGAAGTAAAGATTACCCGCTTCCTTAGTTTGGACCATGATGAAGTAGGTGCCATTAAATACCAAATTAAGGCGATAAACCAGGATAGCGCCATGGCCTTTCACCCCTATCTTGATAGCGGGATTACCAATGAGGACACCAATTGGGACGACCAATTTTGGAATACCACAGGGGTTACAACGGACGGTTCACAAGCCTTTATCGAGGCCCATACCATGAAGACCAATTTCGCTACCTGTACTTTTATGGAATCCAAATTGTTCCATAACAATGAATTGGTATTGGAAAAACCGCTGGAAGCCTTATCAGAGACTACTGTAGTACATCAATTTAAAAAGGACATTAAAAAAGGAGACACCCTTACCCTAATAAAATTTGGCGGATATACTGTCTCTACCAATCATAAGCCCAATGAACTGATATTGGCAGCCAAAAAAGTTTTGCAAAAAGTAACCGAAATAGGTTTTGAGGCCCTGTTGGAGCAACAAAGGATATCATGGTCCAAAATCTGGGAAATGAGCGATATTACCATTGAGGGCGATGTAAAGGCTCAACAGGGAATTCGCTTCAATATTTTTCATTTAAACCAAACCTATCTGGGCAGGGATTCCAGACTTAATATTGGCCCCAAGGGATTTACTGGGGAAAAATACGGAGGAAGTACCTATTGGGACACAGAGGCTTACTGTATTCCCTTTTATATGGCCACCAAAAATAAAAAGGTAGCAAGAAACCTATTGACCTATAGGTACAACCATTTGGAAAAGGCTATTGAAAATGCCAGAAAATTAGGTTTTGTAAATGGAGCGGCCCTATATCCCATGGTAACAATGAACGGGGAGGAGTGCCATAACGAATGGGAAATAACCTTCGAGGAAATACATCGTAATGGGGCGATAGCCTTTGCCATTTACAATTATTACCGTTTTACAAGTGATTATACCTATATCCCGGAAATGGGGCTGGAGGTCTTGATCGGGATTGCCCGCTTTTGGCATCAAAGAGCCACATTTTCTACCCAAAAGAACAAATATGTAATTCTTGGGGTCACGGGTCCCAATGAATACGAGAACAATGTAAACAATAACTTTTACACCAATTATATTGCAAAATGGTGCATTAATTATGCGCTTCAGGAACTACAAAAAGTTAAGGACGGCTATCCAGACGATTATCACAGAATTATAGGAGTAACCAAACTTTCAGAAAATGAGACAGAGGCCTGGGCCAAAGTAGCGAAAAAAATGTACTTTCCCTTCGATGAAAAATTGGGCATTTATTTACAGCAAGATGGCTTTTTGGACAAGGAACTAATCCCTGTAAAGAAATTAAACCAAAAAGAACGCCCTATTAACCAGAAATGGAGTTGGGACAGGATTTTAAGATCCCCGTACATAAAACAGGCAGATACCCTACAGGGATTTTATTTTTTTGAAGACCATTTTACCACAGAAGAACTGGAAAAGCATTTCGATTTTTACGAACCTTTTACCGTCCATGAATCTTCCTTATCCCCATGCGTTCATAGTATTCAGGCTGCAAAGCTGAACAGAATGGACCAGGCATATGCTTTTTATCTCCGCACTTCCAGATTGGATTTGGACGATTATAATAAAGAAGTAAAGGAAGGACTCCATATTACATCCATGGCAGGCACCTGGATGAGCATCGTGGAAGGCTTTGGAGGTATGCGGATATTGGAAGACAAACTATCCTTTACCCCAAGAATACCAAAGCAATGGAAATCCTACTCCTTCAAGGTGAATTTTAGGAATAGAATTCTAAAGGTGAAGGTTACGGAAAACGAAACCACATTTGACCTTGAAGGCACGGACGAAATGTCTATTAGGGTAAACGGAAAACGTGTAGTTTTAACCGCTGGCAGGAAAACCTATTCCCTGGTGAATTAAGTTCAAAGTAATATCACTCACCCCAAAACATTTGAAAAATTAACGATTGGGATTGTTTTTTGAAAAAACTTTAAATAAAATGGCCAAAAGTTGCTCCCCAGATAAAAATTTATGAAAAAATTGACCCTAATTCCAAAAACAAGTATCATTATTGCACTGAAAAGCTAAGCAGCACATAGTTAGGCTTTTTGTTCCGAAAAGAAAGCACAAAATGAAAGAGACCACTGAAATTAGAAAAACAGTAGTTTATCAAGTATTTACCAGATTGTTCGGGAATACCAATACCACCAATAAACCTTGGGGGACCATTGAGGAAAATGGAGTGGGCAAATTTAGTGACTTTACGCAAAAAGCTTTAAAGGAAATAAAAGATCTGGGGGTAAGCCATATTTGGTATACGGGTATTCCCCATCATGCCCTTATAAGGGACTATACAGCCTACGGCATCTCCAATGACGACCCGGATATTGTTAAGGGCAGGGCAGGTTCCCCATATGCCGTAAAGGATTATTATAGTGTTAACCCAGATTTGGCCAATGACCCTAACAATAGAAATTTGGAGTTCAAGGACCTGTTGAACAGGAGCCATAAGGCCGGCCTAAAAGTTATCATTGATATAGTTCCCAACCATATTGCCAGAAAATATGAAGGCAAGAACAATCCGAAAGGGGTGGTAGATTTTGGGACCAATGACAATACCAATGTGGTCTACAACAAGGACAATAATTTTTATTACAATCCCGGGGAGTCATTTTTGGTCCCGGATTGGCGAAATGGCTACCTGCCCTTGGGAGGGGAGCAAATCAACAAAGCCGATGGCAAATTTACTGAATCCCCAGCAAAATGGACGGGAAATGGATCCCGTTTGTCCAAACCCGATTTTAATGATTGGTATGAGACCGTAAAGATCAATTACGGAATTAGTCCGGACGGACATAGGGATTTTGCTCCGCTGCCAGAAGATTTTGGCCATAAAAACTTTTCTGAACATTTTGAATTCTGGAAAAACAAAGAGGTCCCGGATTCCTGGATAAAATTTAGGGATATTGCCTTGTACTGGTTGGACGAAGGAGTCGACGGATTTCGATATGATATGGCCGAAATGGTTCCCGTAGAATTCTGGAGCTTTATGAATTCGTCCATAAAAATGAAAAAACCTGATGCATTTTTAATGGCAGAGGTGTATAATCCACAGCTGTACAGGGATTATATCTTTAAAGGAAAAATGGACTATCTCTACGACAAGGTAGAGTTTTATGACTCCTTAAAACACATCATGCAGGGGCACGGGTGGACAGACCATATCCCTGTTGTCCAAAACGGACTCATGGATATTGAGCACCAAATGCTCCATTTTCTGGAAAACCATGACGAGCAGCGTATTGCCTGTCCCGAATTTTTGGGAAATGCCGAAAAAGCCAAACCCGGCATGGTGGTTTCCGCAACTATTAGCACCTCGCCCACTATGATCTACTTTGGACAGGAAGTTGGCGAACCTGCCGCCGAAAGTCCTGGATTCGGATCCCCAAGTAGAACTTCTATCTTCGATTATGTTGGGGTTCCCCATTTTCAACGCTGGGTAAACAACAAAAAATTTGACGGAGGGCAATTGTTCCCAAAAGAAAAAGAGCTAAGGACATTTTATAGGAACTTGCTCAATTTCACCATTAACAGTAGTGCTTTAATGGGAAAATACAAGGATATTCATTTTTATAACAAAGATCATACAGAATATTATAATCATAGGGTTTTATCCTTTGTTAGATGGTCCAAGAACGAAAAACTCATAATTATTTCTAATTTTGATGCTGGTCAGACCTTTGGGTTCGATCTAAAACTGCCTAGGGAAATTATCAGGGAATGGGGGCTTCAAGATAGCACCTACCAGATGAAGGGCGAATTGTTCAAGGAAAAAGAATTGTCCCTATTTGTAGAAAACGAAATTGGGCATATAAGAATAGACATACAACCCTTGGAATCCTTAATATTAAGTTTAAATTAATTTTATAGCATTACATTATGAAAACATCATCAATAGTTGGATCTTTCTTCTTGTTTCTATTAATTATAAGTTGTGACAATATGAATAAACCCTTGGTTATTGGCCACAGAGGTGCTATGGGGCATGAAACGGAAAACACACTGG
This sequence comes from Arenibacter sp. S6351L, assembly GCF_023016025.1. Lineage (NCBI taxonomy): Bacteria > Pseudomonadati > Bacteroidota > Flavobacteriia > Flavobacteriales > Flavobacteriaceae > Arenibacter > Arenibacter sp. S6351L. The sequence goes on along the minus strand of NZ_JALKBB010000007.1, from coordinate 159,240 downwards.
CATCTATTCAAAAAGCAATAGATCTGGGTGTTGATATGATCGAAATCGATGTCTTTAAAATAAAAAGTGGCGAAACGGTAGTGTTCCACGATGAGGAAGTGGAAAGACTTACGGATAGCATTGGAAATATAGAAGATTATAATTTTGAAGACCTGCAGAAATTAACCTTGATCGGCAATCATAAAATACCTACCCTGCAGGATGTCCTAAACCTAATAGATAAAAAAGTACAGTTAAATATAGAACTTAAAGGCGCCAATACAGCCGACAGGGTAAATTTTATAATGAACTACTATGTAAAGGAAAAGGGTTGGCCAATGGATAAATTCATAATTTCCAGCTTTAGATGGGATGAACTTAAGACCATGCGTACGCTTAATGCCCAAGTACCCATTGCCATCCTTGTGTATGGAGATCCGCTGACTGCTTTGGAAATTGGAAAAGAATTGCAAGCGGTCGCCATAAATCCATATTTTGAGGACCTGACCCTGGAAAACGTAAACGAAATAAAAAAGGCAGGATTCAAAATTTATCCTTGGACAGTAAATGAGCCAGAAGAAATTGAGGCTGTAGAGAGATTAGGAGTGGATGGCATTATTACCAATTATCCAGAACGCATTAATTAATGTTCGATGTAATTGTTTTAGGAGGAGGTGCCGCAGGTTTCTATGGCGCCATTCATATAGTAGAACGTAACCCCAAATTAAAAGTAGCCATTTTGGAACGTGGCAAAGAGGTGCTGACCAAGGTGAAAGTATCCGGGGGTGGGCGCTGTAACGTTACCCATGCCGAATTTGACCCCAAAGAACTTTCAAAAAATTATCCCAGGGGAGAAAGGGAACTTGTAGGGCCGTTCCACACCTATTGCACTGGCGACACCATGGCTTTCTTTGAAAAAAGGGGTGTACAATTGAACATTGAAGCGGATGGAAGAATGTTCCCCTCTACCAATTCTTCCCAAACCATTATAGATTGCTTTCTTCAGGAAACGGACCGCTTGGGAATTAAAATCCTTAAGAACAGTTCCATTGTCGGGATAACATCACTGCACGAAAATATAGATAAAGGGGATTACGCCTGGGATATCAAAACTATTCGAAACACCTACCAAGCCAAAAAAATATTGGTCGCCACGGGTAGCAACCCTAAAATATGGGAACTATTAAAACAAATGGGGCATACCATAATAGCCCCTGTTCCTTCGCTTTTCACCTTTAATATTAAGGATGAAAGAATAACTGGCATACAAGGGGTTAGCACCAATGCCAGCATCAAAATAATTCCCTCCAAGGTCAACAACGGAAAATTTAAGTCGGCCTTGAAAAAATATTCCATCCAGACTTCCGATCTAGAATCCGAAGGCCCACTTTTAATTACACATTGGGGAATGAGCGGTCCGGGTATCTTGAGATTGTCTGCCTGGGGGGCACGGATATTGAATGAATTGAATTATAAGTTTTCAATAAAAATAAACTGGCTTCCTGCCTATCATGAGGAAGGATTGACAAGGCAACTTCAACAAATAAAGGAGATTGAAGGAAAGAAAACCATTCTACGCACCAAAGCGTTTGATCTTCCAAAACGATTATGGGGCAGTCTGGTAAGGGCAGCGCAAATTTCTGACACGGATAAATGGGCCGATATTTCCAAAATTCAACTACAAAATTTAGCGAAGCAGTTGACGGGTTCCCAATTTAGGGTAGATGGGAAAAGCACATTTAAGGAGGAATTTGTCACAGCCGGAGGGGTGGACCTAAAAGAAATAAATTTTAAGACCTATGAAAGTAAAATACTCCCCGGGCTCTATTTTGCTGGGGAAGTGATAAATGTAGATGCCATTACGGGCGGATTCAACTTTCAAAATGCCTGGACCGGAGCCTATATTGCCGCCCAGGCAATTGCCAAACCTTAATAAAGGACTAACTCAACAATATCATCAGTAAAGCGGCCAATATAGCCCCAATTACTGGACCTACAATGGGAATCCAAGCATAGCCCCAGTCACTGCCACCCTTACCTTTAATAGGCATTATTGCATGCATTATTCGCGGCCCCAGATCTCTCGCAGGATTAATAGCGTAACCCGTGGTACCTCCTAAGGAAAGACCTATCCCCCATACTAGAAAAGCAACGGGCAGAGCACCCAAAGACCCTAGTCCAATTACTGTTTCAGTTTCGGTTATTGAGGCATCCGTAAAATATAGTACCACAAATACCAAGGTAAAAGTACCTACTACTTCACTAAATAGGTTATTAATGGGATTTCTTATGGCCGGAGCAGTACAAAATACCGCTTTTTTGGTGTCCTGGTCCTCTGTTGCATCAAAATGATCTTTGTAGAAGAGCCAAACGAACAAGGCGCCCAACATGGCCCCTATGAATTGCCCCAATACATATGTGGGGACCAAGGCCCATTCAAACTTTTCAGCAACCGCCAGTCCAATGCTAACAGCCGGATTTAGATGTGCCCCGCTATAGGGTGCGGCTACTGCCACCCCAACGTACACAGCCAATCCCCAAGCAGTGGTGATGACCATCCAGCCCGCGTCGTTGGATTTTGTTTTGTTCAGGATTACGTTGGCAACAACCCCGCCCCCTAAAAGGATCAGGAAAAAAGTGCCGATAATTTCAGCAATAAATGGAGTCATAATTGGTTGGTTTTATATTTAATCGTTTAGTTTGGACCAATATTCTACAGCATCAATGGCCTTGTACCAGCCTTTAATATTTTGTTCTATTTCTTTTCTTTCTGTTGTGGGATCAAAATTGGCATCAATTTGCCATATTTCCTGAATTTCTTCCAAACTTTCCCAGAATCCGACCGCCAAACCGGCCAAATAAGCCGCTCCCATGACCGTAGTTTCTATCACTTTTGGTCTTACGGTAGAGGTATTCAACACATCGGCCTGAAACTGCATCAACAGATTATTGACGGTTGCTCCCCCATCGACCCTTAATTCTTTTATAGAAATTTTAGAATCTGCTTCCATAGCCTTTAAAACATCCATGGTCTGAAATGCAATGGATTCCAAAGCTGCTCTAGCAATATGGGCGTCCGTACTTCCTCTGGTAAGCCCAAAAATACTTCCTTTGGCATGTTGGTTCCAGTAAGGTGCTCCCAGACCAGCAAATGCAGGTACCAGATAGACCCCGTCGGTACTGTCTACAGAACCAGCCAACTTTTCTACATCCTCAGACTTTTTAATGATCTTTAAGCTATCCCTCAACCATTGTACAACGGCACCAGCAATAAAAATACTTCCTTCCAGGGCATACTGGGTTTTACCGTTTATGGTCCATGCAACCGTGGTTAGTAGATTGTTTTCAGAAACTATGGGCTTTTCCCCAATATTCATTAGCATAAAGCAACCGGTGCCATAGGTGTTTTTAACCATTCCCGGTTTTGTGCACATTTGGCCAAAAAGTGCTGCTTGCTGATCTCCAGCGATTCCGGCAATAGGTATTTTACTGGCAAAAAAATTAGGATTGGTATTACCGTATACTTCACTGGACTGTTTCACTTTGGGCAACATGCTCTTTGGAATAGTTAAAAGCTCCAACAACTCATCATCCCATTCCAAAGTATTGATATTAAAGAGTAATGTTCTAGAGGCATTGGTAACATCGGTAATATGTAGTTCGCCTTTGGTCATATTCCAAATTAACCACGAATCTATGGTTCCCATAATCAAGTCTCCAGCTTCCGCCTTTTTCCTAGCTCCTTCCACGTTATCCAAAATCCATTTCACCTTGGTACCCGAAAAGTAGGAGTCGATTACCAAACCCGTTTTTTCCCTAATAAGTTTGGATTTCCCTTGGCTCTTTAATTCGTCGCAGTAGTTGGAAGTCCTCTTGTCCTGCCAAACAATGGCATTATACACTGGTTTTCCAGTGTTCCTATCCCAAACTACTACAGTTTCCCTTTGGTTTGTAATTCCTATAGCCGCTATATCGGCGCCATAAATTCCTTTTTTAGTGGTGGCCTCTGCGGCTGTACTTACTTGGGACGACCAAATTTCCAAGGGATCGTGCTCTACCCAACCAGGTTTCGGAAAATATTGGGTGAATTCCTTTTGGGCCACCGAAACGATGTTACCTTTTTTATCAAAAACAACAGAACGGGAACTAGTTGTACCTTGGTCCAGCGCCAGTATATATTTTTCCATATGGTAGCATAAATTTTAAATGGGTATCAAGATAACAAAATATAGACACTAAATTTGAAAAATTAATAACCAAACCTAATGCATTTCATCAAATGTGTTATTTGTTGCTAAGTCCAAAATTGACGGTTATGCCACAAAGTCCCGAATATTTCCATTATAAAATATTGTTATTTTTATCCATAGGTTGATTAATAAGATCCAGATGACGAAATATATTGTTCTGCTTAGGGGAATCAATGTAAGCGGCAAAAAGAAAATTAAAATGTCCCAGTTAGAAGCAATGCTGGAATCGCTGGGTTTTTCCGAGGTAAGTACCTATATACAAAGTGGCAATATTGTTTTAAAAAGTAATGTTGCCTCGCCAATAAAAGTATCACAAATAATCAAAGAAGGCATTTACACCACATTCGGCTTTGATGTTCCGGTATTGGCAAAGACATTTATTGAATGGAAAGAAATTATAGCGCAATCCCCTTTTGAAGAGCATAACGACTTGGAGACTAAAAAATGGTACTATGTACTGTTGCAAGAAACTCCCTGCAAGGAATTGATCAATAATCTACAACAAGAACAATTTGCCAATGAACGGTTTGTGATTTCCAATAGCTGTGTCTACCTCTATTGCGACAAGGGATATGGCAAAGCAAAATGTGATAATAATTTTTTCGAAAAAAAACTTCAGGTAACCGCTACTACAAGAAACCACAGGACCATGATACAGCTATTGGAAATGGGGAAACAAATCAGTGAACAGTAGTCAGTAAAAAGAACAAATATCTATTTGGAATTTTCATTTACCCCACACCATATATAGCAAGGCAAAAAAGTTAATTCAATTCCCAAATCTTATAATTCAGGGCAGTAGCAAAACATACCCAAAAAAGATAGGGGATCAATAAATAGGCAGCTGTGGTGCTCACTACTTTAAACCATTTTATGGTAAAGATTAAAAGTACCAATAGGGCCAAAATAACCAGCAAGGCTGCGAAAGGATTCTTAAATCCAAAGAAAATTATACTCCAAAGGGCATTGAACAGCAATTGAATGCCAAAATGGTACAAGGCCGTTTTTACCCAAATATGGTAAAACCCTTTTGCCCAGACAATCCCTGCGGCAACCCCCATCATAATATAAAGTATTGTCCAGACCGGGGCAAAAATCCAATTGGGCGGATTAAAACTTGGCTTATTCAATTCCAAATACCAATCATTTACGGAAGATTGTGTAGCAAAACTGGATAAAAAGCCAATAGTTAAGCATACGGTTACTGAAATTGCGATATAGGTAAGCTGCTTTTTCAAGGATTGGTTGTTTACGCCCTAAATTAACAATTTATTTTAACAGGATCTACAGTAAAACTACTTAAAAGCTATCTTTGCACAAATTGTTTCCAATATGACCGATAAAGACTTTATACCTTCCACTTATACCACAGACAAAACGGAAGGAAAAGTTACTTATAAATCGCCCAGTAATATCGCCTTGGTAAAATACTGGGGGAAAAAGGAACATCAGATTCCGGCCAACCCATCCATTAGTTTTACCCTGGATATCTGTGCTACCACCACAACGGTCAGCTATAAAAAATTGAAAAATAAGGCCTCCGACTTTTCGTTCGAACTCCTTTTTGAGGGTAAGCCAAAAGAAGATTTTAAACCCAAAATAAGTACCTTTCTTAAGAGGACGGAACCTTATCTGCCCTTTTTAAAGGCCTATCATTTTACCATAGAAACCTCCAATTCCTTTCCCCACAGCAGTGGCATTGCATCATCGGCAAGTGGCATGTCGGCCCTGGCGCTATGCCTTATGGAACTGGAAAGGGAACTAAACCCCAATATGGATAGCGATTTTTTTAAAAGAAAGGCTTCCTTTTTGGCTCGTTTGGGATCTGGTAGTGCCTGCAGGAGTATTGAAGGGGACATGGTGCAATGGGGATTACATAAAGGCACTTTAAATAGCTCCGATCTTTATGCCATAAGATATCCCTATAAAGTACACCCCATTTTTAAAAATTATCAGGATACCATCCTTTTGGTGGACAAAGGATCCAAACAAGTGAGCAGTAGCCTTGGTCATAATTTAATGCACGATCATCCCTTTGCGGAACAACGGTTCGACCAAGCGCATAAAAATCTGACCAAATTAAAAAGGATTTTTGAGGAAGGAAATTTGTTGGAGTTTATTAAAATTGTGGAAAGTGAAGCACTCACATTACACGCCATGATGATGACCAGCATGCCCTATTTTATTTTAATGAAACCCAATACTCTGGAGATTATCAATAAAATATGGGACTTTCGAGCATCGTCCAATACCCATGTATGTTTTACATTGGATGCCGGGGCCAATGTACATGTACTGTATCCTGAGAATGAAAAAGAAAAAGTTTACCAATTTATTAGTAATGAGTTGGTTGCATATTGCGAAAACGGGCAGTATATTTGCGATCAAATTGGAAAAGGAGCGAAAAAACTGTAATTTCAATTTGAAAAATGAATAATTAATAGTGGGATGTTGCGTTAATTATTAAAGAAATATCAAGGTTATTGAGGAGTATCGAAAAATCATTAAACCTTGAACTAAAAATTTTTAAATATTACGGTTTAATTTTTTATGCTTAACTTATAGAAATGAAAGGACCATTATTTTACTCTAAAATTCTACTTTTCGGGGAATATGGAATCATTAAAGATTCCAAAGGACTTTCCATACCCTATAATTTTTTTAAGGGGGCATTAAAATCCAAGAACAAGAATTCTGAGGCGGCAAAGAAGTCGAATGCCAGCCTTAGGGCCTTTGCAGAATATTTAAAAGACCTGCAGCAGAAAGACCATGAATTGGTGACTTTTGATCTGGAGGCATTGAATAAGGATGTAGCTGACGGTATGTATTTTGACAGTTCCATTCCGCAGGGTTACGGTGTAGGTAGTAGTGGTGCCTTGGTGGCGGCCATTTACGATAAATATGCCATTGAAAAAATTACCGTTTTAGAGAATCTTACCAGGGAGAAATTATTAAAATTGAAGACTATTTTCGGGAAAATGGAATCGTTTTTCCACGGTAAGTCTTCGGGCCTTGACCCCTTGAACAGCTATCTAAGCCTGCCCATTCTTATAAATTCCCAAGACAATATAGAATCTACCAGCATTCCATCCCAAAACTTGGATGGCAAGGGAGCCGTATTCCTGTTGGACAGTGGCAGCACTGGAGAAACCGCACCAATGGTACATTTGTTTATGGAACAAATGAAACATGAAGGATTCCGGGCCATGCTAAAAGATCAGTTTATTAAACATACGGACGCCTGCGTAGAGGATTTTATAAATGGGAACGTAAAATCACTGTTCGGGAATTTAAAGCAGTTGTCGCATGTGGTACTCGATAATTTTAAGCCCATGATCCCGGTGGAATTCCATAAACTCTGGAAACAGGGTATAGATACCAACGACTATTATTTAAAACTCTGTGGTTCCGGTGGTGGAGGTTATATTTTAGGATTTACCGAAGACATCAATAAGGCAAAAAAAGCCCTGAAGGGCTATAATTTAGAAGTGGTATACAACTTCTAACAACCTCCTTTATGCTTAGTAGAAAAAACAAGCTCTTGCTATTAAAGTTTCTGAGCCTGTTTTCTGTGGTCAGAGGCTACAACATTCTTATGATCATTTTGGCCCAGTACCTGGCCTCGATATATATTTTAGCTCCCCATTTACCCTTGCGAAAAGTTGTTTTTGATGGCAACCTGTTCGTTATTGTTCTCAGTTCGGCCTTGGTCATAGCAGCAGGATATATCATCAATAATTTCTACGATGCGGAAAAGGACCTGATCAACAAACCTAGAAAGAGTATGCTGGACCGCCTGGTAAGCCAGCGTACCAAGCTCACCACTTATTTTGTATTGAATTTCCTTTCGGTAATCTTTGCCAGTTATGTCTCCTTTAAGGCCGTTGTGTTCTTTTCTGCCTATATTTTTGGAATTTGGTTCTATTCCCACAAATTAAAGAAAGTACCATTTTTGGGTAATTTCGTTTCGGCAACCTTGGCCATTGCCCCCTTTTTCGCCGTTTTTGTGTATTATAAGAACTTTGACACCGTGATTTTTGTGCATGCCCTTTTTCTTTTCCTATTGATATTGGCCAGGGAAATGATTAAAGACCTGGAAAATATGGCTGGGGACATGGCCCAAAACTACAAGACCATTCCTATATTGTACGGAGCAAAGTTTTCAAAGACCTGTATCGCTATTTTGATAGGCCTAACGCTGCTTCCCGCCTTTCTCCTGATCGAATATTTTGATGTAGGCTATATGTACCTCTATTTTATAGGTTGTATTTTTTTGCTATTGGGGTTTTTGATCCTTTTGGTAAAATCCAACAGCAAAAAACACTACGTATGGCTGCATAACATTCTAAAGTTGATCATTATACTGGGAGTGTTCAGTATTTTATTGATCAATGTGGATCTGGTATTGAACAGAATTCTCTAAGAATCACTAATTACCGCTACAATAGCTTATACATAACATTTCCTTTGCTACCTTTGCAATAAATTATAGTACATATGAGTAGGTCAGATTCCAACAACGACAAAAAAGCATCAGGAAGACAAGGGGGCACTTTTAGAAAAAAGAGCCATGCACGGGGCAACGCACCTATAAGAAAGAAAACGGAAGCCAAGCCACCATCCGACCCCAATGTAATGCGTCTAAATCGTTATGTTGCCAACTCTGGTGTATGCTCACGTAGGGACGCCGATATTTACATTTCTGCCGGGAACGTGACCGTAAACGGCAAGCCTATAACCGAAATGGGATACAAGGTAAAACTGACCGATGAAGTAAAGTTTGATGGCCGCTTGTTAAATCCAGAGAAAAAGGAATACGTACTACTGAACAAACCCAAGGATTTTGTTACCTCGCCAAAGGATGAGCACGGAAAAAGAACTGTAGCCTCCCTTATTTCCAATGCTTCCAAATCCAAACTCTCGGTGGTGGGGAGAATGGACAAGAACACTACTGGTCTGCTGTTGTTTACAAATGACGGGGAAATGACAAAGCGACTAACAAAGCCTAAAAACGGACTTCGTAAAATATACCATGTAGAGCTGAACAAAAACTTAAGGGGCGAAGACCTTATTAAGATCAAGGAAGGCATTTCTATAGACGACAGCGTGGTTAGGGTAGATGATGTTAGTTTTATTGAAAACGCACCTAAGCGCGAAGTAGGGATAGAACTAAAAAGTACCCGTAACAAAATTGTACGCCGAATCTTCGAGGAATTGGAATACGAGGTCGTAAAATTGGATAGGGTGGTCTATGCCGGACTCACCAAAAAGGATCTGCCACGTGGACACTGGAGACATCTTACACCTCAGGAAGTCATTAATTTGGGGATGATCAAATAAGGATAAAAATCCTTTCCGATTCATTATCATCAGAGTTATTTATTCTATGTAAGCACATCCCATTTTTAACTACTAAAAGTGGCATTTGCAGACGTCTTGTGCTGCACTAATTTGGCCTATAATATTATTTCCCAAGTAGCCCGTCAATCCATTTTAAAGGATGGGTTTGCTCGTACATGGGGATGATCATCCTGCCATGGAGTCCTCCCCCTAGCCCCCTCCCAAGGAGGGGGAACAAATCTATCCTTAAAACGTTTATTAAAACCTAAGCTCCCCCTCCTTGGGAGGGGGCCGGGGGGGGAGGTCGGTCCGGGAAGTCCCGACTAATTTAGGTAGACATGCCTAACGAATAGGCAAGCGTAGCGCCGCTCTGTTATTTAAACGTTGAACCTTAAACGCCCAACAACGCCCGAGAAACAAAGAATTGCTATATTAGAGACTTCATTAGAATCAGTAATCCATAATTAAGGCAGTCTTATAAAGAAACAATGATCAAAAAAATAACCCATTCCGAAATTTCCAATGCAGAAAAACTTCATGCGCTTTTTCAAGTTTCCTATCGCATTGAAGCTGAATTATTGGGTGTTACGGATTTTCCACCTTTAAACAGAAGAATTATTAATTTTCAAAACAGCAACACCCAGTTTTTTGGATTGTGGAAAGATGATGTTTTGGCCGCTGCAGTTGAAATAGACCAACTAAAAAACACTCTTAAAATCTGTAGCCTGGTAGTATATCCAAAATATTTTAGGCAGGGAATTGCCCGTAAGCTGTTGTTGTTCGTTGAAGATTATGACGATTCCGAGACCCTTATTGTAGAAACTGGTTGGGCCAATGCCCCAGCAATAACCTTATATGAGAAGTTTGGGTTTCAAGAGACACGGGAATATATCGGTCCGGGAGGCATCAAAAAAAAATGCTTTAGCAAAACAAAATAGGAAAATGGCAGGTATTAAAGCTAAAACGAACTTCAACTTATTAATCCTTATTTTTATTATTTCTTTTATTGGAAATACCTTTGGCCAAAGCTTGACCAATACCAAAATCAACGGCTACAGGGGCATTTGGTTCGAATTAAATCAGAAGTACGAGTATGGGGACAAATACTCAGGAGCCCTGGGCACCTACACCGCAAAGCACGTACCTTTGGCCATTTATGCTCCCGAAGTTGAAAAAACCTTTTTTGTATATGGGGGAACACCCTCTGAAGACCAACGTTACCTTCTTTGTATGATCGGGGAGTTCGACCATAAAACGAAAATGGTCTCAAAACCCACCGTGGTCTATGACAAAAATGGAGTAGACGACCCACATGACAACCCTTCCATTCTAATCGATGGCTCAGGGTATATTTGGGTGTTTATCAGTGGGCGGGGTGCCAAAAGGCCAGGTTATAAATACAAAAGCAAAACGCCCTATTCCATTAAGCAATTTGTACGGATTACGGAAGAGGAAATGACCTACCCACAACCCAGATATACGGATTTTGGCTTCTTTCAATTTTTTACAAAATATACAGGGGTACGCCAGCTCTATTTTGAAACCAGTAAGGACGGTATCTCTTGGACAGATGATAAACTGCTCGTTGCCATCCCTGAAAAGGAAGGTGAAAAATCAGGGCATTATCAGACCTCAGATGTATTTAATGGCAAGGTGATAGGGACATTTTTTAACCGGCACCCCAATGGCAATGTCGACAAAAGAACTGACCTGTACTATATACAGTCGGCCGATTTTGGAGCCACATGGGCCACTGTTAATGGTATAAACACCCCAATACCAGTAACGGACCTGGGCAGTCCCGCTAGAGCTGTGGATTATGCCTCCCAAAATAAAAACCTGTATCTAAAAGATATGGGCTTTACTGCGGAAGGTTATCCTGCCTGCCTATATATTAGAAGCAATGGCCACGAACCCGGCCCCAAAAGCGCCCCGTACGAATGGTGCATTACCAAATGGAACGGCACGGAATGGCAAACTACTGTGGTAACCACCTCCGACCATAATTATGATATGGGAAGCCTCTTTATAAGTGAAAACGACTGGAAAATTGTTGGACCTACGGAAAAAGGACCCCAAGAATGGGGCGTTGGTGGGGAATTGGCCATCTGGCAATCCAAGGATGAAGGAGAAAGCTGGAAAAAGATAAATACCCTAACAGAGCACAGTTCTTTAAGTCATTCCTATGTACGCAAAGTTGTAAATTTTAAATCCCCATTTTGCTTTTTCTGGGCCGATGGAGATTCGCATCAGTTCAGTAAGTCCGAACTATATTTTGGAAATTTCAAGGGCGACATTTGGAAAATGCCCTATAACATGACCAAAGATTATGAAATGCCAATTAAGATCAAATGATTAAATTAGGACTTCAATAGAACCACATGAAAGCTATTAAATGTGAATCCTATGGTCCTCCCGAAAAGGTGGTTAGGATAACCGAAGTCGCCATACCCTCACCTAAAGACAATGAGGTTTTAATAAAGATCCATGCCACTACCGTAAACGACTACGACTGGAGTCTAGTTAGGGGCAAGCCCTATTTATACCGAATATTTTTCGGGCTATTTAAACCAAAACATGGCTTGGGCATGGAATTATCGGGCACCGTCGCAGCTTTGGGGGCGAAGGCTACGAAATTCAATATTGGGGATGCGGTTATGGGCGATACCTCTAATTATGACTTTGGCACCTTTGCCGAATATATAAGTATTAACGAAAAGGCGGTGGTCCAGAAACCACAGGCTTTAAGTTTTGTGGAAGCCGCAGCCATTCCCCATGCCTCCTGCCTGGCATTACAGGCCCTAAGGGGCCTAGGGAAAATAAAAGAAGGCCAAAAGATTCTGATTAACGGTGGCGGTGGCGGCGTGGGCACCATTGGCCTGCAAATAGCCAAACTGTATAATTGTGAGGTTACAGGAGTGGATTCACAAGAAAAATTGGCTATGATGACGTCGCTTGGTTTTGACCATGTATTGGACTATAGAAAAGTGAATTTCACCAAGGCCGGGGAACGGTACCACCTCATCCTGGATTGTAGGTCCAATAAAGCTTCCCTTAGCTACCTAAAAGCCTTAAACCCCACTGGGCGATATGTTAGTATAGGTGGCAAGCCTTTTAATCTAATTGGATTATTGCTGTGGGGTAAACTTGTACCCCTGTTCAGCTCCAAAAGGTTAAAGATACTCGCCTTAAAATCAAATATTGGGTTGGAGTATATCTGCGACCTGATTGCCCAGCAGAAAATTAAATGCCAGATAGACGGCCCATATCCCCTGGAGGATGCGGGGCGCTTGATCCAGTATTTTGGAGAGGGTAAACATAAGGGGAAAATTGTTATTGGTATCAAAGCCTTATCACATAAGAAATGAATCCTATTGCCCACTTAAAAGAGCAAATAGACCGGGAAGGTTTATGGATCACAGCACTGCAACTGGAAAGGAACCAATATTTAAAGGTACAGGGAAGTATGGATACCAACCTCTATTGGGTGGCAGAAGGGAGTTTAAGAATTTTTGTGGTAGAGGAAAATGAGGAACACACCATTAGGTTCGGCTATACCCATAATTTTATTACTGCCCTGGATTCTTTTTTGGATGAAAAACCTTCCGATCTCTATATACAGGCACTAAAAAAAACCACCGTTAAAGTTATTGACAAGGCCACTTTCATGAATTTTATGAAATCCACCCCAGAAAACAATACCACCTGGCAACTAATGTTGGAGCAATTGGTATTACAACAGATGGAAAGGGAGCGGGATATTTTGACCGTATCTCCCTTGGAAAGGTATAAGAGGGTCCTAAAGCGCAGCCCTCAACTCTTTCAGGAAATACCCAATAAATACATAGCCTCTTATTTACGAATGACCCCTGAAACGCTTTCCAGGATTAAAAAATCTTGATTTCGATCAATGTTTTAAAGCTTTAAAATGCCAATTTTTGCCGTAAAAAATAAAGACATGCTTTCTAAGGATTTATTACAGGATTTATTGGAGCGTACCCAGGAAAACAAAAACAAGGCCGAAGGCTTAAAAACCTTGCCATCGGAAACCTTGAATTGGAAATCCTCCCCTGATAGCTGGAGTATTTTGGAATGCCTGGAACATTTAAACCGGTATGGGGATTTTTATATTCCTGAAATTGAAAAGCGGATGGCATCTTCCCAACAGAGGCCTGCCGAAAATTTCAAAAGCGGATGGCTGGGCAACTATTTTGCCAAAACCATGCTTCCCCAGAAAAAGCTGAACAAGATGAAAACATTTAAGTCCATGGATCCGATAGGCAGTACCCTGGATAAGGAGGTACTCACCAAATTTATTTCCCAACAACAGGCCTTGATCAACCTATTGAACAAATCCAAAGAGGTAGACCTCACCAAGACCAAGACGGGAATTTCCATTTCAAAATGGATCAAGCTTAGATTGGGAGATACCTTTAGGGTGGTCATTTACCACAATCAACGTCACATGGCCCAAGCGGAAAGGGTATTAAAGGAGGCTGGTAGGCTGTCAGCGATTTAGCAAGAAAGTATGTAGGTTTCACCTTATGGACTCTAACCATGACTATCGGGATGCTCGACCGGACAATAATTCGTCATTGCGAACAAAGTGCGGCAATCTGTTTTTTGAGGAAAGAGATTGCTGCTACTTGAAAATGAACATGCTGCCGTGAAGTCCTCCCCCTAGCCCCCTCCCAAGTAGGGGGGAATTTGATCCATGCTGTGCAAAGTCTCCTGACGTGGCACTTCATAAACCCTTTCGCGTAAAAAAACTAGCTTTTCGTTCCAATCCCTTTCGTTTCCTGTTTTCGTCATTGCGAACAAAGTGCGGCAATCTGTTTTTAGAGGAAAGAGCTTGCTTCGTCAATGTTGATGATTATCCTGCCTTAATGTCCTCCCCCTAACCCCCTCCCAAGTAGGGGGAACTTGATTATCGACAAAATTATCCAATACGTTCTCATTTAATGAAGAAGGTAATAAGGAGGTCTTTTACAAGTGTAATAATATTATTATAATGTGAGGAACGTCGATTTCCAGTAACTCCCCCTCCTTGGGAGGGGGCTGGGGGGAGGTCCCTCCAACTCAAATCCAAGGGAAGAAGCTGTTGTATTGTCATCACCATGAACCTTGAACCTTGAACCTTGAACACAAAGACCCTGTAATGCCAACAAAACAACAAAAGTGTATTAAAAGAAGGTTAATTTTTAAAAAGCCCCGAAGTTTTAATCGATTCAAAAACAACGTATTACACCCCTACCCTAACTCTTGGCAAAAATAACTGGGCCTCAAGCAAACCAAAAAATTACTAACTTGAAGGGTAAATATTAAGAACAGGGCCACCAGCCTTCCTCCTTAATAGGTTTAATACCCATAAAACAGCGCAAATAATTTTTTAACCCTAAATAATAACAATGAAAAAAGTATTGTTTTTAACTGGAGATTTCACTGAAGATTATGAAACCATGGTCCCATTTCAAATGCTGGAAATGGTAGGATACACCGTACATACCGTTTGCCCGGACAAAAAAAAGGGGGACATAGTAAAAACGGCCATACACGATTTTGAAGGCGACCAGACCTACACGGAAAAGCCAGGTCATAATTTTGCCTTGAACTATAGCTTTGCAGATGTAAATGTATCCGACTATGATGGTTTGGTGATTGCCGGAGGAAGGGCTCCCGAATATTTACGATTGAACAAAAAAGTGCTCGAAATAGTACAACACTTTTTCACCACCAACAAACCTGTTGCCGCCATCTGTCATGGCATTCAAATTTTAACCGCTGCAGGTGTTGTTAAAGGAAGAAAACTCACTGCCTATCCAGCTGTGGGGCCGGAAGTAACCTTGGCGGGTGGGGAATTTCAATCCATTCCCGTAGATGGGGCCTTTGTAGATGGCAACTTGGTTACCTCCCCAGCCTGGCCGGCGCATCCTAGTTTTATAAGGGAATTTTTAAAAGTAATGGGCGCTAAGATCCAATTGTAAAGAATATAAAAAATAGCAACCTAGGTCCAAAGGATTTAGGACCTGTCATACGCTGAATATCCAATAGGCCCACTTAAATAAGTGGGCCTTGCGGATTTAAGAAAATGAGTGTACAACATCCCTTGCAACACATTTATTTATAAGGAAACAATGAAGAAAATAATGCTTGCGGCCGCTGTTTTAAATTGCAGTTTTTTCTACTTGTTCGGCCAAGAGGACCTATCCAAACCTTTTTGCGACTGCAATATAAAAGGAAGTACAACAATTTATGATTACCAGGCCAAGAAATGGATTTCAAGTGATATTGAGGATAGCCACAAAGGCACTTTGCCTGCTTCCACCTTTAAAATCATCAACACTTTAATCGCCCTGGAGACGGGGGTGGTTAAAACTGAAAATGAAATAATTAATTGGCCGGGGGCCACGGATACAATTAAATACGGTTATCGCCCCGATATTTATCACGATATGTCCATGAAAGAGGCTTTTAAAACCTCGGCAGGCTGGGTATATGTTGAGTTGGCAAAAAAAATTGAAAAAGAAAAATACAAGCAATATTTGGAGGGTTCCAATTATGGCAACACCGACCTGTCCATAAACGATGACGATTTCTGGAATTTTGGAAATTTGGCCATTTCCCCTGCCAATCAAGTAGCCATTTTAATAGGGGTATATGAAGAAACGCTACCCTTTAAAAAGACTTCCTTTCAAATCTTAAAAGAAATGATGGTCCAGGAACAGACGGCAGATTATACAATAAGAGCCAAGACTGGTTGGACCAGGGACGGCGGTAAAGATACCGGTTGGTGGGTAGGTTATTTGGAACGAAGTGATAATGTCTATTTTTTTGCTACCAGATTGATCAAAAATAGGGCCGAAAAAAATCCCGATTTTGGCGCCTGTAGAAAAGAAATCACCAAGAACATCCTTCGGCAATTGAAGATGTTGTAATAAATCTCTCCCGAAAGCCATCTGGACGCTTAACCTATCATTTTAATGCCATTGCGGGAGGGCTGGGAGGAAGTCCGTCCCATCTTTTACAACCCATCTATTCCTCAAAAGAATCCGGCCAGGTACAGGGGTAGACTTTTTTGCCGTTTACCTCGCGTATCCAAGTATCAAAACTACGTTTCCCCTCTTTTAAAACAATTATTCTTGCCCCTTCTACAGGAGCTTTGTTGTAAGTTTTGGTTTTGGTAACCCTGCCATAGGCCAAGGCCATATTATAGTGCACCCCTATATAATCGTTATTGTGATCGTGACCCACAAAGGTGCCCATCACATCCTTGGCTTCCAACATGGCGGCAAACATGCCCGTATTAATTTCCGGGCCACATTCCTGCTCCTTACGTTTTCCTATGGCCTTTACTTTTTTGTTCTTCCACGCCTGGTAATATTCAGGCAACGGAATATGAAAAAAAGCAATGGCCGGTAGCGGCTGGTTGTTGTTTAACTGGGTGTATTCCTTACTTTTTTCCTTGTACCAGCTTACTTGGCTATTATCAAACCAGCCCCAACCGTCCACCTCGGGTTTTAGGGTGCTATAGGCATTGGAATCCATGATGTAAATAAGGGCCTTGTTTTTATTGTCGGTACTGCGGACAGGATATACAAAATTGGAGTTACCATAGGTATCCCCCTGGTCATTGTTTAGGCAGTAATTTAAATTCTGAAGGAAGTCGGCCACTTCTTTTCTGGAAAGATCGGCCTGGGAATCGTGATTTCCTAAGGTGACGATCCAGGGCATCTTGGCTTCGGTAAAAATAGCTTCAAACTCCTTATATGTTTTTTCCGGATTGCCATCGGTGGCAACATCCCCTGTTAGGACCACCAGATCCGGTTTTTCTAATGCCATAATCTTTTTTATGGTAGTAAACGCATCCACGTTTTTATCGCTCTCCACATTAATATGGGTATCCGTAAACTGTACCACCTTAAATTCATTGTTCTTATTAAAGTGTAATTGGGATATGTCTTGGGATTGCACTGTGATGGTCAAAATAATATAAAACAAAAAAGCAACTCTAGTTCTCATGGGTACTGGCGGTCATTATGGTTAACAGTTTACAATAATAAGCAAGTTATTCCCTTTGGCACAAAATCATGATTATATTTTTGTTATTATTGGGAGTCCCTGAAATTGGGCTCATATTGAAGTAGCTGCTATGTCCACTTTTCATTGTAAGCCAACGTCGCTGATTCCCATTTACTGAAAACTGACTACTGTAAACTGTTTACTGAAAAAGGTCGTTCATCGAAGAATTTTGAACTTTATCGATTACTCCAATCCGAAACCATATATTCACTACCTTAGAAAGTTAGTAGCCAACTTTTGGTTGTAGTACTCCCCCAGCTATACCTCCACGAAAATAATAGGATAAATTGTATACATAAATGTATTAAAAAAACAGATTATCTAAAATGGAAATACAGGTACTTGTTACTATATTCTTATGTTAGTGACAATTCATAGCTTGATGAATTTCATCTAAAGAAATGTTTCGTTAACTTAAGCTACCCAAAAACCAAAATATATGAAAAGAAGACAATTCATAGTGCAGTCTGGTTTAGTGGCAATGAGTATGTCGGCCTTTGGAAGCGTTAGCTGGAATGGGAAAGAATTCGTGGGTGATACTCCTACCACCAGTGACATTCTTGGTCCATTTTATCGTCCCGGATCTCCGCTAAGAACCAACCTTATTCCGCCCGATAGCAATATGCCAATTATGGAGCTTTCAGGAACAATTTACGATGAGGATGGTGTCACTGTGTTACCTAATGTTTTAATCGAATCATGGCAATGCGATGAAAATGAAAAATATGATAACATTTCAAACGAATACATTAGAAGAGGTTCACAAAAAACAAATGAGAATGGGCAGTATAATTTTCGAACTATAATTCCCATTCCGTACCAGGATGAAGTAGTGGACTGGAGACCTGCTCATATACACCTACGAATTTCCAGTCCTGATCGACAAGATTTAATTACTCAGGTATATTTCAAAAATGACCCCTATATATCCTCTGATCCCTCCGCAAATTCTAGCGAATCTCAGAACAGGATATTAGAATTACAACAAACTTCAACAGGTGAAACTCAGGTAGAATTCAATATTGTACTCGGACAAAGCTATTCACTTGATGATGCGGGATATCAAAAGATTACTGGATTATACCAAGTAGAACAAGGCTTGGTTGAATATTATCGAGAGGATGACTTGTTGTTTGCCAAATTAAATGGTCAAATCCTTAAGGGTTTTGTATATCAGGGAAACAACACCTTTGTAGGTGGCAATAAAATGAACAGTGTGAGATTTGAATTTTCCCTCGATGGTTCGACAAAAGCACATATTACATATTGGGAAAACTGGCCAGGAGTTGAAGGATTTCCAATGAAAATGGAAGGTATTAAAGCTTTTAATTATGGTCATTGATAAATTCTGGGCAATAGTAAAAAGTCGCTAACAAATGCTAAATTGAATATGCAAGTTGAGGACTTTGATAGGTCTCTACAAACATCATAATTAATCAAGTTGAGCAATTGCGGCCATACTCATTTTGGCTTGACGTTCCTGGTCATTGAAGCAAAATAAAATGTGAAAACCATGTTAATATTACTTCGGAGAATAAGGCAAAAACTGTTGTATGAAGGTAGCCTGAAAAAATACATGTTATATGCGGTTGGAGAAATATTTCTCTTAGTTATAGGTATTCTAATTGCTCTGCAAATAAACAATTGGAATGAAGCGAAAAAAGCAAGAAAAATTGAACTCTATATTCTTAAAGAAATACATAAAAACCTCGAATTAGATGTACTAGACCTACAGGAAAATGACAGACTTCTTGCTAAATCTATAAATCATATGAAAATAATATTAGATTATTTAGACAATAAAAGACCGTATGATAATACTTTAGAACTCCATCTTCAAAGTTTTTCTTTATTCCCACATTTTTGGCAAAATACAAGCGGTTTTGAAATGCTTAAATCGCGAGGACTTGAAACTATCTCCAATGAAATTTTAAGAACTGAAATAACGTATCTATATGATAATGATTATGAATTAATGAAAACTTGGGAGAGAGAAATATTAGACTTTATTAATATTTATGTATACAAAGAGGAATTCTCAAAATTTCTGACTAAAAATTCTAAAACTGTTCCAAAGAATTATGAATTACTAATTGAAGACACTCATTTTAGGGAAATAGTTTCAAAGAATTCCTCTTTGTTCAAATATATTTATAATCGCTATTTTTCAGCCACTTTAAAAAGAGCCATAGATTTAAATAAGAGAGTAAATACAGAAATTAATCAACTAGAATAGCATAATAAGCCCCGCTGGCGCGAGCGTCGCGCTCGTGCCTATACCTTTTACTGCGCAAAGCCCCTAGGCTTGAGCAATCAGAACCCTCCGTCTTCTCCTACGTCGAAGCCACCTCCCTTCGCACTTCGACTTCGCTCAGCACAGGTCTGAAGGGAGGAGCTCTTGGTTTCCGTCTTAAGCAATGATCATCCTGCCATGGTGTCCTCCCCCTAGCCCCCTCCCAAGGAGGGGGGACTTGATTCTCAACAAAACTATCCGATATGTTAGCACTTCTAAGTGAAAGCTATCTGAAAACTTTTTAAAAGAGTATTGACATTTCTAAAATGGGAAGAACATCGATTTCAAATTGCTCCCCCTCCTTGGGAGGGGGTTGGGGGGAGGGGAGGTCAACCCCGCTGTGCAAAGTCTCGACTCCTCTCGACCTGACAACAATTCGTCATTGCGAGCCAGTCTGCCGCCTAGGCAGGCGCAGCGCGGCAATCTGTCAATTGTTTGAAGAGATTGCTTCGTCGCCATAGCTCCTCGCAATGACGGATTGGTTTTGAGTGAAATAATCACAATAAAAACTTTACCCCCCCCCGCTGGCGCGAGCGTCACGCTCGTGCCCAAGTAACATGGTGTACAAAATACCTTGGCTTAGGTTTTCAATCCCTTCCGTCTTCTCCTCCTTTAGTCGGAGAATCCACCTTGTCCTCCCGCGGAAAACACTGGACAGGCTTAACCAAGGGAAGGAGCCTCTTATTTTTAACATTGTAAGCTTTTTACTGTTTACTGCTCACTGACCACCGTTTACTATTTAAGAAATCTTGTCCATTTTCTTTCTGATCTCTGCCAAGCAAAGATTGCCAAAACTACCTTCATGGGTGTGCCTTATGTCCCTTTTGGGGGTAAAGGTGCCCTCGTTGATTTCCTTGCCCATTTTCTTATAGGCATCACGGAAAGGTGTGCCGCTCAATACCAGTTCGTTCAAGGTATCCACACTAAACAGATAATCGTATTTGGGATCGTCCAGGATATTTTCATTTACCCGTATTTCCTTTAAACTAAAGGTCATAATCTCCAAACAGGCCTTTAGGTCCTGGATGGCAGGTACAATCACCTCTTTTACCAATTGCAGGTCCCTGTGGTAGCCACTGGGCAGGTTGTTGGTGATCAAGATCAATTGGTTGGGCACGGTCTGGAGTCGGTTACACTTACCGCGCACCAATTCAAATACATCCGGATTCTTCTTATGGGGCATAATACTGGAACCTGTAGTAAGCTCATCCGGGAAGGAGACAAAATTAAAATTCTGGCTCATATATAGGCAGATGTCCATCGCCATCTTGGAAAGCGTGGCGGCAATGCTGCTCATGCCAAAGGCGGCTGCCTTTTCTACCTTGCCACGACCCATTTGTGCGGCCACTACATTGTATTTCATAGTTTCAAAGCCCATTTCCTCCGTGGTAAAACTACGGTCTATAGGGAAGGAACTTCCATAACCTGCAGCACTACCCAAGGGATTTTGGTCGGCTACCTTAAAGGCGGCATCCACAAAGTAAAGATCGTCTACCAAACTCTCGGCATAGGCGGAGAACCAAAGTCCAAAGGAAGAGGGCATAGCCACCTGTAAATGGGTATAGCCAGGCAACATCACTTTCTTGTGCTTGTCCGCCAAATTTAAAAGTAAGTGGAACAAATCCTTGGTCTGGTCCTTTATTTCCGTTAACTCATTCTTTAGGTACAAATGCATGGCCACCAAAACCTGATCGTTCCTGGAACGGGCGGTGTGAATCTTTTTACCGGCATCTCCCAACCTTAGGGTGAGCAGAAATTCAATTTTGGAATGCATATCCTCAAAACTGTCCTCTATGGTAAAGGTACCGTTCTCTATGGTCTTGGCTATATTGTCCAACTCATGTACCAGGGAATCGGTTTCCTTAAGGGTCAACAGACCAATTTTACCCAGCATTTTTGCATGTGCCTTGGAGGCGATTACGTCGTATTTTGCCAAAAGCAAATCCAGTTCCCTATCACTGCCCACCGTGAAATGGTCTATTTTTTTGTCGGTGCTAAATCCTTTGTCCCAAAGTTTCATTTGATATTTTTTATAGTTTTTTTATAGGTCAAATGTAATTCGCCATCAATCTTACCTCCTAATTAAATAGATCTATGTTGGCTCATTTCATCTATTTTTCAATTAACAATTAGCAATTAACAATGCCCTTTGTTAACAGGTTAATTTAATATTTACTATTCTAGTTTAAGATCCAATTTTTTATAGGTCAATTACAATGAACAAATCAACATTGTTAATTGATCACTGTTTATTGTTTCAAGAATCCTTGCAAGATCTTAATATACAAATCTATTCCTTCTTCTATTTCCGCTACATAAATAAATTCGTCCGCAGAGTGACTACGGGTGCTATCGCCAGGTCCCAATTTTAAGGACTGACAATATAAGGCCGCCTGATCCGAAAGGGTAGGCGAACCATAGCTGCTTCTGCCCAAGGCCAAGCCCGACTTTACCAAAGGATGGTCCTTATTGATGGAAGAAGAGTTTAAGCGCAACGAACGGGGCTTTACCTCACAAGGGGCTTCGGCAGTAAGTATGTCCGCTATTTCCTTGTTGGAGTAACAGTCGTTTACCCGTACATCTATCACCAAATCTACATGGCCAGGCACAACATTGTGCTGGTTACCGGCACTTATCTGGGTTACCGTAAGCTTTACCTCCCCCAGCACTTCCGATACCTTGGGAAACTTATAGTCCTTGAACCACTGCAGTACCTCTATGGTATTGTAAATAGCATTATTATCGTTGGGGTGGGCGGCATGGGATGGTGTACCACTTACCTTGCCTTCAAAAACCACCAAACCTTTTTCTGCAATGGCCAAATTCATCAAGGTAGGTTCCCCTACTATAGCCACATCTATCTTTGGCAGGATAAGCAACATACTGTTAAGTCCGTTGGGGCCAGAACTTTCCTCTTCCGCTGAGGCCACGAGCACTATATTATGGCTTAGGTTTTCCTGAGCGTAAAAATGGGTAAAGGTAGCGATAAGGGATACCAGGCACCCCCCGGCATCATTACTGCCCAGTCCAAATAATTTTCCGTCCTCAATATGTGGATGAAAGGGATCTTTGGTATAGGCCGAATTGGGTTTTACCGTATCGTGATGGGAGTTGAGCAGCAGCAAAGGCTTGCTCTCATCATAGTATTTGTTAAAGGCATATACATTGTTCTTCTCCCTTTTAAAAGGGATGT
The DNA here is from genome assembly GCF_023016025.1 of Arenibacter sp. S6351L. Lineage (NCBI taxonomy): Bacteria > Pseudomonadati > Bacteroidota > Flavobacteriia > Flavobacteriales > Flavobacteriaceae > Arenibacter > Arenibacter sp. S6351L. The sequence goes on along the minus strand of NZ_JALKBB010000007.1, from coordinate 136,106 downwards.
CGAAGTGTGTAAACCATGCCTCAATGGCATCTGCCGTCTTATCTTCTTCGGAGGAAAACGACTGAATTGAAATCAATTCCTGTAACAGCTCAATAGCCTTTTCCGTAAGTTTTTGTTGATCCATGTTTATAAGGTAATAGTGGTAAATAAGGTAGCATTAGGGTTTAACATATCCAAATCCCCAATACAGACCTTGCCCACATTTTTATGAAGTGCATGAAAGCAATTTTCCAATTTTGGCAGCATGCCATCCGCTATAATCTTCTTTTCCAATAATTCTTGGTAATTCTTAGGCTCCAGGTGTTTTACCACAGAGGTTTCGTCCGAAATATCCATCAACACCCCTTTCTTCTCAAAGCAATAGTAGAGCGTGGTGTCATAGTTCCCGCTCATCCCAATGGCCACTTCCGAAGCAATGGTATCGGCATTGGTGTTCAGCAATTGCCCTTCCTTGTTATGGGTAATGGCGCAAAACACTGGAACAAAGTCGGCCTGCAACAATTTGTCAATAGCCGCTGCATTTACTTCCTCCACATCTCCCGCAAATCCGTAGTCTATTTCACGGACCGGTCTTTTTACGGCGCGGATGGTATTGCCATCGGCCCCGCTAAGGCCTATGGCGTTGGTATCCCTGGCCTGTAGTTGTGCCACAATATTCTTATTGGCCAATCCGCCGTAGACCATGGTGATTACTTTTAGTCCCTCTTCATCGGTAATACGTCTCCCTCCTACCAATTTGGATTCTATTCCTAATTTTTCCGCGATTTGGGTGGCTAGTTTTCCCCCGCCATGCACCAAAATCTTAGGGCCTTCCATAGCAGCAAAGGAATCCAGGAATTTATTGAGTTCGGTTTCGTTCTCAATTACGTTCCCTCCAATTTTTATTATAGATAGTTTTTGTTTCATATCTTTTTTTACTTCCCGCTTGGGGTGTACTTGATCTTTTTGCTCAAATTAACCAACCTACGGTTTCAATCCCTTCCGTCTTCTCCTCCTATGGTCGGAGAATCCACCTTCCCTTAACCAAGGGAAGGAGCCACCTATTTTCGTCATTGCGAGCGTAGCGCGGCAATCTGTTTACTATTCACTGCCAACTGCCTAACCTGCAGTACAAAGTCTCATAGCTTGGCATTACATAAAACCATTGGAGCAAAACAACCAACCTTTGGTTTCAATCCCTTCCGCCTTCTCCTCCTATCGTCGGAGAAGCCACCTTCCCTTGCTAAGGGAAGGAGTCCCTTATTTTCATCATTCACTGTTCACTACCACTGTATACTGACTACTGTAAACTGCCAACTGAATACTGTTCACTGCTTACTGTTCACTGTTTACTGTTTACTGTTCACTGACAACTGTGCCTAAGCACCCAGACTCTCCAGCAACTTCTTCAACACAATCTGTGCGGAATAGGTCCTGTTGTTGGCCTGTTGAATGGTCAATGAATTATTGCCGTCCAAAACCTCATCGGCTACCACTACATTTCGCCTTACGGGCAGACAGTGCATAAACTTGGCATTGCCCAACTTTTTATTGGTCATGGTCCAATTTTTATCTTGGTTGATCACCTTGCCATAATCCTGGTAGCTGCTCCAGTTTTTAACATAGACAAAATCGGCATCTTCCAAAGCCTTGTCCTGATCGTATTCTATTTTGGAACCCTTGGTCACCTCAGGATTTAGATCGTATCCTTTGGGGTGGGTAATTACAAAATCGGCCTCCTGCAAATGCATCATTTCCACAAAGGAATTGGCCACTGCATGCGGCAATGCCTTTGGGTGTGGCGCCCATGACAAGACTACTTTTGGTCTTTTCTTGGTATTGTTTTCCGCTAGGGTTATGGCATCCGCCAAAGCCTGTAAAGGATGGCCTACGGAACTTTCCATATTTACCACCGGTATCCCGGCATACTTTTTAAAACCGTTCATGACCACTTCGGCCTCATCCTTTTCCTTATCGGTCAAGGAGGCAAAGGCCCTGATAGCCACTATATCGCAATATTGCGCCACCACCTGGGCTGCTTCCTTAATGTGCTCGGAAGTACCTTGATCCATGATAGTACCGTCTCCATATTCCAACGCCCAACCTTCACTTCCAAAGTTCATCACAATAACTTCCATGCCCAAGTTCATGGCTGCTTTCTGCGTGCTTAAACGGGTTCTAAGGCTGTTATTGAAGAATAATAAACATATGGTCTTGGCCTCTCCCAAGGCTTTAAATTGAAGCGGATTCGCCTTTAATGATCTAGCTTCTTCTACCCATTGCGGTAGGGAATCGATATCTTTTAAGGATAAATAGTGTTGCATTTCTTTATTTTATGGTTGTAAAAGCGGTTTTGTTCTCTATCGCATCGATGATAAAATTGTCCTTTAGGCCATTTACGATCCAGGTTTCTATATTGGCCTGTCTGGCGATGTTGGCTGCCTCGATTTTGGATTCCATGCCTCCGGTACCATGGGAAGATTTGGAACTACTGACCTCATTTTGCAGATCAGCCAGATCGCTTGCCAAACGAATGGTTTCTGGAACCTTGTTGGCAAACGATTCCTTGGTGTATATGCCATCGGTGTTGGTAGCAATGATCAATAGATCTACCTTCATCAAAGCTGCCGTTAATGCCGCCAATTTATCGTTGTCCCCAAACTTGATCTCATCGGTCGCTACCGTATCGTTCTCGTTGATGATGGGGATAAAATTATTGGCCACTAATACGTTGATGGTATTACAAATATTTTCCTTGGAAACCTCTTTTTCAAAATCGGAATAGGACAAAAGACATTGGGAAGTAAACAATCCCAACTCCCTAAAGTTCTCTTGAAAAATTCGCATTAAATGGGGCTGACCTATGGAAGCCAAGGCCTGTTTAACGGTAATTTCCTGCCCGTTGTGTTCCAATTTTACAAACTGCTTGGCAGCGGCAATGGCCCCGGAACTTACAATGATGAATTCGTAACTATCCTTAAGTTTTGCGATCTGCCTCCCAATATCCTCGATTTTTCCCCTAGAGATATGGTCCGTTTCTTTGGTAAGGGTATTGGATCCTATTTTTAATAATATTCTTTTCTTCTGCATGCTCTTTTTTTTAGACCTATTGTTAGGTCTGGCTACTACCTTATTTGACCATCGCCCTTTACATACCATTTGTTGGTCACCAAATGCTGTAGGCCAATGGGCCCCCTTTGGTGCAATTTATCCGTGCTGATGGCCAATTCCCCGCCCAGTCCAAATTGTCCACCATCCGTAAAACGGGTGGAAACATTATGGTAGACCGCGGCAGAATCCACGGAATTCATAAAAAGGTCGGCTTCCTGTTCCTCTTCAGTAACGATTACCGCGGAATGTCCCCCTCCATAGGTATTTATCTTTTCAACAGCTTCCTCCGTGTTTCCGACTTCCCCGATAAGGATCTTATAATCCAAAAATTCTTCAAACCAACTTTCCTCTCCAGTAATTTCGGAAGTACCCTCTGTTTCGGCCAGGCTGTTATCTACCAAAATTTCAACTTTCTTCGCTTTTAATTCAGCGATCAAATCTTTTATAAAAGCTTCCTTGTTGGGCAGTTCGCTATCTATCAACACCTTGTCCAAGGCATTACAGGCCGATATCTTTGTGGTTTTGGCGTTAAGGATAATGGACATTGCCTTTTTTAGGTCCGCCTTGGGGTGAACGTAAAGAAAGTTATTTCCCCTTCCACTGACTATTACCGGACAGGTAGCATGCTTTTTGGTAAAAGCGATCAGCTTTTCCCCTCCACGTGGTACTATCAGGTCTAACTTTTGGGTAGGCTTTTCCAAAAAGGCCTGTGTCTGTTCCCTATTAAATTCCAGATAAGTGACCCAATCTTTGGAAATGCCGTGTTGCTCCAAGGACTTATGCCAGAAATTCACCAATATCAAATTGCTTTGAAGCGATTCCTTTCCGCCTTTCAACAAAATTTTATTGCCCGATTTAAAGGCAATGGCAGCGGCTTCAATGGTAACATCTGGCCTGGATTCATAAATGATCAGGACCGTGCCAAAAGGCGCCGTTTTATTGCTAACGTGCATCCCATTTTCATGGGTAAAATTAAAACGTTCCAAGCCCAAGGGGTCTTCCTGGCTCGCCAACTGCTGCAGGGATAGGATCATACCTTCAATCTTGGCATCGTCTACCTTGAGTCGGTCGTACATAGCCAAATCATCGCCATTATAGGCCTCGAGGTCTTTCTTATTGACCTCCAGAATAGTACTTCGTTCCGCATCGATCAGCTGTGCCATGGTACTTAGCACCGCATTCCTTTGGGCTATGTCTAAATACAAACTCATGCCAATTCCTTTTTTAAGGCATCAAAAAACTGATCCAAATTTTCCTTGGTAATATTCAATGCCGGTAATACTCTCAATACATGTTTGTCACTGGCGCCACCGGTGAACATATGTTGGTTGTGAATGAGTTTCTTTCGTAGCTCCGCCACTTCAAAATCAAATTCCAGCCCCAACATAAGTCCCATTCCCTTTACCCTTTTTACTTGTGGGATGGAAGCTGCTTTTTCCTTGAAGTATTCGAAAAGCTCTGCGGCATTTTCAATTAAATTTTCTTTCTCGATTACTTCCAACACTGCCAATCCTGCGGCACATGCCAAGTGGTTGCCCCCAAAAGTGGTCCCCAACATTCCATAGGAAGCCTTGATGCTATCATGGATCAGGACCCCGCCTATAGGAAATCCGTTACCCATTCCCTTGGCTACCGTAATAATGTCCGGTTTAATGCCATAGTGTTGGAAGGCAAAAAATTTACCACTTCTTCCATAACCACATTGCACCTCATCTGCAATAAGCAAGGCTCCATTTTCCTTACATAGTGCAGCTATATTCTTATAAAACTCTTGGGAAGGCTGGTCCAGACCCCCTACCCCTTGAATGGTCTCTATAATTACGCAACACACATCCCCTTTGGAAATCTCGCTTTTAAAAGCAACCAAATCCTCGAAGGGAAGTATGGTTACCTTTTGTTGCTTGTTTATAGGAGCATTTATCTTTTCATTATCGGTAGCGGCCACAGCGGCAGAAGTTCTACCGTGAAATCCGTGCTTAAAGGCGATTACCCTAGATTTACCCGTTTGGAACGATGCCAGTTTTAAGGCATTTTCGTTGGCCTCTGCCCCGGAATTGCACAGGAAGAGATTGTAATCTTCACAGCCCGAAAGTTCTCCCAATTTATGCGCCAAGGCTTCTTGTATAGGATTCTGAATGGCATTGCTATAAAAACCGATCTTGTCCAACTGCTCCTTCAATCTTTTCACATAATGTGGATGGGAATGTCCTATGGAAATTACGGCATGACCACCGTAGAAATCCAAATATTCCTGGCCTTTTTCATCGGTAACCGTTATTCCCTTGGCCGAAACGGGAGTAACGTTATATAATGGGTATACATCAAATAATTCCATCTTCTATATTGTATTATGAACCTCCCTTGTATAATAACCTTGAAGGTTTAGGTAGAGGTTATCCTTTTTTAATCTCGTTTATCTTGTCAAATGAGGCCACTATACCTCTGATCAGGGAGGAGCTTAGTCCTTGGTGTTCCATTTCGTTCAATCCAGAAATGGTACATCCCCTTGGAGTAGTTACCTTATCTATTTCATTTTCTGGGTGACTGTCAGATTCTATAAGTAGACTAGCAGCCCCATTACAGGTATGCATGGCCAATTCCTGTGCTTCCTTGGCATCGAATCCCAATTGAATGGCCCCTTGTGTGGTGGCTCTAATCAATCGCATCCAAAACGCAATTCCACTGGCACAAATAACGGTTGCGGCCTGCATCTGGTCTTCCGGAATTTGCATGGAATGCCCCATACGGTTAAAGATGGCCTTGGCCAGGTCTACCCTTTTGGCCCCCTTCTCATTACTGCAGATACAGGTCATGGATTTCCCTACGGAAATAGCGGTATTGGGCATGGCACGAATAATAAAGTGATCCGGCCCTATAACCTCTTCCATTCTTGCAATACTAAAACCGGTAATGGTAGAAATAATAACATGCTTTTCCGTAAGTATGTCCTTTACCTCTCCTAAAATCTTAACAAATTGGCCTGGCTGAACGGCAAAAATTAAAATGTCCGATTTGGTCACTGCTTCCCTATTATCTGTAGTGGTGGTAACAATTCCATATTTTTCAATCTCCTTAAGCCCGTTAAGATTTCTCTTGGTAAGGACCATGGAAGTGGCCCCGTTCGTGCTCAAAATGCCTTTGGCTATGGATAGACCTAAATTACCTGCTCCAATAATGGCTATTTTCATTCCTTAATTGTTATTTGTTTCCTTCCTACTACTCCAGCAAGGGTTGATTGGTTTATTCTTAGTTTATCGGTTTACCTTTTTCCACTACCGTTGACCCACTGGGCCGACCGATATTAAAATACGCCCGCTTTTAATTGCAAGCCTTCCGTTTCCTTAAATCCGAACGCCAAGTTCATATTTTGCACGGCCTGTCCTGAAGCCCCTTTCAACAAATTATCTATGGCCGAGGTAATCAAGAGCGTATTGTTGTGCTTGTGCAAATGAATATGACATTGGTTGGTATTCACTACCTGTTTTAGGTTGATGTCCTCTTCCGTCACCTGGGTAAAGGCCGCATCCTTGTAAAACTCGTTGTACAGTTCATAGGCTTCCTCCAAACTCCCATCGAATTCGGTATAGGCCGTGGCCAAAATTCCCCTGGTAAAATTACCCCTGTTGGGCAAAAAAAACAGTTCCCCGGTATTTTCCTGAAGACTGTGCAAGCTTTCATTTATTTCCCCCAAGTGCTGATGCGTAAAGGGCTTGTACCAGGACACGTTATTGTTCCTCCAGCTAAAATGTGAGGTAGATGAAAGGCTTACTCCCGCCCCTGTACTTCCGGTTACGGCATTTATATGCACCGGTTTATCCAGTTTATGGGCCTTTGCCAATGGCAACAATCCCAACTGAATAGCCGTGGCAAAACAACCTGGGTTGGCAATATATTTCGCCTTTTTAATTTCTTCCTTCTTCAGTTCGGGCAAGCCGTAGACAAAAGCTTTTCCGTCCAGAACGGCATCGGCCTCCAGCCTAAAATCATTACTTAAATCTATGATCCTAGTGTTTTCGGAGAACTCATTTTCCTTTAAAAAACTAGTAGAGTTCCCGTGGCCAAGACAAAGAAATACTACATCCACATCCTTGTTTACCTCTCCTGTAAATACAAGATCGGTAACCCCCAATAGGTCCGGATGTGCCGTGGTAATTTTTTTACCTGCCCTAGTGGTACTAAAAACAAAATCTATAGTTGCATGGGGGTGGTTCAGGAGGATTCTGATGAGTTCCCCACCAGTATACCCTGAACCACCTATAATTCCTGCCTTAATCATTATTCTGATTTACGTGGTTATATATTTTTCCCGAATTGGAAAGTATTTTTATAAATCCTTTGGCATCATCGGCGGTCCATCCTTTGTTCATCTCGCCATAACTACCAAAAGAGGCGTTCATTAAATCGTGGGGTGAAGATATTCCGTCCAATTCAAATCGATAAGGGTGCAGACTTACAAAAACATCACCGCTTACATTCTTTTGGGTATCGGTGAGGAAGGCCTCGATATTGCGCATAACCTCATCCAAATAATTCCCTTCGTGCAACAGCATACCATAGAAATTGCCCTGCATTTCCTTTTGATACTGTTGCCATTTGGTAAGGGTGTGTTTTTCCAATAAATGATGGGCCTTGATAATGATCAAGGAAGCAGGTGCTTCAAACCCTACCCTACCTTTTATGCCAATAATGGTATCCCCAACATGGATATCCCTACCTATGGCATATTTGGAAGCAATAGCCTCCAATTTTATAATGTTGTTCACAGGAGTATCATTATCGCCATCCAAAGCAATTAATTCACCCTTGTGGAAAGTAAGTTTCAACTGAGCGGGTTCTGTCTTTTGCAGTTGGCTTGGATAGGCAGAATCCGGTAAGGACTTGTGTGAGGTAAGTGTTTCCTCGCCCCCTACAGAAGTTCCCCATAAACCTCTATTGATAGAGTATTTTGCTTTCTCCCATGGGTAATCTACCCCATTCTGTTTCAAATATTCAATTTCTACCTCCCTGGCCAATTTATTATCCCGAATCGGGGTAATAATTTCAATCTCGGGTGCAATGATCTGGAAGATCATATCAAACCTAACCTGATCGTTCCCAGCTCCAGTACTCCCGTGGGCAATATATTTGGCACCAACTTTTTTGGCGTAGTTCACAATTTCAATAGCCTGAACAATTCGTTCTGCACTTACCGATAAAGGATAGGTATTGTTCTTTAGTACGTTCCCAAAAATTAAATACTTTACTACCTTTTCATAGAAAGTTTGTACGGCATCTATGGAAGTGTAGGAAGTGGCCCCCAATTCCAAGGCCTTTTTATGAATGCTCTCTATTTCTTCCTTTGAAAACCCTCCTGTATTTACACTTACGGCATGTACTTCAAAACCTTGATCCTTTGACAAATACTTGGCACAATAGGAAGTATCCAATCCACCACTATACGCTAAAACTAATTTTTTCATGCTAAACTATTATTATTTTTATTTTCTCAGCAGTACTTTACTACTACTTTGTTTTCTTGTTTAGGAACAAACTTTCCTTTATACTTTTTAATCTTTGAAAAGCCTTGGAATTCAATTTCTCCTTTGGTTCCTTTATGGCCTCCTTGGCTTTGGTTGCAGGGTCGTACAACATGCCGGTACAAAGACACATTTTTTGTTCTGTCCTGGTAAGGATATCAAAATTTTTACAGGTCTGACAGCCTTTCCAAAACTCGGGATCCGTAGTCAGTTCCGAAAATGTAACCGGTTTATAGCCCAGTTCATAGTTCATCTTCATCACTGCCAAGCCCGTAGTGATCCCAAAAATTTTGGCATCGGGAAACTTACTCCTGGAAAGGTCAAAAATTTCTTTTTTTATTTTCTTGGCCAAGCCCTGATTCCTGTAATCAGGATGCACTATTAGACCTGAATTGGCTACAAATTTTTCATGTCCCCAAACCTCAATATAACAGAAACCGGCAAACTTATCGCCGTCCAAGGCAATAATGGCATTGCCATTATGCAGTCTTTTTTGAATATATTCTGGAGTGCGCTTTGCAATCCCGGTACCCCGCACTTTGGCCGACTCTGCAATGGTTTCGCAGATAACCTCGGCATATTTAAAATGGGAATCGTTAGCAATAACAATCTTCATTGAATGTTGCTTTTAAAATTAAAATTATAATTTATTTTTTTTGAGAGGGAAATGGACTCACCTATTTCCATAAAAGAAGCGCACCCTTACGGGCGACGACGTGTAGGCGTAAATGAATAAGCAAGGTTGGAAACCTTGTTTACGTTAAGTATGTAATATGAGTTATTCATTCTACCATCAAAAGTACAAATAAAAATGAATTTTTGTGATTGATGTGCTAATTTTTACTAAATAGCAACTTTTTGTTATGTAATCTAACAATTTCATAACACATAAAACCATATACTGCAATATATTCAACAGATAACAACCAATAATTCTCCTTGAACCCTGCATTGGAATAGGCCCAGTAGCTCAAAATGATACTCAAGGACCAAACCATTGGAAACCTAAACTCGGTAAACAGGCCTAAAATCACTAAGAAAATAATATACCATGGGTGCACGGTAGCCGACAAAAAATAATACAAGGTCAACACCCACATCATGGAGGTCAACAAGGTTGAAATCTTTCTATTGTCCCTAAAAAACGTAAACAGGGCCACAGAGGCAATAACGATTATCGGGGTAATTTTTCCATAATCCTTGATTAGTTCCCATGGTTTTGCATCGAAATTCAGGGCCACTTTTTTTATTAGATTATATAAACCGGCATTAAATTCAAAATTGGAGAACCACAGCCCTACTGTCTGCATGTAATTATTTGCAAAATCCAGGGAATAAAATGGGAGTACCAAAAGGACCGTTGTTATACCCACAACAGCATAGAAGAGGATGCATTTCTTGAACCCGAAATATTTTAAGAACAAGGGCAGAAATAGTAAAGGGACCAATTTTACAGAGATCGAAAGCGCATATACAATAGCCGCCAATAGCCATTTTTTATTGAACAAAAGGCAAATAGACCAAACAAAAAAGAACAACATTACCCCTTCAAAATGCAGATTACCGGTAAGTTCCAAAATAACCAATGGGTTTAAGAAATACCAAAAGATCAAATGGGTAGATTTATTGAGCTTTTGCAATAATTTGCGCCCGAAATATAGGATTCCCAAATCGGCCATAATTATAATGGTCCTCATGACCAATACACTTCCCACTAGACTCTTTCCTGCCAACCAAGTGGACAACGCAAAAATAAACTGGTTCAATGGAGGATAATTACTATAATTTGACGCACTGAGGCTTCCCATGCCACTCACCAATTCCCCGGCATTGTGCATGAGGTGGCCATTTTCTATTATCAAGTCCTTGGGGAGGTGAAGGTAGGGACTCATCCCATGGTTGATCAATTGTCCATCCCATATAAATCTATAAAAATCCTGGGAAAGATTGGGTTCCCCAAAAAGCAGTATTAGCCGGAAAAGCGTCCCGGAAATGGCCAAAAATTTAAAGTTCCATTTTTCAAATTGAATCAGCTTATAACACAAAAAGAACAAAGCCAAATAAAGGCCGAGCAGCTTTATAAAATCCGTTCTATCCAAATGGTAACCAAAGGAAATATAGAAGAGGATGCTAAGCAGCACCATTAAAATTGGAATCCTGTGAAGTTTCCAATAAGAAATGGCCCTTTGGATAATATTTGTCTGGTGGTTCTTGGTCACTTTATTATTTCAGCAATCTCCCAAATTTAAATGAAATTATCAAATAACAGCACTTCCAATTTTGGTTTTGGCAATGAAACCCTTATTTTTTTGAAATTCACAAATGTAGGTAGCTATTAACTTACCTCCAATGTCTGTGCCGGAGCAGCACTATCTCTTTCTTAACTAGTGGTTTAAGGATATAAACCTGTTTAACGATATCAAAATTAAAAAAGCCCTGTCTTTAGAAAGAACAGGGCTTTTGAATAGCGTTTATAAATATTATTTAAGCCCTTGCCATAAGGGATTTGAAGAATACGTAACCGAAGCCCAAAAATAACATAAAGTGAAATGGAAAAAGTCCAAAATCGTTCAAAGGAATGGCACTGTACATTCCAAAAAGGAAGTAAAGCATTAGGGCCGCTTCCAAAATCATATTGGGAGAAAGTTTGGTAGCCAAATATTTATTCCCCTTCCAGCTGTCCGTTATATTGTTCAAATTAAATTTTGGGGTCCTGACAAACTCGGATCTTTTACCCATATGACCTTCCAGTACGGCAATGGAGTTGTGCAATGAAAATCCAAGGGCCACGGAGAAAAATGTAAAGAAGATTCTTATATAGTCTACAAAATTATCAAAACTACTACCCTGTATGCTCTTATAGGTAAACCAATAGCAAACGAAAAGGATAATGGTACTTAAAATAAAAAATTTGGTAGCTTCAAAAATCCATCCCAAATGATCATAGCTATTTTTTATGTACATCATTGGAATACTCAAAAGTGCCACCAAGAATACACAAAGGAACATGGAGCTATTCAACAAGTGCATCACCCCGTGAAATTTGGTCTTGAACGAGATGTTCTTGGCGGAAATAACGCTCCAAACGGTTTTTCTAAAGTTTTCTGCCCCACCTTTGTTCCAACGAAATTGCTGGGAACGGGCAGCACTGATTACCACTGGAAGTTCTGCAGGTGTCTCTACATCCTCCAAATATTTAAATTTCCAGTTCTTTAATTGGGCGCGGTAGCTAAGATCCAAATCCTCGGTAAGGGTATCTCCTTCCCAGTTTCCGGCGTCCAGAATACATTCTTTTCTCCAAATACCTGCGGTACCATTAAAATTTATGAAATGGCCTTTGGCATTACGTCCTACCTGTTCCAATGTAAAGTGGGCGTCCAAAGCAAAAGCCTGTATACGGGTCAAAGTGGAATATTCCCTATTGATATGTCCCCATCTTGTCTGAACTACACCAATTTCCTGATCTTTGAAATAAATTACGGTTTTCTTCAACCAATCATTGGAAGGCAAGAAATCCGCATCAAAAATGGCAATAAACTCCCCTTTGGCTATATCCAGACCTTCTTTTAAAGCACCTGCCTTATAGCCTTGCCTATTGGTCCTTCTTATATGCTGTATATCCAATCCTGTTTCCTGAAGCGCCTTAATTCTCTTGGCAGTGTCCAATACGGAGTCGTCCGTGGAATCGTCCAAAACCTGAATTTCCAATTTGCTCATTGGATATTCTATTTTCGAAATATTGTCCAACAAACGCTCCACAACATACTCCTCATTATAAATAGGAAGTTGTATGGTAACAAATGGTATTTCTTTTGGATCCAATAAATTGAATTTTGGAGCCTCCTTATTTCTCCTTTTATACCCTAGATAGTTGACCAGTAAATTAAGCTGGGCCAAGCTATAAAAAAATATCAATAGTAAGGAAATACTGTAAATCGCAATGATAAAGTAAGTAATTGTTAGTCCCATATTATTTTAAACTGTATTTAAATATCCAACCCAGGATTTTTACGCCTGCAAATATAGTACCTTTTACAGTACCTGATACTTTTGATATGCCAATTCTTTTTTTATAACGCACTGGTACTTCGGTATATGTAAATCCCTTTTTTAGAACCTTCAACTGCATTTCCACGGTCCAACCGTAGGTCTTATCCTCCATTTCCAGCGCCAAAAGCTTGTCGTACTTTATGGCCCTAAACGGACCCAGATCAGTAAAAGAAGCTCCAAAGAACCATTTCATTAAAGTGGTGGCCAATGCATTTCCAAAAACCTGTTGTGGCGTCATAGATCCTTCTTCCCTCAACTCCTTTGTTCTGGCCCCAATAACGAAATCCAAATCGTTTTGCACTATGGGCTTTACCACTTTGGAAAGTTCTTCGGGATAATCCGAATAGTCTCCGTCCATAAATACGATAATATCGGGTGTTTTGGATTGTTTGGAAACATAATTAATTCCCATAAGGCAGGCATAGCCATATCCCATCCTCTCTTCAGTGAGTACAGTAGCCCCGGCCTCCCTAGCATTGAGGGCTGTATCGTCTGTAGAATTATTGTTTACAACAATTATTTCGGAAACAATTGTTGGGATTTCTTTTATTACGTTCGCAATGGAATCAGCTTCGTTATAAGCAGGGATAATTACTTTTATATCGGTCATTAGAGTATTTGAAGGGTCATTCTTATTTATCCATTGTTAGGTATCTTGGGTATCCATAATTTTGATAGCGCAAAGGTATCAATACTTTCATCAATCCATTGACCTCCCTTTAAGGATTGCAACAATTATTTCATCACCAATCGCAGGCTTATTTTTTATTGACCAGGTCCATTAGATCAACATCGTTCCCTAACAGAATTTCGGTAGGGTTTATCCTTCCCTTGAGCGGTCCATTTTCCAATTTTAAGACCCCTCTTGGACAGACCGCGGAACAAATACCACAACCTACGCAACTGGACCTTATAATATTTTCACCTTTTTGGGCGTAGGCCCTGACATCTATACCCTGCTCACAATAGGTAGAACAATTACCACAGGAAATACACTGTCCACCGTTGGTGGTAATCCTAAAGCGCGACTTGAACCGCTGTACAAATCCCAAATACGCTGCCAGAGGACAACCAAACCTACACCATACCCTATTTCCAAAAATGGGGTAAAATCCTGTTCCGATAACACCTGCAAAAAATGCCCCTATCAACAGACTATAGGTATTTTGCACACTCTGTGTTTTTAAACCCAACACTGTGCCAGACTCCGTAAAGAAACTGTAAAGCGTCATCAAGGTCATTCCCACGGCAAAGACCAACACCCCATGTACCAACCATCTTTCCACTTTCCATGAAAATAGGGACTTGCTGGAGTGCTGCCTATAGGGATCCCCTAGGGTCTCTGCCAAACCTCCACATCCGCATACCCAGGAACAGTACCATCGTTTTCCAAAAAAATAGACCATCACTGGCACAATTACCAAAGTAAGTACAATACCCCATACTAGAATAAAGAGTCCTATTCCCCCACTGTTCAACAAGGATTTTAAATTCCATTGGAAAAAGAAATCGTAATCCAAAGGAAAGGCATTTTTAAAGTCGTAATACGGCATTTGGAGCCTTACCATAATTTCCGGAATAAGAAAGGCAAAGACTATTTGAAAGAACAGGACAGAGGTAGTACGTACCATTTGATACATATTGTGCCTGTACTTAATGTACATACGCACGGCCATTACGGTCATCACCGTACAATACATAAAGCCGTAGACAAACCAATGTCCCGCAGGATTTCCGCTTAGAAATTCACTGATGGGGTCCACTAGGTAAGTCCAGTTTACAGCATATTCCGAACGGAAATAAAGCACCAAATAAAAGGAAACCAGAAAAACAAAGACCATCCAAGCAATCCACCCCCTATTGGTAGCATTCTCATGGTAAATACCATTATTCTTAATCCCTTTTTTACCTAATAAAACTATATTGGGAATTATAAAAAGTAATGCCCCCAATATGCCCAGGCCAAAGGTCAAGAACCACATAAGTCCCTTATTTTCAACTATAAATCCACTCCCGGAGGCCTTGCCAACGGCAGCAGCCAAGTCATGTGGACCCGTATAGATAATCTTCTTATATTCCTTGTCCTTTCTATGTTGGGCATTGGCAGCCTCCAGTGTCTGGGTTATTTTGGGCGATAATGAAAGCATTCCCTGGAACTGTTTGCCAACCACATTTTCTTCCATCCCCTGTATAAAAATTTCGCTCGAAATTCCCTTTTGCTGAATTATTTGATCCATTGTTGCAGGGGTCACCTTAAACTCACCAATAAAAGGAAGTATCGTAAATATGGTAAGGCCAATTAAAAAAATGAAGAGCCCAATTTTTTTTATTATTTGCATCTGGTAATCTTATATGTTGCTAAAAATTCGTTTCCAACTTTTCTTCTTGGGAGTAATATTCGTACCAAATTGGGAATTATACTGGGATACAATGGCTTTCTCATATTCCGCGTAAAATTCAGGATCAAAATTGGCATCCTTTAAAAACTCCATTACATAAGCTATACTTCTATTCTCCGTAAGCCACCTGTCCAAAATTTCGTGACGCATCCGAATTCCAAAAGTATTGATCCCCAAAAACTGTTTGGTGTCTTTGTGGAAGGCGATGGTGACACATATTTTTTCCTTGGGATGCCGCCAATGAAAATGTTGTTCATGGTCTTTTTTCGATTTCTCACTGAATACCCATCCATAAGTTTGATACTCTATGTCCAAAAATTTTGCTGAATTAAACCAATGCCCAGGGTTATAGGCCCTTTTGTTACCGCAAATAGTCTGTGCCAAAGTTTCCCCCATCATTCTTCCCGTATACCAAACGGCCTCCACCGGCCTGCGGCTGCCAATGGCCTCATGTTGTTCGGCGCAATCACCAATAGCATAGACATCTGCTATATTGGTTTCCAAAAGATTATTGACCTTTACCCCTTTCCCTGTTTCTATTCCAGAGCCTTTCAGGAAATCAATATTTGGAGTAACCCCGGCGGTCAGCCCCACCACCGTACATTGGATCGTCTCCCCTTTATCCGTAACCACGGCATTTGCCCAACCATTTTCATCCGAAATAATTTCCTTCAGATTGGTATCCAATTTCAGGTCTATATGATGTTCCAGAATGTGCTCATTGATCATTTGGGATTCCCCTTGGGGCAAGACCCCGTTCCAAAAGCTGTTTTCACGGACTAAAAAAGTAACTGGGATATCCCTACTCCTAAGCATTTCTGCCAATTCGATCCCAATTAATCCGCCCCCAACAATAACTGCCCTTTTACATATTTCATTGTTAGGTGCATTGGCCTGCAATAACTCCAAATCCTGTTTGGAATACAATCCCTGTACCCCTTTCAAATCCTGTCCGGGCCATCCAAATTTATTGGGTTTGGAACCTGTGGCGATAATAAGTTTATCATATCCAATTTCCTCGGAACTTTTTAAAATTACCTTTTTACTGGCCGTATCTACTTTTGTTACATATCCATTGACCAAATTCAAGCGGTTTTTTTTCCAGAACCAATTTTCGTAAGGCTGGGTATGCTCAAACTTCATATGCCCCATATACACATACATCAGAGCAGTTCTTGAGAAAAAATAATCGCTCTCAGCGGAAATAATGGTGATTTTTTTGTCGGATAGTTTTCGAATATGGCGGGCTGCCGTAATTCCAGAGATTCCATTACCAATAATAACAATGTGTTCCATAGGATTTAGGTTGATAAGTACTAGGTCGTACCTAAAGATAATAACTTAATCGTTCCTCTTTATTTAGAATTATTCAAAGCAATGGAAAATTGCTATAATGAAGTCGGGAATTGGATATTATTCGCCAAAATTGGCAGACCGGCCCATTGGTCCTGCAGAAAGACAATTTATAGCCATGGCAATCCTGAAATAATGAAATTTATACAATTTGGCAGTAAGGATTTACTTGGTTGCCTTCTCCAAAGTAAAGGAAAATTCGGACCCTATATCTAGTACGCTTTCTACGTAAATCTTCTCGTTGTGGGCCTCTATAATATGCTTTACAATTGCCAATCCCAAGCCAGAACCACCTTCGGCCCTACTCCCACTTTTATCTACCCTATAAAATCTTTCGAAAATTCGCGCTAGGTGCTGTTTGGAGATACCCTCGCCATTGTCGGTCACCCGAATAATGACCTTGTTTTTAATTAAATTCTCTATACTGACCTCGGTTGTACCGTTCTGCTGTCCATATTTAATGGAATTCACCACTAAATTTGTAATTACCTGTTGTATTTTCTCTTTATCGGCCTTAACGTAGATGGGATTCTTATAATCCATATCAAATGTCAGGGTAATATTCTTTTTAGCGGCCTTCATTTCCAAAAGCTCAAAAACATTCCTCACGAGTTCCAAAATATCAAAATCCTCTATCTCCAAGTTTAGGTCCCCAACTTCCAATTTGGTTATCAGATCCAAATCCTTAACAATGTAAATAAGTCGCTCCACACCCTTATTGGCCCGTTGAAGATACTTTTTCCTCAGATTTTTATCGTCCATGGCACCATCCAAGAGGGTCAAAATATAACCCTGAACGGTAAATAGTGGTGTTTTTAATTCATGGGAAACGTTACCCAAAAAATCCTTTCTATATTCCTCCCGGATTTTTAAGGTATCAATTTCAATTTTTTTGTCCTTGGCAAACTTCTCTATTTCATCTGTCAAGGACCGCATGTCCGTTGTAATGGTCTTAGGAGCCAAGGAGGTGGACTCCAACAGGGATACATCTTTATAAATGCGTTCAATGTTACGGTAGATAAATTTTTCTATCCTTAATTGAACTACGAGAAAAGAAATTAGGGAAGAAGTTACCAAAATGACCGCTAGGAGCTGCCAATCCACGGAACCTTTGTTCCACAAAAATATCCCCAAAACGGTAGTTAAAAGGAATGAAATTAGAATTGTTGTACGCAAGGCAAACCTATACGATTTTTTAATCCTCGTTGCCATTATAGTACAAACTTATACCCTACCCCTTTTACCGTTTTAAAATGATCATCACCAATTTTTTCGCGAAGCTTTCTAATATGGACGTCGATAGTCCTCCCCCCTACAACCACTTCATTGCCCCATACCTTGTCCAGGATAACCTCCCTTTTAAAAACCTTATTCGGCTTGGAAGTCAATAGTGCCAAGAGTTCAAACTCTTTTCTGGGAAGAATTATTTCCTCTCCCTGATTAACAATTTTGTATTCCTCCCTATTTATGGTAATCTCACCAACTTTAAAGATATCTTCTACCTCCTGCTCCTCATTCTTAAGCCTTCTAAGCAAAGCTTTTACTTTGCTCACCAAGACCTTAGGCTTAATAGGTTTGGTTATATAATCGTCCGCACCCGCATCAAATCCGGCCATCTGCGAATAGTCTTCGCCCCTAGCGGTAAGGAAGGTGATCAAGGTATCCTCCAAACCTTCGGTTCGCCTTATGATCTCGCAGGCTTCAATGCCATCCATTTCCGGCATCATTACGTCTAAAATAATTAAGTGGGGCTTCTTCTTTTTTGCCTTCGAAACCCCTTCCATACCATTTTTTGCAGTGAAAACCTCATACCCTTCGGCAGATAAATTATACCCTACAATTTCTAGAATATCCGGTTCATCATCCACCAAAAGTATCTTAATATCCTTTTTTTTCATGCCTTATTTTTTTGTCTTTAAACGGTCATCTACAACCCATTTCCTTTTGGAGGGCGGTTACTATAATCTATCACAACCCAAAATTGTGACCTATTAAAACATGCCCGTTTAACCTTCAATATTTATTGGTTATCCGCGCCAAAAGTAAAGATAATACTATTACACCAAACCTCTTAACATGGATTTAATATAGTAACATTTAGATAACATTAAGCCAACAAACTATTAATCTGAGGGTAACGCGACTTTTACAGTTAGGCCATTTATTTGCCATGTTTAAATAAAACAAGTGAACTCAAAAATGAAACCAAAAAATTCAGTTGAAATGAAAAAACTTTTATTATCCGCATTGGCCATAAGCGCTATGGCTTTTACATCTTGCACAAACGATGACGAACCACCAATAGCCGATGTTGTTGCTACCTGTAATGACGGAATTCAAAACCAAGGAGAAACTGGTGTTGATTGTGGTGGACCTAACTGTCAGCCCTGTACCGAAGCAACAGCTACTTGTGAGGACGGCATCCAAAATGGAGATGAGACAGGAGTGGACATAGGTGGTTCTTGCGCCGAAATCATTACGGTTTCCGGTGAAATAAGCACCGATACCACTTGGTCTGCAGAGAATATATATGTATTGGCAGGAAAAGTTGTTATTGGAATTGGAAAAACCTTGACTATTGAGCCAGGTACCATAATTAAAGGTAAGCCAGGTTCAGGATCTTTAGCTTCTGCCCTAATTGTACAAAGAGGGTCTACTATTATGGCCAACGGTACTGCCGAAAAGCCAATTATATTTACTGCCGAGGCCGATAATATAGGTGTAGGACAGACAGCTGGAACCAACTTGGACCACAATCAAAGAGGACTTTGGGGAGGACTAATTGTTTTGGGAAGAGCTACCGGTTCTTTCAAAGGTGATGTTACCGAAGTACAGATAGAAGGTATACCTGCCGATGATACTTTTGGCCTTTACGGTCCTGGTGATGCATTAAACGACGATGACAATTCAGGAGAATTGGAATACATCTCCATTCGTCACGGTGGTGCCTTGATAGGAGAAGGAAACGAGATCAACGGTCTAACTTTAGGTTCTGTAGGCCGTGGTACAAAAATTAACCACATAGAAGTTGTAGGTAATGTTGATGATGGCATCGAATTCTTTGGTGGAACCGTTGACGCCTCCAATCTATTGGTTTGGGCCCAGGGCGATGATGCTTTGGATATTGACCAAGCCTATTCCGGAACTATAGACAATGCAGTAGTAATATCTGGTGAGGCTTCTGATCATGCTTTTGAAATTGACGGTCCAGAAGGTTCAATTAACGGTTCCTTCACCCTTCAAAACGCTACTATTTTTGGAAGTTCAACTGCTGCCGATGGTGAATATGCAGACTACAGAAGTAATGCAATGGGTACTACCAAAAACATCTACGCCCTTGGATTCCAAGACGGAAAAGACGTGGAATTGGACGCCAATGATGTAGCCCAAAACTTCTTGGATGGGGAATTAACCTTTGAAGCTTGGCAAGTTGTAGGCTTTAACAATAGCATTTTCGCTGAAAAAGTTAAAAAGGATGACGCCGGAAACGAAGTGGAATCAACAATCATCTTAGCTCCAACATTTACCGAAAGAGCTGCTGACTGGACTACCCAAGTTACCGCTGGGGCCCAGACTGTAGGTGCTGACCTTAACGTATTTTCTTGGACTTACGCAAGTGCTAAAGCTGGTTTAGGTTTCTAGTAGAAACAATACACCCCTTTAAAAATAACAACCTTGCTCGCCCAAACATAAGGGCGGGCATTTGGTTTATTACGATTTAACTATCAATTACTTATGAAATATTCACTTAGACTTTCAACTTTTACCTTTTTTATTTTTCAACTCATTTTTTCACAAACTGGCGAGGTAACGGGATCATTAATCGATGCAGATTTTCAAGACCCTGTACCCTTTGCCAATATTTTGGTTAAAGGCACCACTATAGGTACCACCTCAGATTTCGATGGTAATTACAAACTTACCCTTGAAGAGGGTAGCCACACTCTTACTTTTTCATTCCTAGGTTATAAGACCGTTGAAATTACCGATGTTGTCATTAAGGCGAACGAGGTAACCAACATAAATGTTACTATGGAAACCCTGGCCGAAGGGCTTGATGAAGTGGTGGTATCCGTAAGCGTTAAAAAAAATACGGAAACTGCTGTTTTGGGTATCCAGAAAAAAGCCGTGAACCTTTTGGACGGATTATCTGCCGAGGCCTTCAAAAAAACTGGCTCGGGAGATGTGGCCAGCGCCATAAAATCTGTACCAGGGGTATCCGTACAAGGCGGAAAATATGTATATGTTAGAGGTCTAGGGGATCGCTATACCAAATCTATTTTGAACGGAGTGGATATACCTGGTCTGGACCCAGATAGAAACACTATTCAATTAGACATATTCCCCACTAATATCATAGACAATATCTTGGTCCTTAAATCTGCATCTGCAGATTTGCCTGCAGATTTTACCGGTGGTATCGTAAATATCGTGACCAAGGACTACCCCACAAAAAAGGAACACAGCATTTCCCTTAGTGGCAGTTACAATCCCGATATGCACTTTAATGAAAACTATTTGGATTACAAAGGCAGCACTACAGATTTCCTAGGATTTGACAATGGTAACCGAAGTGTTCCTATTAACCGAAATCAGGATATTCCCAACACTTTTGAGTATAATCCATTATTAACAGCGATTACCAAAAAGTTCAATCCGGTGTTATCGGCCATGAAGGCAAATAGCGCTATGGACTACAGCTTTGGATTTACCACGGGTAACCAATACATGGTAGGAGAAGGCCAGAACAGATTGGGATATTTAGCATCTGTTTCATATAAAAACACTACCACCTTTTACGAAGGGGCAGAAAACAACTTCTATAGAAGAAATGCTGACACCTCTGTTTTTGAATTGGAAACCGATAGGACACAAACTGGGGATTTAGGTAGAAATAACGTATTGGTAAGCGGTCTTTTGGGCACTTCTTTTAAGACAGAAAAATCCAAATACAAACTTAATCTCCTTCATATTCAGAACGGAGAATCTACAGCAGGTTATTTTAGCCAGACCTTGAATTTTTCGGATTTCGTCAATTTCTCAAAAGATAACTTGGAATATACCCAACGCTCTATCACCAACGCATTGCTTAGTGGAATACATTCCAGCGAAGATGCATCATGGACAACGGAATGGGCACTTTCCCCTACCCTGTCCAAAATTCAGGACAAGGACATTAGAACAACATCTTTTAGGGTAGAGGATGGCGTATACTCCATTCCCCAGAACAACCAGCCAAAAAGAATCTGGAGGGATTTGGAAGAGATCAATGCAGTTGCAAAACTAGATCTTACCAAAAAATATGATTTTCTGGAAAAAGATGCCAAATTAAAATTTGGTGCCTATGGCTCCTACAAAACTAGGGACTTTAGCATCTTGAACTTTGAAATTGAGAACAATGGGCAAACCACTATATTCAATGGTGTTGCAGACAATATCCTTTTGGACGAAAACCTATGGACCGTTAACAACAACTCCGGTTCCTATATTGATCCGGACATATCCGTTGCCGAACCGGCCAACACCTATGAGGCAGCACAACAAAATATAGCAGGTTATGTCTCCAACGAGTTTAAACTTGGGCAAAAATTGCGCACTATCCTTGGTGTGAGGGTGGAAAAATTTGAATCCAAATATACCGGGGAAGACAATAAGGACATTAATGATCCTCAAAAGGTTATTTATGATAATGAAACCATAATAGATAAGTTTGATCTTTTCCCTACAGCCAATTTAATCTATGAACTTACAGAAGACGTTAACCTAAGGGGATCCTATTCCCGAACTACGGCAAGACCTTCTTTTAAGGAAGCTTCCATAGCCAAGATATTTGACCCACTATCCAACAACACCTTTATAGGCAATATTGATTTGGATCCAACCTACATTAACAATTTCGATTTCAGGGTGGAATGGTTTGGTGAAAGTGCAGAGATGATTGCATTGAGCGGCTTTTACAAAAAATTCACCGACCCCATTGAACTAACGTACTTCGAATCTTCATCCGATAACTTTACCCCTCAAAACCTTGGTGATGCGGATGTGATCGGATTGGAATTTGAATTAAGGAAAAATTTAGGGTTCATTGCAGCTCCACTACAAAATTTTAGCTTAAACGTAAATACCTCCATCATTAAATCTACCCAAGTTTATAGTGAAAGTGAGCGTAATCTTAGAACGCTGGGACTTAGGGATGGCGAAACCTTGGGCAATGACCGGGAATTACAGGGACAGTCACCTTTCCTTATCAATTCCGGGTTAAATTATGAAGGAGCCGAAAACGGGATCCAAATGGGAATGAACTATAATGTACAGGGAAAAACATTACAGGTAGTGGGTAATGGATTTGTACCGGACGTGTATACCATGCCCTTCCACAATTTAAACTTTAACTTCTCCAAGAGCTTCGGTGAAAACCAAAATCAGAGTGTTAGTTTTAAAATAAGCAATCTTTTGGATGATGATGTAGAAAGTGAATATGAGTCCTACAAGGCTGAAAACAAGACCTTCTCCAAAAGAAGTCCTGGAAGAACATTTACATTGGGATACAACATTAAGTTTTAAATTTTATAATTGTAATTAATAAAAAAGCGGCCGAGTTCCTTGTTTTTTAACATAGAATCCGGCCGCTTTTTGCATTTCATCGAATTTTTAAGTATAAATTTAGCTGCCGCAGACGTACTGCACCTAAAATTCTTACATTTACGGTATATTATTTGCTGTTAAAGTTTCTATGAAGCAACTCTACTTAGTTATAGCCTTACTTTTTATCTCTATTTCCTTTGGACAGGATCCTAAAGGCAATGTTGGGGGAGGGGATATTCCTGGGTTTAAGATATACCCCAATCCAGTCACTAATGGCAGGGTATATATCAGTACTTCCTTGAACGCTCCGAAACAAATCTTAATTTTCGACATTTTTGGATCCCAGGTACTGGAAACCACCATTATTGGTTCGGAACTAAATGTCAATGATTTGGACGCCGGTGTTTATATGTTAAGGGTAAACGAAAAAAACAAAATTGCTACAAGAAAGCTAATTATAAAATAGCGTTTCCCAACCTATAAAAGCTCCATAATTACCTCATCTTTAGGTCTTAATATCATAGTACAGCACTTAAAATAAGGATACACATACAAAAAACACTCATTTACAACATTTATTACCACTTCTATACTTGTTTTCCTACATTTACTGTATTGATCCCAAATCAATGCTAACCTATGAAAATATTTTACACCCTACTGTTCATGGTATTTTCTATGGCCGTTTCTGCACAGGAATTCGTTGAAGAGCCACTAGACAGAACTACCCAAACCAATACTTTTAAATTATACCCCAATCCCGCCTATCAGGAGGTGGTACATATTACCACAAAGCATAATGGAGTAAAGGATGTTGTAGTCTATGATGTTTTTGGAACCATAGTTTTACAGGACCGGATTACCAATACTCTTTTGAATATATCAAAGTTGTCACCGGGAGTTTACGTATTGCAAATTACTGAAAACAGGGTAACGATGACCAGAAAATTGGTCGTGAAATAAGCCATTCGGACTGTACATTTTTCTTTCTATACCCCACCCTATAACCAATACTTGCCTATTCCTTTTTACATTTCCATTTATGGGGATATGGATAGGGAGAATTCATACTTTTCCCAAAGGGAGATTTAAGACTATACCAATAACAGGTATTAAACCTCAGGGCAAGCCCTGAATCCAATAATAGGAATCGACCCAAGGATCGAGGTATTGAACCTAGATCCCGCCGAAAAAGGCGGGATTAGTTCAACTTGCAATTTTCAGTGCGTCTTACTGACTTCTCAAAATTGAGTTTCACTAATAAAACCATAAAATAGGGTTTCCACTATGTTGTTATCACTACTTTTGTAGTAGTGATTTAGAATATGCCTCTCGAAAATATTTTTACAATTTCAACGGACGAAGAGTTCAATGCCATGGCATTGAAAACATTTCAGGTCCAATTTCATGAAAACTTGGTGTATCAGGAATTTTGCCGACACTTAGGTAAAAATGTGTCCTCTGTTAAAACCATTGAAGATATTCCCTTTCTACCGATAGAATTTTTTAAATCCAAAAAAGTAATTTGTGGTTCATTTGTGCCCCAGATCACCTTTACCAGCAGTGGCACTACCGGAAGTGAAGTAAGCAAGCATTACGTAAAAAATCTTAAACTGTACGAACAAAGCTATCTATCGGCCTTTAGACAGTTTTATGGGGATATAGAGGACTATTGTGTACTGGCTTTACTACCTTCTTATCTGGAAAGAGAGGGGTCTTCCTTAATCTATATGGCCAACGACCTCATCAATAAAAGCGGACATTCCGAAAGCGGCTTTTATTTGGATGATCTTGACCGTTTACAAAAGACCTTGGTTGAATTGGATAGCCATGATACTAAAATATTACTACTAGGTGTTTCCTTTGCCCTATTGGACATGACGGAAAGATTCCAATTAAAACTAAAGAATACCGTAGTTATGGAAACCGGTGGCATGAAGGGACGAAAAAAGGAATTGATCCGGGAGGAATTGCACCAACTATTAAAAAAGGGATTTGGGGTGACATCCATCCATTCGGAGTATGGAATGACAGAGCTTTTGTCCCAAGCCTATTCCCAAGGCAATGGACGTTTCTTTTCCCCTAAATGGATGAAAGTCTTGACACGGGAAACCGAAGACCCTTTAACCTTGCAGAAAGAGGGTAAAACGGGAGGTGTCAACATCATTGACCTGGCCAACATACACTCCTGCAGTTTTATTGCCACTCAAGATTTGGGCAAGGTACATACCGACGGAAGTTTTGAAATATTGGGCAGGTTTGACCATTCCGATATTCGAGGCTGTAATTTAATGGTGTTATAAGCCCAAGATCTTGGCATCTACAAAAAAGGTAGTGGCAATGTTTATTTCATAATCCGAGGACAAAAACTCATCGGTTACAGTCTTTAGCCTTAAAGTATAAGAATCCTTTTTAATATATTCCTTTAAATCTTCTGCCGTGGTTACCAATTCCAGCTGTTCGCCAGCAGTGGCCGATACTTCTTCATTCCAAGCTATTTTAATCTCAGGCAAATCCTCGGCGGACATATATATAATAATCGATTCCAAAAAACTGAAATCCTCCCCTTCAGGAGCCTCAACCGTCATCACCAATTTCTTCAGGACGATTTCCTCTATAAGATCTTTTCTGGTATCGTTTACCTCAAACTCGGCAGATGAATTGGTCTCTTTTTCAGGGGTAAAGATATCAAAAGGCAAATCTACCCCTGTTGTTGAAGGTATTACCACCGTCTGATCATAATCCATATCAAATTTGGTAAGCTCGTCCAATTTATCACAAGAACTAAAAAGTCCCACTAAGGCAAATAACAAAAAATACTTCTTCATAATATCCAATTTATTAGGCTAACGGGTATATCCTAATTTTATTGGGGATAACTAGGGAAAATACAGTGCTATTTAATGACCAGCACAAAATAATTCTTCTTCCCGCGCTGCAACAAAACAAATTTATTGTTGATCAGATCTTCTGAAGAAATGATATAATCCTCTTTGACTTTCTCCTTGTTAACAGAAATGGAATTTTGTTTCAATTCGCGCCTAGCTTCCCCATTCGAAGCTAAAAAACCTGTTTTCGCCGCCAAGGCCGCAATCATATCCAGGCCATTGTTTATGTCCTCTTTGGATACCTCCGCCTGTGGTACACCTTCAAACACTTCCAAAAATGTCTTTTCATTAAGCTTTTTCAAATCGCTGGAGGTCGATTTTCCAAAGAGGATGTCACTTGCCTTTACGGCATTGTCCAAATCTTCCTGTGAATGTACCATTACCGTAACCTCATCTGCCAAACGCTTTTGAAGGACCCTTAAATGCGGGGCTTCATGGTGGGTTTTTACCAAATCTTCTATTTCTTCCTTCGGTAAAAAGGTGAAGATTTTTATATATTTTTCGGCATCCTCATCCGAGGTATTCAACCAATATTGATAAAATTTATAGGGCGATGTTCTTTCTGAATCCAACCATATATTACCCCCTTCGGATTTCCCAAATTTGGTACCATCGGCCTTTGTAATCAAAGGACAGGTAAGGGCAAATCCCTTTCCGCCCCCTATTCTACGAATAAGTTCCGTACCTGTGGTAATATTTCCCCATTGATCACTACCCCCCATTTGAAGGGTACAGTTATACTCTCTATAAAGATGTAAAAAGTCATATCCCTGCACCAATTGATAGGTAAATTCCGTAAAGGACATACCTTCTTTGGCTTCGGCCGATAAACGTTTTTTCACAGAATCCTTGGCCATCATGTAATTTACAGTAATGTGCTTCCCCACATCCCTTATAAATTCCAAAAAGGAAAAATCCTTCATCCAATCATAGTTATTCACTAAGATGGCACTATTGTCCTTTCCACTGTTAAAATCCAAAAAACGGGAAAGTTGTGCTTTTATAGCGGCCTGATTATGCGCCAATGTAGCCTCATCCAGCAAATTTCGCTCAGTAGATTTTCCTGAAGGATCACCGATCATTCCGGTTGCTCCACCTATCAATGCATAAGGTTTATGTCCAGCCAATTGAAAATGGCGAAGCATCATAACCCCTACCAAATGTCCAATATGAAGGGAGTCTGCCGTAGGGTCTATTCCCACATAGGCAGATTGCATTCCACTTAACAAATGTTCTTCCGTACCGGGCATTGCATCGTGCAACATTCCTCTCCAAGTCAACTCTTCTACAAAGTTCGTAATCATCCTATAAATCTTCTAATTCAATAATAGTCGCAAATATAAAATAATAGGTTGTTTAACTCCTGCCAAAAACGGAATAAATTGGAGGCAATTGAGTAAATTTGCGCCATGATTTTAGTCACAGGAGGAACTGGTTTGGTAGGAGCGCACCTTCTTTTGCACTTATTGCAGTCGGGTGCTACGGTAAAAGCCATTCATAGAGAAAAGAGCAACCTAAAGGAGGTTGAAAAGGTATTTGGGTATTATACCGACCAATCCCACCAACTGTTTCAAAAAATAAATTGGGTAAAGGCCGATCTTAACGACCTACCAGCCTTGGAAATTGCTTTTGAAAATGTGACACATGTTTATCATTGTGCGGCCTTAATTTCTTTCAACCCCAATGATTATGACCTGTTGCGTACAGTAAATTATGAAGGCACCAAAAACATTGTCAATCTTTGTATTGCCAAGGGTGTTAAAAAATTATGCTATACCAGTTCCATAGGCGCCATAGGGAGAACAGTAGGCAACCAAGAGGCTACTGAAGAAACGGATTGGACCACCCAACAAAGCAATGTATACGCCATGACCAAGATGGATGCCGAACTGGAAGTTTGGAGGGGAGCACAGGAAAATGTTCCTGCGGTTATTGTAAATCCGGGGGTTATTTTGGGCCCTGGATTCTGGGAAACGGGAACTGGAATTTTATTTAAAACCGCTTATAAGGCCCGTAAATATTATCCGCCAGGAGGGACAGGTTTCGTCACTGTAAATGATGTGGTCAAGGTAATGACCCAATTAATGCAGTCTTCCATAACCAATGAAAAGTATATTCTTGTGGCCGAAAATTTGACCTACAAAGAAATCCTGGAAATGATTACAAAGGCCTTCGGCAAACCAGGTCCCGGCAAAGCAATTAAATTTTGGCAATTAGAGGTGTTTAGACGATTGGATTGGCTAAGGAATATTTTCTGGAACAGCGGAAGAAAGCTTACCAAAAATTCGATTCAATCCTTACGAAAGAACCAATTGTTCAGTTCCGACAAAATTCAAAATCAATTAGGGCATTCCTTTGAAGCCTTGGACGGCGCTATTGAACTTTCCTGCAAAAAGTTTATGGAAGAGAATCCTTAGAAGTTTCTGGTTTCTTTTTGAGATCGGGGTTCAACTTTTCTTTGGCCTCCATTAAGGAATCCTGTTTCTGCTGCCTTTCTTCCTCAAAAAACTTTTCATCCTTCTCCAACCTATCTTTTACCTTGGTATAGATGTCCTCATATACAGTGGGCATAGAGGCGTAATAGGTATCACTTTTTACAAATTGAACGCTATCTATCCCATACTTGGTATAAATATACCCCATAGGCTCAATATCATATTCATTTAAAATGCTTTCGTTAATTATCTTACCCGCATTTAATAATGAAATGTCGTATAAAATGGTAGCCATTTTATCCTCCGGAATAAGGTTTTCCGGTTTCTCCACCACCTTTTCATTACATGAAAATAACAGCCCTAGAAAAATGACAACAATATATCTTAGCATTACTCTCTATTAAAAGTTAACCTCATTGCTTTTCGCTCCTGCGAAAAATTGCCATTTTCATAGGCCAAATGGCCATTAACAAAGGTATGGGTTATCCTGGATTTGAACGAGTTACCTTCAAAGGGGGACCACCCGCATTTATAGGCAATATTTTCCTTGGTCACTGTCCAGGAATCATTAAGATCTAACACCACCAAATCGGCATAAAACCCTTCCCTAATAAAACCACGTTTTTTTATTTGGAACAACTTTGCCGGATTATGGCACATTTTCTCCACAATTTTCTCCAAACTTATCTTTCCGCTATGGTATTTCTCCAGCATTGCCGGCAGGGCATGCTGCACCAATGGGCCTCCGGAGGGGGCTGAAGTATACACATTGTTCTTTTCCTCTAAAGTATGTGGTGCATGGTCCGTGGCAACAACATCTATACGATCGTCCAATAAAGCCTCCCAAAGCTGATCCCTATCTAAAGCAGTTTTAACAGCCGGATTCCATTTAATTAAGGTTCCTTTAGTGTCGTAATCCTCTTCCGAAAACCAAAGGTGATGAATACAGACCTCAGCTGTAATTTTTTTATCCTCTAATGGAATATCATTCCTAAAAAGCTCTGTTTCCCTTCCTGTAGATAGGTGAAAGACATGAAATCTTGCCCCGGTTTTTTTGGCCAAGGCAATGGCCCTAGAGGAAGAAAGATAACAAGCTTCGGCACTCCTGATCAAAGGATGGTATTTTACGGGAATATCGTCCCCATATTGCTCCTTATATTTGGCAAAATTTGCCTTAATCGTGGACTCATCTTCGCAATGTGCAGAAATGACCATCTCGGTATTCCTAAATATTTTTTCGATCACTTCTTCATTGTCTACCAACATATTACCTGTGGAGGAACCTAAAAAGAGTTTAATCCCGGAACAGGCATTCTTATCCAACTTTTTTATCTCTTCCAAATTATCATTGGTACCTCCAAACAAAAAAGAGTAATTGGCAAAGGCAGAATTTCTTGCCATTTCAAACTTTTCCTCCAAAGCTTCAATGGTAGTTGTTTGGGGATTGGTATTGGGCTGTTCCATAAAGGAGGTTATTCCGCCTGCAACCGCTGCCCTACTCTCCGTAGCAATAGTACCCTTATGGGTTAGACCAGGTTCTCTAAAATGCACTTGATCGTCTATAGCCCCTGGTATTACATATTTCCCTTCCAAATCAATCACCTTGGCCACCCCATCCGATGAAATTTGGTCCTCAATTTTAAGAATAATATCATCCTCCAGCAGTATATCGGCAGGGAATATTTTATTGTCATTAACAATTGTAGCGTTTTTTAAAAGTATTCTTCCCATCTTAAAATTTCTTTTTGTGAAACAAACTGCGCAACTTCATCTGTAGTACCCCGAACACCGCCTCATTAATAATGGAAGCACTCATTTTTGATTTTCCCCTTATTCTATCGGTAAAAATAATAGGCACCTCTTCAATCCTATAATTTTGAAGATAGGCTCTGAACTTCATTTCGATTTGAAATGCATAGCCAATAAATTTAATGGAATCCAAATTGATGGTTTCCAAGACCTTTCTACTATAGCAGACAAATCCGGCCGTAGGGTCGTCCACCTTCATTCCCGTTATCAACTTCACGTAAAATGAAGCCCCATAGGACAATAATATTCTATGCAAGGGCCAATTTACTACATTAATTCCCTTTTTGTACCGTGATCCTACGGCCACATCCGCCCCATCAATACAGGCTTGGCGCAGCTTTATAAGATCTGATGGGGCATGTGAAAAATCGGCATCCATCTCAAAAATATATTCATATTTCTTTTCTATGGCCCATTTAAACCCATGGATATAGGCAGTTCCCAATCCAAATTTATCCTGTCTTACCTCTAAAAATAATTTATTCAAATATTGTTCCTGCAAAGCTCTTACCGCTTCAGCTGTACCGTCAGGAGAATTATCATCTACAACTAGGATATGAAAATCCTGCTCCAAAGCAAAGACGGAATGAATAATGAGCTCAATGTTTTCAATTTCATTGAAGGTAGGAATAATGACCAAGCTATCCGCCATCTAGGTATTGCAATTTTAGCAAAAATAGTATTTTATAAACTGTAGTGAAATATCAGGGAACTTTTATGATTTTTTTAAAGATTCCATATAATGGCAAATGTATGGTTTTGGCCTTTAAATAGCACTTCCTAAATGGAGCCACGGCTATATTGAATTCAATAAATATCATCATTGGACAACGTCTTGTTCAGTAGCGGAGATATAAGTATTTATAAAAAGGGAAGGGCACACATGGCGGCAACGGCAAATCCATTAATAATCCTATAACGCCGTCCTAACTGGTTTCTTATCTTTTTCCATGGATATGGTCCTAAAAAAGCTTAGGTTTGGGCTGATTATTTAATCGCCCTAAAAAATAACAAGTGCCCCATGTCTGGCTGGAAGGATTGATTAAATTGCTTACGACACTAAAGTATTTAAATATACGTTGTTAGCAATAATATCTGCCAAAGCACAAGACCTTAAGCACAGAGAAAAACGGGTAGAATATTTAGATAAATGATTGTTTTTTTGAATCTGTCGGGAAATAAAAACTAGACCGTATAAATGGAAGCTATTTTAAGAAATGACTATACCGTAGATTGGATAACCATTATCCTATTTTCCAGTATCTTTTTTATGGTACTTGCAAAAACATCCTTTTATAGCCGTTTCTTGAACTATATTATTTTACCTTTCAACAACAAATATATCTTCCTTTACCAGAAGAAAGACAAACTCTTTAATTGGTTTAGTATTTTTTTCAGTATTTTTCAATTACTTAATTTTTCCCTTTTCCTATATTTTGCTTACACAATTTTTTTCAAGATTCCGGAAGGTCAACAGTTCGTAGCCTACGGTATAATCTTTATATCGCTTTTTTTATTTTTTACTATTAAAATACTTTTGCAATTGGGTAACGGTTTTATTTTCAATTCCAATAAGGTCATTTCCGAAATAATTTTCAAGAAACTCTCCTATCTTAACTATAGTGGCATTGTAATGCTATTTGCCAATCTTCTATTAAATTATGTTTTCAGGGAGTCAAAAGCAGTAGTTTTTATAAGTCTTTTACTAGTATTTCTTATAAACGCTATTGGTTGGACAACAACGTTGAGAAATCATCAAAAATTCATCGCCAGTAATTTTGTGTATTTTATTTTGTACCTTTGCGCTCTTGAAATAGCACCAATTATTATAGTTGGAAACTATCTAATAGATCGAAACCTATGAAAGTAAAAACGATTTTGGTTTCTCAGCCAGAACCTAAGATGGAAAACTCCCCCTATTCCAAGCTTATTGATAAGGAGAAAATAAAGGTAGATTTTAGACCTTTTATCCACGTGGAAGGTGTTGATGCCAAAATGGTCCGACAACAAAAAATTGACCTTAAGAATTTTACTGCCATTATTCTTACCAGTAGGAATGCGGTGGATCATTTCTTTAGGATCGCGGAGGAAATGAGGTTTAAGGTTCCTGATACGATGAAATATTTTTGTCAGTCAGAGGCAGTAGCCTACTATTTACAAAAGTACGTTGTATACCGTAAGCGTAAAATATATGTCGGGAAAATGAATTTTCCAGATTTAAATGCTTTGATCAAAAAATATAAGGACGAAAAATTTTTATTACCGTCTTCTGACGTTCTTAAACCTATTGTTCCTGAAACTCTGGATAGTTTGGGAATAGATTGGACCAGAGGTATTTTTTACAGAACCGTAATTAGTGATCTTTCCGATTTAAGGGATGTGTACTATGATGTATTGGTATTCTTTAGTCCTTCGGGAATAGAATCATTATTAAAGAATTTCCCCGATTTTAAACAGAACGAAACCAGAATAGCGGTTTTTGGAAATTCAACGGTTAAAGCGGCCACGGAAGCAGGGTTAAGAATAGACATTCAGGCCCCTACCCCGGAAACGCCTTCTATGACCATGGCACTTCAGAGATACATTACTAGTGTAAACAAGAAATAATAATTATTGCCGAAGAATTAATTTAGCAATACTCCATTATAAAAAACCCCGAGGCGTGCCTCGGGGTTTTTCTTTTAGAATGCATATCGTTGTGGCCCTCCACGTCTTATTTCTTCATTGGCATAGACTTCAAATTTTTTAAAGTTTTCACGAAAGGCATTGGTCAATTTAAAAGCCGTTTTGTAGTAGGCCTCATCATTGTTCCATGTTGCCCGTGGGCTTAGCACACTTGTGGGGACTCCAGGACATTCCCTAGGCTGCGCCACTCCAAAAACGGAGTGGATATGGTAATTATCATAGCTGTACAATCCCAGTTCGCCACTTAATGCCGCATGGATCATAGCCCTGGTATATTTCAATTTCATTCTGGTACCCACCCCGTAAGGGCCACCGGTCCAACCTGTATTTACCAACCATACATTCACCCCTGCATCCAACATCTTCTTACTGAGCATCTCTGCATATTTGGTTGGATGTAATGGCATAAACGGCGCTCCAAAACAGGCCGAAAAACTGGGTACAGGTTCCACCACCCCTGCCTCGGTACCAGCCACCTTGGCCGTATATCCCGATATAAAATGATAGGCAGCCTGACTAGGGGTCAGCTTGGAAATTGGAGGCAATACCCCAAAGGCATCTGCCGTTAAAAAGAAAATATTCTTTGGGTTCTTACCAATGGACGGTACCTGTATATTATCTATATTATAAATAGGATAACTTACCCTGGTATTTTGGGTAATGGAGGTATTTGCAAAGTCGACCACCCCATTGGCATCCAGGACCACATTCTCCAAAAGCGCCCCTTTCTTTATAGCTCCGTAAATTTCGGGCTCATTTTCTTCCGAAAGATTAATGACCTTGGCATAACAACCTCCCTCAAAATTGAAAACGGTATTTTCTTTGGTCCACCCATGTTCATCATCCCCGATCAATTTTCTATGTGGATCTGCCGACAAGGTAGTCTTGCCCGTTCCGGAAAGTCCAAAAAAGATAGCTGTGTCCCCATCCTCGCCAACGTTTGCCGAACAATGCATGGGAAGACAATTCTTAAATACCGGGAGAATAAAATTCAGTGCAGAAAATATTCCCTTTTTAATTTCCCCGGTGTAACCGGTACCTCCTATCAAGGCTATTTTGCGTGTAAAATTCAAGATGGCAAAATTATGCTGCCTTGTTCCATCTTCCTCTGCATTTGCCATAAACCCAGGTGCATTGATCACCGTCCATTCCGGATCAAAACCCACCAACTCTTCTTCCGTTGGCCTTAAAAACATATTATAAGCAAACATATTCGACCAGGGGTATTCGTTGATAACCCTAATGTTCATCTTGTAATCATCATCAGCGCAAGCAAAGCAATCCCTTACATAAAGCTCCTTTTCATTGAGATATTTGATGACCTTGTTGTAAAGGGCATCAAACCTTTCGCTTTCAAAGGGAATATTCACATTTCCCCACCAAATTTTATCGGCCGTAATATCATCCTTTACAATAAATCTGTCCATTGGCGACCTACCAGTAAATTCGCCAGTATTTATAGCCAAAGCTCCGGTAGACGAGGTTACTCCCATTCCCTTTTCCACTGTAATTTCATGCAATTTGGACGGTGCCAATTGGTAATGAATTTTTTTACTGGATATACCATACGTCTCCAACGCAATCGATTTAGTTGAGGGTGTTGATGAATTCATAATAGTTGAGTTTTATTAGAAAAATATAAGTGCTCTATGAGCTTGTTAGTTTTAATTAGATGGTTTTTGATTAAGAACCCTAATACCCAAAAGTATCCAGCCTGTAATCAGAAGAACACCTCCAAAAGGAGTCAATAGCGCCAGTTTCTTGAAATCAAAACTTGACAATTCATTGATGGCCAAAAGGTAAATTGAAAAAGAAAAACATACAACCCCGGCCACGATAAAATAATAAACCATCTTTTTGCGCTCGTTGGCCAATACGTTGCAACCTCCCAAAATCATAAGGAACAATGCATGGTACATCTGATATCTTACCCCGGTTTCAAAGGTCTGAATTGCCTTGGCATCGATCATTTTTTCCAAACCATGTGCCCCAAAAGCTCCCAAAAGAACTGCTGTTAAACCGAAAAAAATACCAGTACCGAAAATTGTTTTGTTCATAACTTATAAGGGATTATTTCTTACAAATATAACAATTTGATACCTTAGTATCCGTAAAATAGAAAAGCAAAAAACCAATGCGTCGAAAAATTCTTGTTGTCGGCAGCGGAAAATCCACTGCATATTTGTTGGATTATTTATTGCAAAAAGCCGAATCCGAAAATTTACATATTACTATATGTGACTTAAATCCGGAAGTCCTTCCTGAGAAAATAAAATTACATGGGGCCTGTACTATATTAAAATTGGACATTTTCAATGATAAGGAAAGAAGTAAGGCCATAGAACAATCGGACATAGTCATTTCCATGCTCCCTGCCCGTTTTCACATCAAGGTAGCAGTGGATTGCATTCAATTTACAAAACATTTGGTTACAGCTTCCTATATAAGCGATGAAATAATGGCTTTGGACCAACAGGCCAAAGAAAAAGGCCTGATTTTTATGAATGAAATTGGCTTGGATCCCGGTATAGACCACATGAGTGCCATGCAGGTAATAGATAATATACGGGAACGTGGCGGCAAAATAATTCTCTTCGAATCTTTCACCGGCGGGTTGGTGGCCCCGGAAAGCGACAACAACCTGTGGAACTACAAATTTACTTGGAACCCTAGAAATGTGGTGGTGGCCGGACAGGGGGGAGTAGCCAAATTTATTCAAGAAGGTACATACAAATATATTCCCTACCACAAACTATTTCGAAGAACCGAATTCTTGGATGTAGAAGGCTACGGAAAATTTGAAGTGTACGCCAACAGGGACTCTCTAAAATACAGGGAAGCCTACGGACTGGAGAACGTACTCACCCTATATAGGGGAACCATGAGAAGGGTAGGTTTTTCCAAGGCGTGGAATATGTTCGTCCAATTGGGCATGACCGATGACAGCTATACCATTGAGAATTCCGAAGGAATGTCTTACCGCGAATTCGTAAACTTATTTCTACCCTATTCCCCTACCAATACGGTAGAACTAAAACTGCGGCATTATCTTAAGATAGACCAGGACGATATAATGTGGGAAAAATTAATGGAATTGCACTTATTTGATTCGAAAAGGAAAATTGAATTAAAAAACGCTACGCCCGCACAAATTTTACAAAGAATCTTGGAAGATAGCTGGACCTTGGCCAGTACGGACAAGGATATGATTGTTATGTACCATAAATTTGGATACGAACTTAATGGAAAAAAAGCACAGATAGATTCCAATACAGTGGTTATTGGGGAAGACCGGACCTATACTGCAATGGCCAAAACAGTTGGATTACCTGTAGCCATGGCCACCCTTTTGATATTAAACAAAAAAATCACCACTCCAGGGGTACAATTACCTATAAGGCGTGAGGTATACGAACCTATATTAAAGCAACTTAAAAGCTATGGAATTCACTTTAAGGAATACCAGGTACCCTACTTGGGTTATAATCCCGACTCTGTTGCTAGTTAAGATGTAAAACCATTTTGGTATCTTTATATAGAAATTGAAGTAGAACCAATGAAATCCAATAACGAAAACATAAAAATTGATGGTATCGACAAAAAGATACTAAGATTTTTGATGGACGATGCCAGGAAGCCCGTTCTGGAAATTGCCAGAAATATTGGGATTTCAGGTGCTGCTATTCATCAAAGGTTGCGAAAATTGGAAGCTTCAGGTTTAATAGCAGGCTCTAAATTCATTATCAACCCCAAAGTTTTGGGATATACCACCATGGCCTATATTGGCATCTATTTGGACAAGGCCATGAGCAATCCGGTGGCGGTTAAGGAGCTTGAAAAAATTCCAGAGGTACTGGAATGCCATTATACTACAGGAAACTGGTCCATTCTTATAAAAGTACTTTGCAGGGACAACGAACATCTTATGCATGTACTTAACAGGGATATACAGCAGATAGAAGGGGTATCCAGAACAGAGACCTTTATTTCACTGGACCAACAAATAGACCGACAAATAACGATATAAAAAAAGGGACATCCAGAAAGATGTCCCTTTTTATTTGATTTGTCATAAGTCTTAGTCCCTACTTCCCAAGACCTGCATAGCCCAATAGACCAAAGTGGCCAACGAGCCAATTGCTGCTACCAAATACGTTCTGGCCGCCCATTTTAAGGCATCTTCAGAACCTTTGTATTCCTCAGGAGTTACCATATTCTTATTCTTTAACCAAGCCAAGGCACGGTTACTGGCATCGTATTCTACGGGTAAAGTGATAAAACTGAATAAGGTAGCGAGTCCCATCATTATTAGACCTGCCACGGCTACCCAGTATCCAAGACCAACTCCCGCTGCAGCTCCCAACATAATACCACCGAAGACCACCCACATGGACATTCCCGAGGTAACACTTACCACTGGCACCAATTTGGAACGTAAGGTCAACCATTCATATGCCGTAGCGTGCTGTACCGCATGTCCACATTCATGGGCTGCAACCGCTGCTGCTGAAGCGTTTCTTTGATTGTAGACCCCCTCACTTAAATTTACCGTTTTATTTACCGGATTGTAGTGGTCTGTTAACATTCCTGGTGTGGAAATAACCTTTACATCCCTAATTCCGTGGTCTGCCAACATTTTTTCGGCAATCTCGGCACCGCTCATACCGTTGCGCAAATGCACTTTGGAGTAGAACTTAAATTTACTTTTTAGCTTATTACTAACCAACCAACTTACCAGAGCTATGGCACCCAGTAATATATAATACATCATCATAACAATTCTCTTTTTAAAATTAATCCAATATACTAAAGTTTCCTTTTCCTAATATCAAGTAATTCTTTCTTTTCTATTTAATCAAAAACCCCGCCAAATTATGACAGGGTTGGAAGTATGACAAAATGTACTTTCTATTGATCCCTTGACTCCCACTTAAAGGCATCCAAAATCTCTTTAGAGATCACTTTTCCCTTTACTATACTCAGTCCCTTTTGCAGGGATACGTCCGACTGGCAAGCTTCTTCCCAACCCAAATTAGCTAATTTCAACACATAGGGCAAGGTTACATTGGTCAAGGCCATGGTTGAAGTATATGGAACTGCTCCCGGCATATTGGTAACGCAGTAATGTACCACATCATCTATAATATATACCGGATTCTCATGCGTAGTAGGCCGCGTAGTTTCTACACATCCTCCTTGATCTACGGCCACATCCACAATTACCGTCCCTGGACGCATATCCTTAAGCATATCTCTAGTAATAATCTTAGGGGCTTTGGCTCCCTTTAATAAGATACCCCCAACAATTAGATCATGGTCCTTAATATGTTTCCTAATATTGAATTCATTTGAAAATTCTGTCACCACATGACTTGGCATTACATCATTTACATAACGAAGCCGTTTCATATTAACATTCAAAATAGTAACATGGGCCCCAAGTCCGGCTGCCATTTTAGCAGCTTGAATCCCTACAACACCAGCTCCTAGTACCAAAACCCTTCCCGGTGCCACTCCAGGAACCCCTCCCAAGAGCACCCCTCGGCCTTTTTCTGGTTTCTCCAAGTATTTGGCCCCTTGTTGAATGGCCATTCTACCAGCAACTTCGGACATGGGCGTCAATAATGGCAATGTTCCATCTTCATCTTCTACAGTTTCATAGGCTATGCAAATACCCTTACGATCTATCATGGCTTCAGTAAGTCCCTCACTAGAGGCAAAATGAAAATAGGTAAATACAACTTGCCCTCTTTGAACCAGGGCATACTCCTCCTTTATAGGCTCCTTTACCTTAACAATCATATCGCTCATGGCGTAAACCTGACCTATGGTATCCAAAACAATGGCTCCCACTTGTTGATAATCGCTATTTGAAAACCCACTGCCATCACCGGCTCCGGTTTGCACATATACCGTATGGTTATTTCTCACCAGTTCAAAAACCCCGGCAGGTGTTATGCCCACCCTACTTTCATTATTTTTGATTTCTTTTGGAATCCCGACTTTCATTGTCAATTCTTTTTTTAAACTAAATGAAAAAAACACCACTTTCAGGCAAGAGTCATTATTTATTACCACTTTTAAATGATGGTAAGAATTCCAAAAATGGAAAAAATAAGTATAAGAAAAAAAGAAAATCCCCTAAATGAGGACAGAATCATTGATTATTACACTTTTCACATTATGTGTACGAACCCAATAAAAAGGCTGGCCATATACTGCACCAAATAATAAGAAATTTCAATAAAGAAATTGCCAGCTATTTATATCTTAGCTTAAGAACTATCATAATAAATAGTAACACCGCAGTAATAAAATTGGCCAAGATCATGGGCACACTTTCATGATATATACCATAAATCAACCATAGTACCACTCCAAGGAACATTGCCAAATACATGGTGAGCGAAATATCTTTGGTAGATTTATTGCTCCAGGTCTTATATACCTGCGGCACTATAGAATAGGTAGTTAGCACGGCTGCCACCATGCCCATAATTTCGATATTTTCCATCCCGATAGATACAATTTTATGGACAATCCCCACAATGTGAATTTAAATCCAATGATATTCCTGAATAAAACTTAACCTTCAGATCAATCTCCTTATCCTACTATATTGACAATTTTTCCCGGGACCACAATCACCTTTTTAGGGGTACGACCCTGTAGTTGTTCCTGTGTTTTGTCATGCGTCATTACAGCAGCCTCTATTTCCTCTTTGGAAAGATCTGCCGGCAACTCCAATTTAAAGCGCACTTTCCCATTGAAAGAAATAGGGTATTCCTTACTGCTCTCCACCAAATACTTCCCTTCAAATTTAGGAAAGGGAGCAGTGACTATAGAGGTGGCGTGTCCCAATTTACTCCACAGCTCTTCCGCTATATGCGGTGCATAGGGAGAAACCAAAATAGTCAAGGGCTCTAAAATAGCCTTGCTGGAACATTTCTGGGCAGACAATTCATTCACAGCAATCATAAAGGTAGATACAGAGGTGTTGAAAGAGAAGTTCTCAATGTCCTCTTCCACCTTCTTGATAGTTTTGTGCAAAGTCTTTAAATTATCTGCGGTAGGTTCGGCATCGGTGACCAAAAAGGCCCCTTCATCTCCCCCGTGGAACAAACGCCACATTTTCTTAAGAAAACTGTGAACCCCTGTAATACCCGCAGTATTCCAAGGTTTGGATTGCTCCAAAGGTCCTAGGAACATTTCGTACAAACGCAGGGAATCTGCACCGTACTCCTGGCAGATATTATCCGGACTTACCACATTGTATTTGGACTTGGACATTTTTTCTACTTCACGACCTACAACGTACTTCCCGTCCTCTAGAACAAATTTCGCATCTTCATACTCTGGCCTCCATTTTTTAAATGCTTCAATATCTAGTTCATCTGATGCATTTAAAAAAGAAACATCTGCATGTATT
Source organism: Arenibacter sp. S6351L (assembly GCF_023016025.1). Taxonomy (NCBI): domain Bacteria; kingdom Pseudomonadati; phylum Bacteroidota; class Flavobacteriia; order Flavobacteriales; family Flavobacteriaceae; genus Arenibacter; species Arenibacter sp. S6351L. The sequence goes on along the minus strand of NZ_JALKBB010000007.1, from coordinate 95,867 downwards.
AAAGCTATATCAGAACTCCTAAATCTTCCATTATGAAAAGAATCTGGTATATGATCACCTAAAACATCAATTACAAGATTATTATCTAAACTGTACTCTTCAGAATTTAACCATTTGTAATATTTTTTAGAAACTATCAGTGTAACTTGATGATTATTCTCACTCTTAGAATCCCATTCCTCAGAATCTCCAGTATACCAATTCAATACATATCTATAAACAAAAGCACTTGTCCCCGTGATCATCCCTTGATTGATGAGTTTTTTGGCAAACTCGGGTTTTGGCACTATGCCTTTATCGAACAAAAACTTCTGCCAAAAACGGCTGTACAGCAAATGTCCGGTAGCATGCTCGCTACCTCCAATATATAAGTCTACATCCTGCCAGTAATTAATGGCCTCTTGGGAAAATACTTCCTCCTTATTATTGGGATCCATATAACGGTTAAAGTAGTACGAACTTCCTGCCCAACCCGGCATGGTATTCAACTCTAACGGGAATACGGTTTTATGATCTATTAACTGATTATTGACAACTGCAGACTTCTTTACGTCCCAGGCCCAAACCGTAGCATTGCCCAAAGGGGGTTCCCCCGTTTCGGTTGGTAAGTATTTTTCAACTTCAGGTAGTACAATAGGCAAATGTTCGGCTCTGATCATTTGGGGCATCCCGTCCACATAATATACTGGAAAAGGTTCCCCCCAATAGCGTTGGCGACTAAATACAGCATCTCGCAACCTGTAGTTGATCTTTCCAGTTCCTTGTTCCAATTTCTCCAATTCGAAAATGACGCGTTTAACGGCCTTTTTATAGGGAAGTCCATTTAAGAAGTCGGAATTGGCAATGACTGTCTTTTCCTTATCGGCAAAGGCCTCTTCAGAAATGTCCACTCCGTCGAATATATTTGGAATAGGAATATTGAAATGCTTTGCAAAGTCGTAATCGCGCTGATCTCCACAGGGAACGGACATTACCGCCCCGGTACCATAACCGGCCAATACATAATCCCCTATCCAAATTGGAATGGGTTCCTTGCTAAATGGGTGTTCCGCAAAAGCACCGGTAAAGGCTCCCGTAATGGTCTTTACATCGGCCATACGATCGCGCTCACTGCGTTTGGCCGTAGCCGCTATGTAGGCCTCTACTTCTTCCTTTTGCTCAGAAGTAGTTATTTTGGCAACCAATTCGTGCTCTGGGGCCAAGGTCATAAAACTAACCCCGAATATCGTATCTGGGCGGGTGGTGAAAACATCTATCACTTCTTCACGCCCCTTAACCCTAAACGTTACTTCCGCCCCCTCGGACCTACCGATCCAATTGGTTTGGGAGTCCTTTAAGGGCTGAGGCCAATCTACCATAGTTAAATCGTCCAACAACCGCTGGGCATAGGCAGATATGCGCATGCTCCACTGCGTCATTTTTTTACGGATCACCGGATGACCACCTCGTTCCGAAACTCCATTGACAATCTCGTCGTTCGCCAAAACCGTCCCTAAGGCGGGACACCAATTTACTTCGGTCTCCGCCAAATACGTCAACCTATATTGCAATAACACTTCCTGTTGTTCCTTTGCGGTAAAGGCTTTCCAATCGGCTGCTGAAAATGCTGCAACATCTTCATCACAAACAGCATTTACACTTTGATTGCCCTCTTTTTCAAAAATAGCAATCAGACTGGAAATATCTTCCGCCTTATCGGTATCCTTATTGTACCAGGAATTAAAAAGCTGGATAAAGATCCATTGAGTCCATTTGTAATAACTGGGATCCGAGGTACGAACTTCCCGGCTCCAATCAAAAGAAAAGCCTATTTTATCCAATTGCTCCCTATATCTGTTGATATTGGTCTCTGTGGTAATGGCAGGATGTTGCCCTGTTTGAATAGCATATTGCTCCGCAGGCAATCCAAAGGAATCGTATCCCATAGGATGCAATACATTAAAACCTTTGTGCCTTTTGTAACGTGCATAGATATCACTGGCAATATAACCTAAAGGATGCCCTACATGCAAACCGGCACCGGAAGGATATGGAAACATATCCAACACATAAAACTTTTCTTTTTGGGAGTTATTCTCCGCTTTAAAGGTTTGGTTTTCCGCCCAAAATTTCTGCCACTTTTCTTCAATCTTCCTAAAATCGTAAGTCATCCTAATGTATTGTATTTTAATCCAGTGTACCTACTGCACACCCCTGCATTTATTAATGTAGCGCAAAAATAAGTTTAATCTATGAAATGAACTATCACAATAGGGCCTAAGATGAAGATTATAGTGGTAAGAATATATAAATTAGGAATTGTTTCAAGCAGGCTACAACAACATCTCCTCCAGCCAATTTCACACCTTAAAAATAAATCCAATGAATACCCTAGCCCCAAGGATAAATGGCATGCTTCTGAAAAAACAGGTTACATTAAAGGCCGGCCTGACTGGAATGGGCAGGCAAGCCTTGGAGAATTAAACCCATTATAAGGGATTACAAGCGGCAAAATGACATGTCAACGAAACAAGTTGCTCATTTGTCACAAAATATATAACTTTCAATATGAACTATTTCTCAGGAAAACTGTGTACTAAACTACTTTTAGTAGTTTGCTTTTACAGCAATTTTGTTTATGGAGAATTTAAGCATAACACAATACATACTGGCCTGCCCCTATTTTCGGTATGGGATGAAACCGAAAGCAGCCAAGACTGTATTTCTCCGCACGCACTCGCATATCCCCCTCATAAAGAGCAAACAATTACAATCCCAAAAAAGGTGAATACTGTTGCCCAAAATTGCCGCGTTCAGACTGTCGTGTACGATGAATGGGGTAATACTAGTTTTCCCCGCTGTGAAACAGCGCCTCCTACCAGTATAAGACTTCAAGTAAATTCTACAATCATTCGTTCAAGCCCTCAACAAACAGAAAATTTTAAATACGTCAATAAATGGCAGAAAAGTACAGATGGCAGAGATTGGGAAGACGCTATTAGTAATGTACCAGGACTCAGTAACCGATATATTATTCCATCGTCGTCGACCAATTATCGCTTTTATAGGTATGTATTAATCGATGAAGAATCACCAGGCTCTTTATGTAATTTTGATTATCAAGTATACGAGATTTTCAGCGTACCCCAGCCCGACCCTCCCCTGAGCCTTGGAAATATAGAAGCTTGTAGATCCGAAAACAGGATGCTAACTGTAAGCATAGATGAAGAAGTGGAATGGTATGAAGATTTAACAGTGGATTGGTATGACGAACCCATAGGCGGTAATCTGTTGCTTGCCAACAGTACCACTCTTTTGGCTCTAACATCGGGCACGTATTATGCTGAATCTCGGGCTTTGCCCGCCCCTTTGGGACCACCGGTCCCTGGCTCCTTCGTTCACGATCCCGATTCCATATTGAGTTGTTCCTCCAGCCAAAGGACACCCGTATCCATTATTGTACACGACGACCCCCAAAAACCAACAGATGAAACCCTGAGTTTCTGTGAAAATACGACCATCACCTTGTCCTCCGACACAAGTAATGTAGACTATGAGTGGAGTACCGGCGAAACTACCTCTGATATTAATGTTAGTACCCCCGGAATCTATACTGTTACACTAACCAATGACAATGGCTGTTCTACCAAAAAAACCATTACCTTAAATCAAATTGATGCGCCTAAAATAAAAACAGCCATTTCGGAGGAATACACCCTTACCATAATCATGGATAATAATGGGGATTTTGAATATTCCCTAGATGGTTATAATTACCAAGACGATAATCAGTTTACCAATACTGAGGGCGGATTATATACCCTCTTTGCCCGTGAGAAAAACAACTGTGGCACAACAAATCTCCCTTATGTTCATTTGGTAATCCCTAAATTTTTTACCCCTAATGGAGATGGTATACATGATACTTTCAAGATTAGTGGGGCCGAAAATTTAAAACCGGCACAATTAAGTATTTTTGACCGCTATGGCAACCTTTTAAAAACCACAATGAACAGTCCTTTCGAATGGGATGGTAGTTATAATGGGCGAGAACTTCCCGCCTCTGATTATTGGTTTCAATTTAAAGTTAACAACAACATAAAAAAAGGCCATTTCGCCTTAAAAAGATGATTTCTAGTAAAAAGAAGAGGTTTTCAAGAGGCCAAATGAAACCGCTAGACCATAGTACAGCTTCTAATTAGTGAGGAAAGGAGCCTCTGCTATTTTTAATTCAATTTACTTTCCTATTTTTACATATTGATTTTGTACTATGAGCACATCATTCGAACGTTTTCAAAAAAGAAAACTGATTTCTTCCTATTTCTCAGTAGTCCTAAGTATTGGCCTAGTCCTTTTTCTATTGGGGATTTTGGGACTTTTGGTATTGAATACTAAAAAGTTGGCAGACCATTTTAAGGAGCAGATTACCATATCGGTATTTCTTAAGGACAATGCCAAGGAAGTGGAGGTTGATCAATTGCAAAAAAGTTTGGCCATGGCCGAATATACCAAAAAGGCCACCTATGTTTCCAAAGAACAGGCGGCAGAACAACACAGTGAAGAAATTGGAGAGAATTTTTTGGATTTCTTGGGATATAATCCCCTTAAGAATTCCATAGACGTGCAACTTAAGGCCGATTATGTTTCTACAGAGAAGATTGCTGAAATAGCAGAGGAAATTTCAAGTCGGGACTATATTGAAGAAGTGAGCTACGACAAACCCTTGATTACACTTTTAAACGATAACGTAAAAAAAATAAGTTTCTGGATTCTGGTCGCGAGTGGTATCTTCACCTTTATCGCTGTGCTTTTGATAAATAGTTCCATCCGACTATCCATTTACTCCAAGCGCTTTATTATAAAAACCATGCAGATGGTTGGAGCCACTAAAACTTTTATCCGCAGACCCTTTATTTGGACCAACATTAAATTGGGGGTCCTTGGAGCGGTCATAGCCTTAATTGCTCTAGGCTTTGTAATATACTATGTAAATATAAATTTTCCGGAACTCAACCTTTTTCAGGACCCTACAATTCTCATATTTCTTTTTGCAAGTGTCTTCTTTTTAGGGGTCTTGATTTCCTTTATAAGTACATTTTTTGCAACACAACGTTTCTTAAACCTTAGAACAGACGATTTATATTATTAACTTTGCGGCATGAGTAAAAAACAAAACAATAATCAACCACAAAAGCCTAGACAGGAATTTATTTTTCAGAAAAAAAATTACCTTTTTATGTTTGTTGGTTTGGCCTTAATAAGCCTAGGATTTATCCTTATGAGCGGTGGAGGAAGTGACGATCCCAATGTCTTTAATCCTGAAATTTATAATTTCAGAAGAATACGCTTGGCCCCAACATTGGTATTGATTGGCCTTGGGATAGAAGTTTACGCCATTCTGTTGAATCCGCATAAGAAGAAATAAATTTTGGACATATTTGAGGCTATTATTCTTGCCATTATTGAAGGTATAACCGAGTATTTACCGGTTTCTTCAACTGGACACATGATTATTACATCTTCCTTTTTTGGTATTGCCCAGGAAGATTTCACCAAATTGTTTACTATCGTCATACAATTAGGTACCATCCTTTCGGTCGTGGTACTATACTTTAAGCGATTCTTCCAAAGTATCGATTTTTATTATAAACTTTTGGTCGCTTTTATTCCGGCGGTGGTCTTTGGCCTACTTTTAAGTGATTTCATAGACGCCTTACTGGAAAGTCCGCTGGTAGTTGCCATTTCCTTGGTTATAGGAGGATTCATTCTATTAAAGGTGGATGACTGGTTCGGAAATTCAGAAAACACCGATATTTCCTATGCTACAGCGTTCAAGATTGGACTCTTCCAGTGTTTGGCAATGATTCCTGGAGTATCTAGAAGCGGTGCCAGTATTGTTGGAGGTATGACCCAGAAATTATCCAGGACAGCGGCGGCAGAATTTTCATTCTTTCTGGCCTTGCCTACCATGCTCGGGGCTACCCTTAAAAAGAGTTATGATTATTACAATGCCGGATTTACCCTTACCTCCGAACAAATAAATTTATTGATTATAGGTAACGTAGTTGGTTTTGTAGTGGCCCTTTTCGCAATTAAGACCTTTATTGGATATTTAAGCAAACACGGTTTTAAGGTTTTTGGCTACTACAGAATAGTAGTAGGTTTCGCAATCATTATCATACATTATTTTATAAGTCCGCTAACGGTAATCTAATGACAAAGGAAGACTTTTTAGACGGACAGGTTTTACTAATAGACAAACCGCTTGGTTGGTCATCCTTTCAGGCAGTTAATTCCTTAAAATGGAAAATTAGAAAGAAATTTCAACTAAAAAAAATTAAGATAGGCCACGCCGGGACCCTTGACCCGCTGGCGACAGGATTATTACTTATCTGTACAGGAAAAGCCACCAAAACCATAAACGAACTACAGGGTCAAGAAAAAGAATACACGGGCACTATAACCCTAGGTGGCACAACCCCTTCCTATGATCTGGAAACGGAAATAAACGAAAACTTCCCCACAGATCATATTACCAATGAACTGATACACAGTACCACTGCCCAATTTATTGGAGATATAGAACAAATTCCACCAGTTTTCTCAGCTCTAAAAAAAGATGGCAAAAGACTTTATGAATACGCAAGGGAAGGCAAGGAAGTAGAGATTAAAAAAAGAGGGGTCACTATCACAGAATTTGAAATTACCTCTATAGAACTGCCAATGGTCCACTTTAGGGTGGTCTGCAGCAAAGGCACCTATATTAGGTCTTTGGCCCATGATTTTGGAAAAGCGCTGCAATCCGGCGCGCATTTATCCTCGTTGAAAAGAACCAAAATAGGTGATTACAACGTAAATAAGGCCATAACCCCCGAGGAATTTGGTAACTTACTGCAAATCGACAGTTAAACTTCGATAATAAAAGTGGTAACCTAACCGTTCGTCGATAATTTGAAATATTTTTGATAAAACGTGGTTATATCACTATGAATTTAAACCGTAAACAGCTTTCTTTCTTAATAACATTCTTTTCCATGGCCTTGGTGGTGCTAGGTTTATACAACATCCACCTTGGGCAGGAAGAAAAGGAAGAGTATGTTATTGAATTAAGTTTGTTGGAAGAGGAGGATTTGGAAAAGCAAATCGAGGAAGAATTAAAAGAAATGGAGGAAATGGCCAAGGCCGATCCCGTTAAAAGTCATATGGCCTATAATGAGGCCAATAAACCAAGTTTTGGCAATCCTGAGCCACTCAAAACATTAGAGGAAATTTTGGAAGAACAGGAGCTGTCCTCCGATAGTGACGACCCCACGGACTATCTTAGCTCCGACTCCGAATACGCCGCAAGAGTAAAAGAATTGGCAAAGAGAAGAAGGGAAAAACAAGAACTATTGGGAGAAAAGGAAGCTAGTAAAGAAGTAATGACCAACAATTTGGCCAAAAGAAGGACTTCTATCTCCTACTCCTTGGTAGACAGAAGGCATACCAGCCTTCCCATACCCATTTATACCTGCATAGAAGGGGGCAAAGTGGTCATTAACATTAAGGTTGACCCCTTAGGAAAGGTCATAGAGGCCGATGTTAACAAAAAAAGTTCCAGCACCCTCAATGGTTGTCTAGTGGATAACGCTATTGAATATGCCTTAAAATCCAAATTCAATACCGGAGAAAAGGCTGAACAAATGGGCACCATTACCTATCTATTCCAAGAAAAGCAAAGATAATAGGTCGGCCACCGTATTTTGTCCCTTATCTTTATTATACCAGAGTTGTAGATCCTGTTTAAATTCTGGCGTCAACTTCCCATATTTGCTTTTGTAATCCTGCACCATTTTGGCAGCAATAGAGGGCCGGGAACCCCATTCCCCAATTACCTTGCCCGTAGTATCATCAATGGAAATCAGCTTAGGAATAGCCATAGCCCCATTGGACAAAAACTGCTCCATCAACTCTAAGTTTTCATCTCTCAATACAAGTCTTAAGGAAATATTCTCATTTAAATCCGCAATCTTATTCATTACAGGAAGCGTTTGGGCGGCATCGCCACACCAACTTTCAGTAAGCACCAACCAGGTAGTTTTTTTATCCACTCCCTTAATTTTGGCTTCGGAATCAGCATCGATCTTAATAGTCTTGTCCAAACGTTTCATCCTCTGATCGTTCAGACGTGTATAATCACTCAATTCCTGACTTTCTATTGATCCCGTGGATTTTCCCTCTAAAGCCAAATTGGAAACCATTAACCTGTAATCCACATAACCCATAGACGACTTTAAACCATCCCGTACCAATTCCTGTTTCGTATTCTGTACTGCTTGTTCCATAAAAATGTACTACTATTTACACCCAAAATTAGTCCTTCTTAATCCAACAATGGGTAACAATAGTTACATTGGTAGCAATACTTCCACAATACTTACATATCTGTTAAACAATTGGAGTTTTAATGGTTCAGGGCCCGCTTTTTAATCATGCCCCCTTTAGTGTCATTTATGCTGTTCATTACAACAAAGGCATTGGGGTCTATTTTTTCCAGTTCAGTATTTAATTTACTAATCTCCAATCTGGTAATTACCGCATAAATAATGTCGTACTCATTATGTACGCCGCTTTTTCCATATCCGCCATGACCCTTATAAATGGTAAGGCCTCTACCTAATTTTTCCGTAATCATAAGTCTGATCTCCTCACTTCGGGCAGATATAATGGTAACCCCAGTGTACTCCTCGATCCCATCCACCACAAAATCCAAAGTTTTCGAAGCCGATAAATAGGTCAACATTGAATAAAGTGCGGTTTCCAAAGAAAGGAAGTAGGCCGCTGCCAAGAATATTATTATGTTTATCACTATAATATTATCCCCAATTTTGGTCCTTAATTTCCTGCTCAGATAAATGGCGAGAACCTCGGTGCCATCCAAGACACCACCTCCCCTAATGGAAAGACCAATTCCGGCACCTAGGAAGAAACCTCCAAAAACGGCTACCAGGAGTTTGTCCTCTGTTACTTCAGGAAAGTGTACCGTGGCCAAAACTATGGCCAAGCCAATAATTGCCAAAGAGGCCTTGATGGCAAATTGTTTGCCTATCACTTTATAACCAAGAAATATAAATGGAATATTAACAAGAATAATCAATATATATAAGGGCATAGACGAGATTTCCGAGATCAAGAGTGAGATTCCCGTTGCCCCACCATCAATAAAGCTGTTGGGCAATAGAAAACTCTCCAGACCAAAGGCAGCAGAAAAAATTCCCGCTATTATAAACAGGGCATCATGTATGTCAGCAAAAATCCCAACCCTAAACCTCCGGGATTTTTTCCAATAGGAATAGAGGTTGGAACTAAAGTCATGATTCTTTTTCTTTTTATCGGGCATATAATAATATTAAAATGAGCTTTATCAATAGCAAAGGCAGATTATCAAGGTGATTGCCAAAAAAATATCTTCAAAGATTAAAAGAAAACAAATTGCGCAATTACGGAACCGTGAAATTAAAAAATCAAATTTTAATAATGGAGATCCCTTCGGTCTTAAATAAAATTAATTTGCAGCCATTGGTTGTCCCATCAGGTTATATTACCAATATACTATCTTTGCCCTACGATGTACATCTTCCTATGAAATATCTGTTCCATATAATCATAAGCCTTTTTTGCCTTTACGGACTGCACGGTCAAAGTAAGATAGACAAGGCATTAAGGAACTTCAACAACAACAGTGTGCCTTATATAAAGGTGGACGAATTAACGCAGAATAACGAGTTCTTACTCCTTGATACCAGGAAAAAGGAGGAATTTGAGGTGAGTCATCTTAAAAATGCCGTATGGGTCGGTGACAAAGAATTTGATATAGATATGGTTTCCGACAGCATTCCCGATAAAAACACCCCCATTGTTGTCTATTGTTCCATTGGGGTGCGTTCTGAAGATGTGGGAGAAAAGCTTTTAAAAAAGGGCTATATGGAGGTTTACAATTTATACGGGGGTATTTTTGAATGGAAAAACAAGGATTTTCCAGTATATGATTCCATTGGACAAGAAACGGATAGGGTGCATGCCTATAACAAGCACTGGGGTAAAATGTTGAACAATGCCACTAAAGTATATGGACAAAGAAAACACAACAACTAAATACTTACTTTGCCAAAAGGCATAAAGCTGCCTTAATGGGCGGGACAAACAGATGGCGTCTTATCAAAATCTCAATTTCCAGCCTGCAATTCAGTAATGAATACAAAGCTATAACGACCATTAAGACCAAGTCCAATAAATTAAAAAGATATTCAACAGTCAATATGAACCACCCCAAAGACCTACTTATCATATTTACACGTAACCCGGAACTTGGCAAATGCAAAACGAGGTTGGCAGCAACTGTGGGCGACGAGAGTGCCCTTAACATATATAAATTTTTACTTGACCATACCAAGAATATTACAAAGGGTCTAAAAATTGGGAAGTGGGTGTACTATTCCGATGATATTTGGGAAAATGATATTTGGGATAAATCCGTTTATGAAAAAAAAGTGCAATCCGGTAATGATTTAGGTGAGCGCATGTCCAATGCCTTTATTGACGGATTTAATGCAGGCCATGAAAAAATTATTATTATTGGCAGTGACATGTACGATTTAAACGAAAATGATTTGTTGGAAGCTTTTCAAATCTTGGATCATCATGATTACGTAATAGGTCCGGCCATTGATGGCGGCTATTATTTGCTGGGGATGAAAGTCTTGAACCCCGTTCTTTTTAAAAATAAAACTTGGGGTACTGACACTGTATTGGAGGATACCATACAGGATTTAAAAGGTAAAAACTACGACCTGTTGGCTCCTAAAAATGATATTGACTATTTTGAAGATATCAAGGATATTGAAATCTTCCGAACCTTTTTAAAAAATTGAAATTATATGACAGGTAAATTACTGAAGGAATCTACTGATTATCTAATAGGAAAGGGCTTTGAAGCCCCTGAAATTGGCATTGTACTAGGAACAGGTTTGGGCAAACTGGCAGATGAAATTGAAAATCCGATAGAGGCACATTACAATCATATTCCCTATTTTCCTTTGGCTACCGTAGAATTCCACTCCGGTAAATTGATCTATGGAGTCTTGGAAGGCAAAAAAGTAGTCGTCATGCAGGGCAGGTTTCACTTTTACGAAGGATATGATCTTTTGGACGTTACCTACCCTATTCGGGTAATGCAAATGCTTGGAATAAAAAAACTATTTATCTCCAATGCTGCAGGGGCCATTAACCCCGATTTTAAAAAAGGTGACCTCATGCTTATCGAGGACCATATTAACCTTCAAGGCGGGTCTCCCCTAGCATTTAAAAACGTTAGTGAATTTGGAGATCGCTTTACTGATATGAGCGAACCATATGACATTCCAATGCGCAAAAGTTTGGAAAAAATAGCCAAAAAGGAAAACATTACCCTTCAGAAGGGGGTTTACGCCTCCGTGGTAGGGCCACAACTGGAAACCAAGGCGGAATACCGAATGCTGAAAATTATCGGTGCCGATGCAGTAGGAATGAGCACCGTTCCAGAGGTAATCGTTGCCAATCACCTGAAATTGCCGGTAGTGGCCGTATCTGTACTAACGGACGAATGCGACCCTGACAATCTAAAACCCGTCAACATTTCCGAAATAATTGCAATTGCAGGGAAAACGGAACCAAAAATGATAAAATTATTTAGGGAATTGATCAAGGGAATATAATTACTATTAGTGATTAGTGATTAGTGATTAGTGATTAGTGAGGAAAGGATATTACAAACCCGATGACTAACTTTTAAGCATAAAGACATGAGTTATTTAGAAGCAACAAATGAGTTATATAAGAATGCCGCATTGACCCCGGATGTTGGACTGTGCTGCACCACGAATCCTATTTGGCAGTTCCCTGGATTATCCGTCCCAAAAATTATGCAGGAGATGAACTACGGTTGTGGAAGTACGGTTTCTGCCCAGGATTTGGTCAATAACCCAAAGGTGCTATATGTAGGTGTCGGGGGCGGAATGGAGCTATTGCAGTTTTCATATTTTTCCAGACAAACGGGCGGGGTAACCGGGGTTGATGTTGTGGATGAAATGCTGGAAGCCTCCAAAGAAAACTTTAAAATAGCGGAACAGGAAAACCCTTGGTTTAAGAGCGAGTTCGTAAACCTTGTGAAAGGGGATGCCCTACACCTACCCATTGAGGATGAAAGTATAGATGTTGCAGCACAGAACTGCCTATTTAACATCTTTAAGACAGAAGACTTGAAGAAGGCCGTTTCGGAAATGTATCGTGTATTAAAACCCCATGGCCGATTGGTTATGAGCGACCCTACCTGCGAACAGCCTATGAACGAAACATTGCGTAACGATGATCGACTTAGAGCCCTTTGTTTAAGTGGCAGTATCCCAATTAAAGATTATGTGAAGGTTTTGACGGATGCAGGTTTTGGTACCATAGAAATTAGAGCTCGAAAATCCTACCGTGTTCTTTCTCCCAATCACTATCCGACAGATGATTTAATCTTTATTGAATCTATTGAAATTGCTGCCATCAAAGACCCTATGCCCAAGGACGGCCCTTGCATTTTTACTGGAAAAACAGCCATTTATTACGGTAATGAAGAATATTTTGACGATAAAAACGGCCATGTTCTAATGCAGAACCAGCCATTGGCAGTTTGTGACAAAACAGCATCGGCACTACAAAAAAGTAATTCTGAAATTCATATAAGCGATAGTACTTGGCATTATAATGGCGGAGGTTGCTGTTAATAATCAATTCGATGTAAGGTTTAAGGAGTTGGCTACACTAATAAGAGGTAAATAATATTACTATGCGCCTTAAATTATCCATATTACTGATTCTACTATTAATTGGCAGTGTTCATAGTATTGCCCCTACCCCAAGGTATACGTTAAATGATGCTCCTGAAATTGAATTTCAATTAGATCATTCCAAATGGGACATTTTACTCAAAAAGCACGTAGACGATACAGGAAATGTCAACTATAAAGGCTTTTCCGAGGATATCAAAGCACTAAAGAATTACTTGGATTATTTGGCAAAGAACCGCCCAATGGATAAGTCTCCCAAACCCGAAAGACTTGCTTATTATATAAACCTTTACAATGCCGCTACCGTAAAACTTATTTTGGACAATTATCCTACCAAAAGTATCAAGGACATCAAAAATCCATGGGGGAAAAATATTGTGCAAATGGGAGGTGAAAAAATTTCTTTGGGCGATCTGGAACACAAAATACTGCGTAAAATGGATGAACCGCGAATTCATTTTGCCATTAACTGCGCCTCTTATTCCTGTCCAAAATTATTGAACACAGCTTTTACTTCTGCCAATCTTGAAAAAATGCTGGAACAAACGGCTATAGATTTCATTAATGACCCCAAAAGAAACTTGCTATCAAAGGAAAAAGCTTCCCTATCCGAAATTTTCAACTGGTACAAAAAAGATTTTACTAAAAATGGTTCCTTGATAGATTACCTTAACAAGTATGCCTATCAAAAATTGACTTCCAATACCAAAATAAGTTATTTGAACTATAATTGGGGATTAAATGAAATTGAGTAATTCAACAACTCTTAGCATAATAATCCCAACCCTCAATGAGGCCGCCCATATTGGTAATTTGTTGCAGCATTTAAAAGCGAACAGCAACCCCGAGAATATCAAGGAAATAATTGTTGTGGATGGTGGCAGTACGGATGGCACCCCAAGCTTGGCAAAAGCTTTGGGAGCAAGGATCATCACCTCAGAAATGGGGCGTGCCAAACAAATGAACAAAGGCGCGGAATTGGCCACGGGCCACGTCCTTTACTTTTTGCACGCCGACACCTATCCGCCAAAAGACTTTGACCTTTATATTCTAAATGCCATACACCACAATATATCTTCGGGCTGCTTTAGAATGAAGTTCGATACCTCCAAAAAGTTTTTACGATTCTTCGCCTGGTTCAGCAGAATTAACCACAAGTTATGTAGGGGCGGCGATCAATCGCTGTTTATTGTTAAGGACCTATTCCAAAAATCGGGCGGCTTTAATGAAAATTATATTATTTACGAAGACTCAGAATTTATTGGCCGCCTTTACAAAATATCAAATTTTACAGTTCTGCCACATAGCGTTTTAACCTCCGCAAGAAAATATGAACAATATGGTTCTTATAAACTTCAATATCACTTTGGAATAATTCATTTGAAGAATTTATTGGGTTTTGGCCCCGACCAATTGTACCGCTATTACAAGAAAAATATCGCCCCTTAAATATCCCTAATTTCTGTTGTCAAAATCCAACAACACCCCTTCTGAAATCCATTTGGCAAGAGCTTGCCTATTGTCAGGGTCCAGGATACGCTTTTGGTCCTTTTTGTTTTTAATATTCCCAATCTCTATATAGGCCATGGCAGGCAAGGTATTTTTAACCAAATACAGTCCACTTCTATCTGCGAAGGTACCTTCATAATTTCTGTTAGGCTGGTACAACTGGTATTTTTTCAAAAAGGTCTCATGGATACTTTCCGCCAAACGCTTTCCATTCTTACTTTTCTCATGATGATAGAAAAACACGTCTATATTCTGGCCCCTGCTGCGGCTATCTACATGGGTCACTATTAACCGCTGATATTTTCCCGAATTTTCCAAATAGAGTTTGTTCACTATATCAACACGCTGCTTTAAACGCATTAATTGGTTCAAAGGGATTTCCTCATTGGGATAGGCCACCTCGTCCCTATCTATTTCCAGAACACGCTGATCCCTTATACCATCATTGGAATCCCTGATAATAATGTAGGTCTTGGCCCCATGGGATATAAGCTCCTTTGCCAATCGCAACGTAATATCGTAGGCATACTCGTCCTCAGCTATAATTTTGCCTTCATATTTTTCTATAGCACCGGGATCCGGCCCGCCGTGACCTGATATTAAATAATAAATGGCCCCTTGCAACTTATTACTTTTTATTTCAGTGGTAGCGTAATCCTTACCAAAAATATCATCGTTGAGGATATTGGATACTGCCTTAATTTCGGTAGTCTTTTTTACAACGGATTCCTCTATGGAAACAGTATCTACTGGCACGGGAGGTATAATGTATTCCCGTCCCTCATAAAGATGCATGCTATCCCGTAAATTATCTTGGTTAAGATCAACAAAATGTCCGTAGTGCCTAACCGGATTCATCCCTTGCTTCCTAAGAATGGAATAAATACCATCTCCCTTTTCCGCAATTACGGTTTTAACCGAAGTTTGGGAGAAAACCGGAAGGGAAAAAAGGGCAACTATGCAAAATACGACAAATGGTTTCATGACCAACATGATACTAATTTTACACAAATATTATCAAAAATACTGCCCAATTCCAAAAACAATCCCTTGTGAGGCATTTTTTGTGACCCCATAACCATAATCTATTCTGAAAATAGCGTTAAATATGCGCTTATGTATAAATCTGAAACCAATGCCTGGATAAATCCTTAGATTTTCACTATCCATAAAATCACTAAAATCTCCCCCAGGGTTACGCCATGTTCCTGAATCGACAAAAAAATTGCCCTGTAATACAAACCAATCCTTGTCTATAAAACTATATCTATATTCCGTATTAAACACTAAGGTGGCCGTACCCCTGTCTATTTTATTTCCCACACCCCGTATATTAATATTGTTATCTACCGAAAAAGGAGCAAAAGGTGTATCAATATTGCTGGCAATGCCCAAACGCAAGCGATTAGCCCAATTTCCTCGATATCCTATCCTTTTAAAATAGACAAAGTCATTGATCCCAATTAAGAATTCAGGTAAATTTTCATTGGGACTTTTGACATATTGAAAATTTAAAGTGCTGCCAAAACCTGAACGATAATGATAATCATATTTTATATTCTCGTAATAGTAGATAGCCTTATACAAATATTTGTCCACTTTTAATTCTTGGGGGACATTTGGGCTGGTAGCACCAGTCAGATAACTGTAATCTTCTGTAAACAAATTAATTCCAAAGTCGATCCTGTTCTTGTTGTTGATGTTGTACAAACCCAAAATTTCAAAAGCCTTGTTGTTATATCTGTAATCCGCTGTATTATTGTTAATAAAAACTGGTTCTTGGGTTGTAATATTATTGTAACTAAGTGCAAATCCAAAGTTGCCCCTAATAATATAAGGCACCCTCAAGTTTATTCCATAAGAATTAAAGATATCCCTTTGATAAAATCCACCCAATATCATGTTTCTGCCAAAAAGATTGTACTCTTGCAACCCTATTTTAAATGCAAATTCGTCGTTGGTCGAAGTATAAAGATTGGCGAAAGGAATTAAAGTAAAATGTTCTTCAACCGTATAAATAACAAATTTCTGGTCATCCGAATCGGTTTCCACACTAAAAATAGCATTGGCAATGGAAGGCAATTGTTTTAAGCGTTGAACGTCTTCTTTCAAAGCCACAGAATCCAATAAACTGCCCGACTTCACCTTTATAAGATTTTCTAAAAAAGAAACACTAGTCCTAGTGGCCCCATTAATGTTCACGGCAGTAACCGTAGGTTGCTGGGTGTATCCTGCTAAAAATAAAAAAAACAATAATACACTTAAACCAATTTTCATTATCAATGTGCAATTATATGGGAAGAGTAATCATGAATTAAATATGAAAAGGCTCCAAAAACCAAAAGGACCAAGTTCAATGATTCGGAAACCTGAAAGTAAACCCTAATACATCTTATAGAAACTCTTTATCACCTCTTGGGCCGGCTTATTTTGTGGGGTAAACCTATTATCGTTTATCCCACCCGCCTTTTCATGATCAATAAACCATTTCCACACAAATCCTCCGGCAAACCACTCCTCCTTCCAAAATTCTTCAAAAATAGCTTTGGTAGCATTTGCCTGGGCCTCAAGATTTACATCGTCCTGACTATGATCCACCAACCAAGGTTTCTTTGCCGTATAATTATTACTTCTATATCCGTATTCCGTGAAAATAATTGGTTTGTTTTTCATCAAGGCCAACGACCTTATTTTTTCTTTATGAGGCTGCCACCCCCTCCTTAATTGTTCCACAGTAGGGGTCCTCTCATCACTCAGCGGAAAGTAGGCATCTATCCCTATTAAATCCAGATCATCCCAAAAAGGCGTCCTTCCATATTCGTCCCAATTGGCAGCATAGGTAAGTTTCCCCTTATAAACACTCCTGATTTTTTTGATAAGTCCTACCCAATACTCCGGTCTATGATTAACAAATTGCTCCAACTCGGTTCCTATACAAAATGCGTCGGCTTGGGTTTCCTGCGCCAAAGTAGCATAAGTCACAATAAAGTTGGTATAAGAATTCTCCAAGGCCTTCCAATTTTCCTCAGAATTCATGGTTAAGTTACCTGTAAATTCACCCCTGGAAATCCATATTTGGGGCTTCAACATTACCTTTAAGCCATTCTGGTGCAAGATGTCTATATATTGTCTGGCCCCAGTCCTTGTTTCCCCGAACCATTGTCTTGAGGTGTCGAAAATAATTTCCGGTGAATCTGCATCCCTTATAAATCCAAAAGGCATAACTGCAGCACACTTAGCGTTGACATTCCTCACGGCATCAACATGTTCTTGTGAAACCTTATCCCTAGAGGCCACGAAACTTACTCCATTAAATTTCTCAACGGCCTGACCGCTACAACCAAGCTGTAAAAAAATTAAGATAAGTAGGCCCAGATTTCGCATCAATAAAGAATTTGAACTCTAAATTAGGCTATTTATTGGTCATTTTAAAAAATAGCCCGTAAGCCTAAGTTAAATGTTTGTCCCAAACCTGTGTTTTCACCTCTTACAAAATTGGTGTATAAAGCTTCTATATTTAAAGCATTTGTTAACTGATATTTTACACCACCTCCCAAGGCCGTATAGTTTTGAGCAAAATTATTCCCTAAATCCAATCTTTGGGAGTGTTGTGCCAGAGCCAAAATGGTAAATTTAGAACTTGGAAAATAACTTAAAAATATCCCCGGAGACAAGTTTAAGCTGTTATTAGCAAAGCTTTCACCAGCTTTTCCGAAACTTAATTCAGAATTTAGTTCAGTAAACAATTGCCATTTCCTATTGGAAAAAGTAAGGTCATAAAAAAATCGGTTTTGCCATATGTAACCTTTTTGATCCAAAAACACCCCATTTTCGGTTTCATTATCCACAAGTGGAATAAAAAAGGAACTCTGAATTGAAAAATTACTCAGCGCTTCAATAGGTACAAATTTTACGGAAGGAGCTATAGAAGTTATCCCAGACCTGGCCGTAGTATTTTCTCCATCGAACTTAAAAACATCCAAGGCATCTCTTCCACCAACAACATTGGACCTTAGCTCTATAATAGCACCAAGATTCCATCTATTATTTTCACCCGTGCCCGTATATACCTCAATAGTAGAAGTGAAAAATGTTTTTCGGGCCTCCTTACCACTGGAAAAAGTACTTTTCGTTTCCGTATAAAGATTATTAAACCATTTTAAATCCCATTGCCCTTTACCCATTAATTTAGAGGGAGTGTACTGTTGAATATTACTATCCGTATCCTGGTCAAAATCTTGGGAAATACCCATTGTAAAAACAAAGAAAGCAACCATTAAGGGCCATTTATTTTGAATGTTTTTCATTTCTATACTATGTTATGTTTAGTTCTTATAATAGGTCGGCCAATTTCAAAACCATTACATAGGGCCAAAAAAAATACGGTCTATTTAATACCCGATCTGCAAATTGCAACTAAGATTTATTTAATTTCAAAAAACCTGCAATTCAGGCACTTTAATAGTGCTTAACAGTTTAAGTTTCCCTAACACCTTCAAAAATCCCAAAAAAGTATCACATATTTATTACAAAATATTTTTTTAAGTTAGTATTTATCTAGGGTATCTAGGCGCATATCCCGATTTGATTTAAAAAAATCCAAATACCAGATAACAACAATTCCTGATGATAGACATTCCATATTAGAAACAAACTTAGATTTCATTAGCTTTGCCAAATATTTAAATAAATAGTACCGGTGGGAAGTAAGAATAAGCTGAAGCGATTCAAAGAGAATGAAACCTTTAAGAATGTAGTTCAACCCAACAGGGAGGAAATTACTAATGGCACTTTCTCCTTAAAAGGTAAATGGAATGAATTTTTTGGCAATGACAACCCTATAGTTTTGGAGCTGGGCTGTGGTAAAGGTGAATACACCATTGGGATGGCCAAGCAAAATAAAAATAAAAACTTCATTGGAATAGATATCAAGGGAGCCCGCTTTTGGCGTGGTGCCAAAACGGCCATAGAAGAGAATGTATCCAATGCTGCCTTTTTAAGAACCCAAATAGAATTAATTGACGGACTTTTTGCCGCCAATGAAGTTTCCGAGATCTGGATTACCTTTCCAGACCCCCAAATTAAATATAAGCGCACCAAGCACCGACTTACCAATGAGGCTTTTTTGGAGAAATACAAATTGATTCTTAAGGAAGATGGTGTAGTTAATCTAAAAACCGATAGCGAATTTATGCACGGCTACACCTTGGGCCTTTTACACGGAAAAGGATTGGAAGTACTCTATGCCAATCATGATGTATATAAAAACGAAGGTAGCCCAAAAGAGGTTTTGGAAATACAGACTTTCTACGAAAAACAGTATCTTGAAAAAGGAAAACCGATCACCTATATCAAGTTTAGAATTAGTTAAACCATGGAACATTTGCTAATCCTTTTTTTTGCCACATTTTCAGCTGCCTTCATGGCCACTGTTCCACCAGGGCTATTGAACATGAATGCTGCAAAAATTAGTGTGGAAAAGGGTAAGACCAATGGTATTATTTTTAGTCTGGGGGTGTCTACCATGATCATTATCCAGGCCTATATTTCAGTGTTGATTTCCAAATTTCTATTCAAACATCCGGAGATTATAGACCTTCTTTTAAAAATTGCTCTTATTGTCTTTGCTTTTTTTACCATCTATTTCTTTCTAAAGGGCAAGAAAAATAAACTTAATCGACCCAAAATAGTTAAGGTAAGCAAGAGAAATAGTTTCTTTAAAGGAGTATTGTTGGCGGCGGTAAATTTACTGACCATTCCCTATTACAGTGGCTTGAATGCCATGTGGAACGCCTCCGGCTGGATAAAATTTCAATTCCGCGATATAGCCACCTTTATTCTAGCTGCCGGATGCGGCACTTTTACAGTACTCTATTTGTACACGGTCTATTTTACCAAATTGGAAACCAAGAACAACGGGTTTTCAAAAAATTCCAATTATATCTTAAGTGCCTTAATGATGCTGCTATTGGTGATTACCTTAATACGTATTTTTTATACCTGATGAAACCCGAAAATGAAAACTTTTTTGAAAAAGTATATGCAGTGGCCAGGCAAATACCATATGGACGGGTTACCTCATATGGTGCCATTGCCAAATATCTAGGTACCGCCAGAAGCGCTAGAATGGTGGGATGGGCCATGAACGGCGCCCACAAAATTGGAGATATTCCCGCTCATAGGGTAGTTAACAGAAAAGGGCTGTTAACAGGAAAACATCATTTTGAAGGCACTAATTTAATGCAGCAGTTATTGGAAAATGAGGGAATAGAAGTGGTGGATAATCAAATCGTGGATTTTGAAAATCTCTTTTGGGATCCCTGGCAAGAATTGAAGTAATTTTCTTGATTACAATTGCCGATAATATTGGATAAATCGCAACGTATAAAGGATACTTATTGCCTTATTTTACTTTTCAATTACCTTCCTTCCTAATCTCGCTCCTAAGCCCTATCTTTGTAATTTAGAATCAGTTTTAATAATGACTGAATAAGAATGATTTAGGATGAAATTAGACAAGAAAGACATACTTAAAGCCCTTGAAAACATCACTGTCCCAGGAGAAGGACAGAATATGGTGGAAAGTGGCGCGGTTAAAAATATTATGGTTTTTGGGGACGAGGTAGTTGTTGATATTACCATTTCCAACCCAAGTTTACAGGCGAGAAAGAAAACCGAAGTTGAAATTTTGAAGGTGATACACGAGAAGGTCTACAACAAGGCCAAGATTACCGTGAACGTAAAAGTGGATGCCCCCGCTGCCAAGCCCAAGGTTAATGAGATAAAAGGAAAACCCATCCCAGGGATTAAAAATATTATTGCGGTCGCTTCTGGAAAAGGAGGGGTAGGAAAATCCACGGTTACGGCAAATTTGGCCGTCACCTTAGCTAAAATGGGGTTTAAAGTGGGCCTATTGGACGCAGACATTTATGGTCCTTCCATGCCCATCATGTTCGATGTTGCCCAGGAAAAACCTTTGGCCGTAAATATTGAAGGGAAATCCAAAATGAAGCCCGTAGAAAATTATGGCGTAAAACTCTTGTCCATTGGATTTTTTACCCAACCCAATCAGGCGGTAATTTGGAGAGGCCCCATGGCTGCCAAAGCGCTCAATCAAATGATTTTTGACGCCCATTGGGGTGAGTTGGATTTTATGTTGCTGGATCTTCCTCCAGGAACGGGGGATATACATTTAAGCATTATGCAATCCTTACCAATTACAGGGGCAGTGGTAGTAAGCACCCCGCAGGAAGTGGCCTTGGCCGATGCCCGAAAGGGAGTGGCCATGTTCCAACAAGATTCCATAAATGTACCCGTGTTGGGAATCATAGAAAATATGGCGTATTTTACACCAGAGGAATTGCCCAATAACAAATATTATATTTTTGGAAAAGAAGGAGCCAAGCATTTGTCAGAGGATTTAAATGTTCCTTTTTTAGGGGAGATACCTCTAATCCAAAGTATTAGGGAAGCCGGTGATGTAGGAAGGCCAGCGGCACTACAAACGGCAACTGCAATTGAAACAGCTTTTGAGGAAATTACAAAAAATGTAGTTCAGGAAGTGGTGGATAGAAACAAAAGTTTACCTCCAACGGAGGCTATTAAAATAACTACAATGGCAGGTTGTTCGGCTGTTAAAAAGAAGTAATTATGACATCGATTGAACTTAAAAACAACGTTGAAAAGGCTTTGGAGGAAATCCGTCCTTTTTTGCAAAGTGATGGAGGGGATATTTCCCTAATTTCCATAGACAATGATAATTCGGTTAAGGTTAAATTGGAAGGGGCCTGTGTAGGCTGTTCGGTAAACCAAATGACCCTAAAAAGTGGCGTGGAAATGACCATAAAAAAATATGCCCCGCAAATACAGGAGGTCATAAATGTGGTCCAATAAGCTGACTTTTATCATAATCTATTTTCAATTCCTTTTTTAGCTTTGTAGCTATTTTAAGTTCTTTTTTCCATGATTAAAACCGATATTCTGATTATAGGTGCAGGCCCAACAGGACTTTTTGCAGTTTTTGAAGCAGGCCTGTTACAGCTTAAATGCCATTTAATAGACGCATTACCACAAGCAGGTGGGCAGTGTTCCGAAATTTATCCTAAGAAGCCTATTTACGATATACCAGGATTCCCTGAAGTATTGGCAGGTGATCTGGTAAATAACCTTATGGAACAAATAAAAGCCTTCCAACCCGGATTTACTTTGGGGGAACGGGCCAATACTATCGAAAAATTGGAAGATGGCACCTTTTTGGTAACTACCAACAAGGGTACCAAACACAATGCCCCAATTGTGGCAATTGCCGGTGGCCTTGGTAGTTTTGAACCTAGAAAACCCTTAATAGATAGAATTAAGGATTATGAAGACAAGGGTGTGGCCTATTTTATAAAGGACCCAGAAATATATCGCAATAAAAAAGTGTTGATTGCCGGTGGTGGTGATTCCGCCCTGGACTGGAGTATCTTCTTGGCCGATGTTGCTTCGGAAGTAACTTTGGTACATAGAAGAAATGAGTTTAGAGGTGCTTTGGATTCCGTAGAGAAGGTACAGTCCTTAAAAAACCTTGGAAAAATAAACCTTATTACCCCCGCAGAAGTAGTTGGCTTAAAAGGATCGGGGAAATTAGAGGCCGTAGTAATCAACAAATCCGGCGATGAGGATGAAGAAATCATCAAAGAAATAGACCATTTCATCCCCTTGTTCGGGCTGTCGCCCAAGCTGGGACCTATTGCGGATTGGGGATTGGAAATTGAAAAGAATGCCATAAAAGTGGATACTTTCGATTACCAGACCAACATTCCAGGTATTTATGCCATTGGGGACGTAAATACGTATCCCGGAAAACTAAAATTGATCCTTTGTGGCTTTCACGAGGCAACCCTAATGTGCCAAAGTGCCTACCAACGTATTTTCCCGGACAAGAAATATGTAATGAAATATACTACCGTAGGCGGTGTATCCGGTTTTGATGGAAGTAAAAAAGAAGCCCCTAAGGCAGTAGTAAAGGCCATTGATTAAAAAAAACAACCAAATCCTAAAGTAAATCCCTTAAATTTGCTGGCTATTAGCAAAAAAGAATATTTCTGGCATGAGCGATGTTAAAATAAAAATTAAGGACAGGGACGGGGTTGTTCACGAGGTAGACGCACCCACGGATATGAATATGAACCTAATGGAGATAGTTCGTTCCTACGAACTTGCCCCTGAGGGAACCATTGGTATATGTGGTGGTATGGCCATGTGCGCCTCCTGCCAATGTTATGTAGAGTCTGACCATCAATTACCCGAAATGTCCGATGATGAGGACGCCATGCTTGCCGAAGCTTTCAATGTAAAGGATAACAGCCGCCTAGGTTGCCAAATCCATATCACAGAAGATTTGGAAGGCCTAGAAGTGGAGTTGGCGCCTGAGAGTTAACAATTAGCATTATTGTGCATCTCCGGGATTATTGTATTCTTGGACCCCACAATCCAATACACATAGTGTACCGTGGTTGAGAGCTAACTATTGGCATCCTAATATCAAATCAGGTCACAAGTACTGCCAATAGAAATTAAATCCTCGCCTGATAGGTAAATAAGTTAAAGTATCGTCCTTCTTTTGCTATTAGCTCATCATGAGTGCCTTTTTCCGCAATTCTCCCATCTTCTATTACAAGAATCTGATTGGCTTTCCTTATGGTACTCAATCTATGGGCGATGACAAAAGTAGTCCTTCCTTCGGTTAGGGTGGCTAAACTTTTTTGAATCAGGGCTTCACTTTCCGTATCCAAATTGGAAGTAGCTTCATCCAATATCAAAATTTTTGGATTGGCCAAAACGGCCCTGGCTATAGCAATACGTTGGCGCTGTCCGCCTGAAAGCTTCACTCCGCGTTCCCCAATTAGTGTGTCCAATCCTTTTTCGAACCTATCGGTGAATTCATCCACATAAGCGGCCTTAACGGCCTTTATAACTTCATCCTCCGTTGCATTGGGCCTAGGGAACATTATATTTTCCCTGATAGTGCCTTCAAACAAAAATTCATCTTGCAGAACAACCCCTAAATTCCGGCGATAACTGCTCAAATCAACTTTGGAAAGATCCTGACCATCCACGGTAATGGTCCCGGAGAGAGGGTTTAAAAAGGTTGCCGCCAAACCGGCTATGGTGGATTTTCCTGAACCGGAGCTGCCCACTAGGGCTACCACATTGCCCGACTTTACTTCAAAACTAACGTTGTGCAATACATCCTTATCCTCTTCATAGGCAAAAGAAACATCATTAAAGGCTATATCCCCTTTTATGTTTTCCAGGATAATTGTCCTTTCCTCTTCATTGGCTTCAGGTATCATATTCATTAGTTCTTCCGTACGGTCCAAGCCGGCAAGTGCCTCTGTTAGTTGACTCCCTATATTGCTCATTTGCACAATAGGTGCGATCATGATGCCCAAAACAAAGGTAAAGGACAAAAAATCCCCAAGACTCAAGCCTTCATACATTATTTTATACCCACCAATTCCCATAATTCCTGTAGTGGCAATACCAATTAAGAAAGTGGCCGAACTGGTCATAAAAGCGGTTGCCGTTAGGCTCTTTTTTACATTTTGAAACAACAGTTCCACCCCGTTCTCAAAAACCTTGGTCTCCTGCTCCTCAGCATTAAAGCCTTTAATTACCCTGATTCCGCTCAAGGTTTCTGTAAGCCTCCCTGTAACTTCGGCATTTATTTTTCCCCTATTTCTAAAAATAGGTCTAATAATCTTAAATGCTTTTAAGGCTATAAATGCAAAAATGGCCAATGGAATAAAGGTAAAGAAGGTCATAGATGGACTTATCCACAACATGTAAACCAAGGCACCTATGGCCGTAATGCTTCCCCCTACCAATTGTACCAGTCCTGTCCCAATAAGGTTGCGAACTCCCTCGACATCGGACATGATTCGGGAGACCAAAGCCCCTGATTTTGCATTATCGAAAAAACGGATCGGGAGCGAGAGTACTTTTTTCTGTACTTGAGCCCGTAGCTCCGAGATAAGGTATTGAGCCTGCACACTTAAAATTTTTGTCAACATAAAAGAAGTTATGGCCCTTACCAAAATAGACAGGATTACCACGCCTACCAAAATTTTGAGCATGTCCATATTTTTATTGGGTATAACATCATCCATAAAATATTTCAGGGAGATAGGGCCTACAAAATTGGCGGCATTGCTTATGACAATCAAGAACAGACCAATAAAAACCATATTTCGCCGAGGCCAAATTATAGTTTTAAAGGCGGTAAGCATACTAACTTTTTTATCGGACATTATGAATTATATTTTGATTGAGAGGATTTTTGAGGTATAAATGTACTTAAAGTTATTGGTAGGCGAACCATGAAACTTTCTCTGTTACTACTTAATTATAGTCCTCAGCTAACATTAAAAAACAGAAAGTATCCTAAGACTTGATCACAAATCTGAATGGAAGAGAATTGTCATTAATCAAAAATAGGAAGTACTACGGGATACAATTCATCCACGAATCTCTTATACGCCTCCCCTGAAGGATGTAGGCCATCCCCTGCTACTAAATCGGGATTGGTCAATCCATTGCGCGTTATGTCCGTAATATTTACAAAAGGAACACCATTCTGCAAAGCCGTAGCTTTTGCAAAGGCATTGTATTCATCAATTTCCTTGGAAATTTTATCTGTATTTCTACCTTCCGCAAATGGGGTATAAGCATAATCCGGAATGGAAATAACCACTACATTTTTTGGATTACCATAAGCCAATGTAATGGCCCGTTCCAAAAGTTGGGGAAACTCTTTGGTATATACCCTAAATGGCTTGCCTTGATATTGATTATTGACCCCGATTAAAAGGGTTACCAAATCATAGGAAGGCAACAAGGTCCCCTTGTTTATTGCATCCAATAAATTATCTGTACGCCATCCGGTTACAGCAATAATTTCGGTATTGACCGACACTTTTAAACCTTGCTCCAGTCTCTCCTTTAGTTGGATTGGAAAGATTTCTGCAGTAGTAACGCTGGCACCAATGGTATAACTATCCCCCAAAGCCAAATAGTTATATGTCCCAGATTCATTTAAATGTGGTCCAACCGATTCATTGGCAAGGGTAGAAGGCGGCTCTGTTTCCAAAATATTGTCCATGGAAGGTTCAATAGAGGACAACTCCCTTTCTTGGGAACATCCGAAGAAAACAATAGCAATGACAAATAACAATGATAACCGCATTGAAAGTGTTTTTTATAATTTACGAAAGAAAAGGCTAAGAGGTTTGTTCCAATTCAAAAAAGATCAAATCTTTTTTTAACCCCAATAATGACGAATTTTAAATTCAAATATAAAACTACCTAAACCATAGCGGTTTCCTTGACAATTAAAATCTGGTAAACTTGTGGCAATAGCGCTTGTGAATTACTTATTTCTTCTAGAATTCCTAAGCAATCTTAAGGTATAGGGGATTAGGATAAGCAGTAGGTTAATAATCAATAAATAGTAATATCCTTTCATACTGGTCAGTGTTTTTGATATTTATCGAGTTATTCCTTTATGATAATTATGGTGGCTTTGGACCCAGTGGATAAATTCCACATATTGGAATGTATCATTTTACCTTCATCATCATAAACATTAACTTGGGCCGTATTGGGACCTGAAGTACCTTGGTTCAGTGCCTCGAAATCAATTCTATTAAAGCCCTTCTGTAAATCTAGGTTAATTCCTTTAAAGGAACCTGTTAGAAATATATTAGGTTCCACCACCTTATCATTGAGCAATATTCTTACCCTGTCGCCATCTACGTATTCATGGTCACGGCAAACAATACCTACGAATTTCCCATTGCTCTTAATATCGCCCAAATACATATTCCCGAAAAAGGTAGAAGAGCCTTCCTTTTCCTTTTCACCAATTTTTGGATCTATTTTTAAACCATAGCCAGCCTGCACCAATTCCCTGTCCGGAAGCATCTTCACATTTCTAGCGGTAAGGGAATCCCTGAGATTGGTAGTGGGTTTTAAGGTAATAATGGACGGCATTTTCAAAGCAGTTCCCTGATTGGGATTTTCCCTAACCCCCCTGTCCCCTTCTATTTTTAGAGGATTGGTGGTAGGAAGGTCTGTTTGGGCCATACCCAACTGCGAAAATAAAAATAGAACGCAAAATAAAAATACTATTCTCATATAGCCATTTAAGGTACCTATCAGCTACAAAAATATCAAATACCTTGCCATGTGTCACTAAAATGCTGTTAAATTCACAGAATAACAAAAAAACCGGTTTAAGCATGAGCTTAAACCGGCATTAATAATTCAGGGGAGAATTCCTTAATTTTTGACCGTATCCACCGGACCCAATTGGGCAAATTCATCCTCTGTAAATAAACGGGACTTAATAACAAAGCGCAATCCCAATGGTATTTCCAAGGAAAAACTAGAACCCCGGCCTTTGGTGATATCTATGGTCAATTGGGTATGTTTCCAATATTCAAATTGATCCTTCGACATATAGAAAGGACAGTTTGCAATATCTCCTAGATAAACATCGGTTTCATTTAGCATTAATTCCCCTTTTGGAAAACACATGGGCGAAGACCCATCACAACAACCTCCAGACTGATGGAACATGAGCTCCCCATGCTGGGACTTTAGTTGCTCCAATACCTGCCTTGCATTTTCTGAAATCAATACCCTTTTCACCATTTCACATTACTTTAATTCTTAAAAGAACCCAAGTGCTTTTTTGTCGTAGGAAATAAGCATGTTTTTAGTCTGCCTATAGTGGTTCAACATCATTTTATGGGTTTCCCTACCAATACCGGATTTCTTATACCCTCCAAAAGGAGCATGTGCTGGATACGTATGATAGCTATTTACCCATACCCTACCGGCTTTAATGGCCCTTGCTACCTTATAAGCCTGGTGCGTGTCCCTTGTCCATACTCCGGCTCCCAGTCCATATAAAGTGTCATTGGCAATCTCAATGGCCTCGGCCTCATCCTTAAAGGTTGTTAGGCATACAACTGGGCCAAAGATCTCTTCCTGAAAGACCCTCATTTTATTGTTTC
Source organism: Arenibacter sp. S6351L (assembly GCF_023016025.1). Taxonomy (NCBI): domain Bacteria; kingdom Pseudomonadati; phylum Bacteroidota; class Flavobacteriia; order Flavobacteriales; family Flavobacteriaceae; genus Arenibacter; species Arenibacter sp. S6351L. The sequence goes on along the minus strand of NZ_JALKBB010000007.1, from coordinate 67,468 downwards.
CTTTTAGAATGGTAGGCTGAATATAGTAACCTCCTTCCAAACCTTCATTGTAGGCGGCACTACCACCCGTAAGCACTTCACAGCCCTCCTCTTTTCCTATTTTGATGTAGTTCAGTATTTTTTCATATTGATCATTGGAGGCCTGGGCGCCCATCATAGTTTCAGGATCTAACGGATGTCCCAACCTAATTTTGTTGGTACGGGCTACAACCCGCTCAATAAATTTTTCATAAATACTTTCCTGTACCAAGATACGGGATGGAGAGGTACAAACTTCGCCTTGATTAAAGGCAAACATTGCGGCTCCCTCCAAGCATTTGTCGAAGAATTCATCATCTGCCTCCATAATACTTTCAAAAAATACGTTGGGCGATTTACCTCCTAATTCCAAGGTAACAGGGATTATGTTTTTGGAGGCATACTGCATAATAAGTTGGCCTGTAGTAGTCTCACCTGTAAATGCAATCTTATTGATCCTTGGATTGGAAGCCAAAGGTTTACCTGCCTCAATACCAAATCCGTTCACTACATTGAGCACACCGCCCGGCAATACATTTTCTATAAGTTCCATTAACACAAGAATACCCACTGGGGTTTGTTCTGCTGGTTTTAAAACTACACAGTTTCCAGCAGCCAGTGCAGGTGCCACCTTCCAAGCGGCCATAAGCAGTGGAAAGTTCCAAGGAATAATTTGCCCAACAACTCCTAAAGGCTCCGGAATGTTTAACGAAAGGGTATTGGCATCCAGTTCACTGGCCGTGCCTTCCTCTGCCCGTATGACCCCCGCAAAATAGCGAAAATGATCTATGGCCAAAGGCAAATCGGCTGCCATGGTTTCCCTAATTGGCTTACCGTTGTCCCAGGTTTCGGCCCGTGCCAAGACTTCTAGGTTTTGTTCCATGATATCCGCAATTTTCAATAACAAATTGCTCCTGGACGCCGCTGAGGAATTATTCCATTCCGGGGCTGCAGCCCATGCGGCATCCAACGCCAGTTCAATATCCTCTGCAGTAGATCGTGCTATTTTCGTAAAACTATTGCCATCCACCGGTGAGATATTATCAAAATACTCCCCTTTGGTGGGCGAAACCCATTTACCCCCAATAAAGTTTTCATACTGACTTTTAAATACTGGTCTTTCAACCCTGTTCTGTGCTGTGGTCTTTACATCTCCCATGATCGTATATTTTTAATTAATATTAAATTTCATTTTGCCAATCGCCATTGGCCGAGCCATATCCTAAGTGTAAGTGGCTTGTTTTCAAATGTATGAAGCGTTTTTGTTAAAATTCTGACCCATCCTATCAATAACATGAACTATCCTATCAATAATTGCCTATATCCTAATTTGACGGGTTTAATTTTGTATTTTTATTAAAATAAGCTCGTAGAATTATAATTAATGACAATTTAAACAAGTCCGTGATGCAGCTGTCCAACGCTTACTTTAATAATAGGAAATTGGAAACTTTGGTCGAGAATCAAACGACCTATACGTTGAACAATGCTGCCATGCACGTTTTTGAAACCCATCAGCAGGCGGAACAAATATTGCTCCAATTTGACCAACCCGTACTGGCAAGCATGCTAAGTGGCAAGAAAATTATGCATCTCAGGGACCATGAGTCCTTTAACTTCTTACCCGGTGAGTCGCTAATATTGCCATCCAAAGAAGTAATGTGTATTGATTTTCCCGAAGCAAAGGCCAGCAACCCTACCCGTTGCCTGGCCATGGCCATTTCTGAAGATAAAATAAAGCAGATGTTAAGTGTAATGAATGAAACCATGCCCAAATTGGATGGCAAGGAATGGGCTTTGATGGATTATAATTTTCATTTCACCAATGATATCGGTCTCTATCAGATTTTACAGCGATTGCTTTTTCTATTCACAGAGAATCATCAGTCCAAAGACCTTTTTGTAGACAATATGCTAAGCGAATTGATAGTGCGGATATTACAGAGCAATGAGCGCAAAATTTACACGGAACAAACTCTGGAAATCAGCAACACCAGCAGGCTAGGGTATATAGTCTCCTTTATTAGGGAAAACATTTACCAGCCTCTAAGTATTGAAACATTGAGCAAAAAGGCCCATATGAGCGAGTCCCATTTTTACAGGGTCTTTAAAAATGAACTTGGCATTTCTCCTGTGGAATTCATTAATAATGAACGAATTAAACTGGCCGTTAGCCTTTTGCAGGACCCAAAACGCACCATAAAAGAAGTTTTTATGGAATGCGGGTTTGAAAGTAGATCTTATTTTAACCGTGTATTCAAGAGAAAGAAAAATGTTTCCCCAGGTGAATATCAAGCCAATGTTGTTCGGGAAAAGAGATTTTAAATTTAGCAAAACGACCCATTAACTACCCCAAACTTTTCTTAGAAACCGAATAAAATTATTGCTCATTATATTTTCAATATCCGCTTCCGAATAGCCTCTTTCTGAAAGCAGCTTAGGAACCTTTTGAAGGTCTGTGATCGTATCCAGGTCGGTTGGACATTGCTCTTTCCCAAAGCCTCCATCCAGATCGGTCCCTATCCCAACATGCAGGGAATTTCCAGCTAACTGGCAGATATGGTCTATGTTGTTGATCATTTGTGTAAGGGTAACATCCATTCTCTCAGGTGTTGAAACCCCTCGAACCCAATCAGGGACCATCATCCAAGCATCCAGGGCTATTCCAATTACTGCATTCCTACCTATAAGTTCCCTTATTTGTTCATCAGTGAATTGTCTGTTATGCTCCACAAATTTTCGGCAATTATTGTGGCTTGCCCAGACCGGACCATTGTAAACCTTCATCGTTTCCCAAAAACTTACATCGCATAAATGGGTAGCATCCAGTATTAGGTTTAATCGTTCTATTTCCTTTAAAAGCTCCTTCCCTTTATGTCCAATCCCTCCAACCGAATCCGTTCCGTGTGCATAGGTCCCCGGACCATAATGAGCAGGACCAATGGCCCTGAGACCCTGTTCATAGGAGCGCTCCAGATGTTCCAAAGTAATTATGGAATCGGCACCTTCCAAACTAAGTATATAGCCAATGGGGCTTTTGTCCTTGCCTTTTTTCCATACGTCCAAATGTGCATCCAACTCGGCCAAATTTCTAATTTGGACCATTTCGCCTATTTCCTCCATAGCCCTGTACCAAGCCAACTGTCCCTGGGTCTGGGCCCAAGCTTGGTAGGGAGAGTTCCACCCGGGCAAAGGGTTTTCCTTCTTTACATATCTTGCTATTTGGGTGGCAACACACAATCCTATATTCCCATTGCGCATGGCATCAAAAGACACCGTATTATTGGCTCTATCCGGTTTATCGGTCATGCCCTTTTCGCTTTCCCTGATATCAGCTATGGTCCAAGTTAAATCCCTGTTCCATTCCATGGCATTCATAGCCAGATCCAAATGGGCATCAAATACGAACATATTTTTAAATTTATCCCAACTGTAGGCCCAACCTATAATTATTGGTCCTGGTAAAGGAGAGGTTTATATATTTATTTTAAGATTTCTTGCAGCTACCTGCCAGGCACCGGTTAAGCTTTCATCAACTACGGTTAGGACTTCTTTATATTTAGCTACGGTTGGACAAATATGTACTGGAATAGCATAAACGGCGTCCCCCACCGTGAACATTTCATCATTGGGGCATTGCACAATTAAATGCTCTTCACTCTGCCCTATTTGGGTACAACCTTCTCCTTCCAACAACATTACCCTTGGGAAATTCATCTCTGAAGCCAAGTGTTTATGTCCCAAATCGAAACAGACTAAATTGGCCTTAGGTTTACTGATTACCCTGGTCAATAAAACAGCGGCCGGCAGAAACTCCATGTCCTTATAGGAGGCCGCATAGCCAGCATCCCATAAAAGTGTTGTTCCCGGGCTAGTTTCCACCCCTTCGCGCTTTAAATGAATGGGAAAGGTTGGCGAACCACCGGCCACAATGGTGGGCACAGGGCAACCCAATTCCTCCAGATTTCCTTTCAAATCCAAAACCGCTTCAAAATCTTCATTGCATTTCTTCTCTCTTTCAGATAGGTCTTTATTGTGGATATGCCCGTCGTATACATGTAATCCTGCGGCCTTCAAATTGGGGTCTTCATATATTTTTTTATATAATTCCACAGCATCGGCATTGGGCTCAATACCAGTTCTGTTCATCCCATTGTTTATATCTACCCAAAGTGCCACTTTAATGTCTTTGTCCCTAGCGGTTTCAGCGATTTTTTCAACAATCTGGGCATTATCAACAATGGCAGAAAATGTACTGTTGGGGAATTCCGAAATTAGACTGAAAAATCGGTTTATATTGGGGCCAACAGGTTGTACGGCAAGTAGTATATCCGCTGCGCCACAATTCCCCAGGAGTTCGGCTTCGGCAATGGTAGCACACTTAAATTTTTGGATACCTCTATTTAACTGAAGTTGAACAAGCTCTGCGGTTTTATGTGTTTTTATATGTGGCCTAAGGTTTAGGGTACCACCGGCCATGGCTATCATGGTGCTTATGTTTTTTTCTATCCTATCCGGATAAACCAAAAGGGCAGGGGTAATTATATCCTTTGGGTCCGTAATTCTATACCATTCCTCGTTCATTATAGCATTGGGTTTTACATCAATAAAGCTCAAACATCGCCTCAACCTCTACTGGAATATTATCGGGTAGCATCATCCCTACAGCACTGCGTACACCAATACCATTTTCCTTACCAAAAACATCGGCCAACAATTCACTAAAGCCATTTATTACAAAGGGCTGTTTTCCAAAATCCGGGGTTGAATTTACCATCCCCAAAACCTTTACTACCCTTTTTATTTTGTCCAAGCTACCAAAATGTGTCTGAATCGTAGAGAGCATTGTAAGGCCTACCTGTCTTGCAGCCAGTTTGGCTTCTTCGGCGTTCATATCAAAACCTGCTATCCCGATCATTAAAGATCCGTCGTTTTGAATTGGGCCCTGGCCCGAAACATATAAAAACTTATCTACTACCAAAATAGGCCTATACACCCCGGCCGGTTTTGGGGCTGGAGGAAAAACCAATCCTAATTCCTTAATTTTTTCTGTAGGTGAACTACTCATAATTGATTCTTTAATTAAACAAACAAACTCAAAATCATTACTCCTATCAATCCCATTACGCCCACAGTGGTTTCCATAACCGTCCACGTTTTTAGGGTATCCTTAATGGAAAGGTTAAAATATTCCTTGAACAACCAGAACCCTCCATCGTTTACATGGGAAAGCATTAAACTCCCGGACCCAATGGCGAGCACCATTAATTCCGGACTCACCCCGGTAGCGCCTATTAAGGGCATTACTATACCAGCAGTAGTTAATCCAGCAACCGTTGCCGAACCCACGCACACCCTAATAACAGTTGCCACAAGCCAGGCCAAAAGTAAAGGGGAAAAGCTGGAATCCTTTAGGATATTGGCAATATAATCACTAACCCCACTATCTACTAATACCTCTTTTAGTGCGCCTGCGCCAGCAATAATTAAGAGTACCATGGTTATACCGGAAATGGAACTTGCAACAGACACCATTATTTCGGTCATTTCCTTCCCCCTAGCCAGACCCAATGTATAAATGGCCACTAAAACAGCGATCAACATAGCAATTACCGGGTTGCCTATGAAATTGACAATAGGTAAAATAGCAGTATCCTTGGGCAATAAAAGATCTGCCACAGTGGCCAGCATAATTAAAATAACAGGGAGAAGTGCGGTAAAAATACTGACATTTATACCTGGCATTTCTTCCTCCTTCAATATAGTCGGGTTTACAAATTCTTGAATAGGAGTGGCCGTTATATTTTTAATGGTCCGGGAAAATACTGGACCTGCCAATGTAATTGCCGGAATTGCAATAATAGTTCCATAGAGAAGGGTTTTACCAATATCAGCATTAAACATTGAAGCTATTGCCGTAGGCGCAGGATGCGGAGGAAGAAAACCATGCGTTACGGAAAGTGATGCGATCATTGGCAGCCCCACATATAATAATGGCAACCCGGTTGAAGCCGCAATAGTAAAGATCAAAGGAATCAATATTACAAACCCTACAGAGTAAAACATGGGGATGCCTACAATAAATCCAGTCAAAACCAAAGCCCATTGAATATTTTTGATACCAAATTTGGCCACCAATTTGGTCGTTATTTGCTGTGCTGCACCACTATCCGCAACCAGTTTGCCTAACATTGCCCCTAAACCTAATATGATTACCAGGAAACCTAGCGTATTCCCAATCCCATTTTGGATGGAATGTATTACCCCCTGCAATTCCATTCCCTCGGCAATACCCACGGCAAGGGACACGATGATAAATGCTATAAAGGCGTTAAGCTTAAATTTGGCAATGAGTAAAAAGAGGAGAATTAATCCAAGTACAACAATAAGTAAAGGCATAGTATTGGTGTGGTATTTAGTTGAATACAATTCTTAAATATACTATAACACTTCATAAAATTGACATCCCATTAGGAAAAATTTAGAATTGGTACGTGAAGGTCAAAGAATAGGTATTTCGATAATTAGCAAAGCCAAGTGTCATCTGCTCCTTTTTATAGGGTTTGGTAAAAATATAAGTGCTGCCGATGCCAATAGCAGCACCGGCAAATACATCCCAGAAATCATGGTAGCCGTCCGGGGCTTCGGTTCTGCTAACCGCAACTATACTAGCAAGGAGATATGCTGGGACCCCATAACTCCATCCATACCTGCGCTGTATAAATGACGCTCCAGAAAAGGCGGATGAAGTATGACCGGAAGGAAAGGAATCATAAATCTTCCTTCCTTCGGGCCTTTCTTTTTTGGTGAAATGTTTTAAGGAATACGTCAATGCCATGGTTGTACCATAAGAAAAAGCCATTTTTTTGGTTCCCTTGTAATCCTTCTTTATCAAAGTCATGATTCCAGCCGTTAAAGGTAGTGCCAATTGAAGCACGTCGCCAGTATCTTCCAAAACATATTCCCATTTCTCATGTCCTCCCTCTGTATCTTGGGAATAACATGAATTGGTTATACACAAAAATGCACATACCAAGGTTAACGGCCATTTTTCCATAGAGAATCCTTATTGTAATAGCTTCAAGATAAATAAATTATCATTGCCGTTATAGACAAATCAATTTAGGCGGACTATTATTTTCACCTGCTTGGTAATTTTCGTAACTTTAAGTAAATCTGCCCTTTACAGAATTGGAGTTTTAGAATTTCTTTCTGATGTTGACCAGGGACAATTGAAAAAAGCAACCAGTTTTCCATTCTGTCCAAATAATTTTTTAGGAGTTAATTACAAATTTAACAACGCAAATATCATGGCACCACCCTTCATTCTCAGCATTATTATTTTATTGTTTTTATTAGCTGGTATACGCATTATTTTCGAGTACAAAAGAGCGCTTAAATTTAGGTTTGGAAAGTATGTAAAAACGCTGCAACCAGGTTTTAGGTGGATTATTCCCTTAGTGGAGACAATACAAACCGTGGATATTCGGGTTATCACAATAAATATAATTTCCCAGGAAGTAATGACTGAGGACAATGTTCCCTGTAGTATAGATGGCGTAGTTTTCTTTAAAATAAACAATCCCGAGAAAGCAGTACTGGAAGTGGAAGAATACCGCTTTGCAATTACCCAATTGGCCCAAGCTGCATTAAGGGATGTCTGTGGAAAGGTGGAACTGGATACCATCCTCTCCAAGCGTGAGGAAATGGGAAAAAACATCAAGGCCATAGTTGAATTGGAAACCAAAGAATGGGGAATTGAAATTATCGATGTTAAAATTAAGGACATTCAATTACCGGAAAACATGAAGCGTATGATGGCCAACCAAGCAGAAGCCGAAAGGTCCAGAAGAGCTCGAATTATATTGGCCCTTGCCGAAGAACAGGCCGCCGGAAAATTATTGGAAGCGGGAAAATTGATCGATCAATCGCCTTCCGCCATAAAACTAAGGCTCTACCAAACCCTATCCAATATAGCGGCAGAAAAGAATTCCACTATCCTATTTCCCTTCCCGGAAGAGGTTTTGCCAAGAAACCCTGTGAAAAAATCCAAAAACAAAAAGTAGGTAAATCCCATTATTAAAATCAAGGTTTCTTTATCTTTAAAGAAAGTTTTAATATTAAAAATGGAAAAACATAGATGTGGCTGGTGCAAGGGCGATGCTCTATATGAAAAGTACCACGACGAGGAATGGGGAGTGCCCCTAAAAGACGATGACCTATTGTTCGAATTTTTGATTTTGGAAACCTTTCAGGCCGGATTAAGCTGGATTACCATCTTGAGAAAAAGGGAAAATTTTCGACAGGCCTTTGATCATTTTGATTACAAAAAAATAGCTAAATACGGGGAATCGAAAATTGAATCTTTGTTACAGGATGCCGGAATTATTAGGAACAAACTCAAGATAAGGGCCACTGTTACCAACGCCCAAGCCTACATTGCTGTCCAAAAGGAATTTGGAAGTTTTAGTAATTATATCTGGGGATTTGTTGATGGCCAGCCCATTAAGAACAATCATAGGGATTATAAAAATGCCCCGGGAAACACCCCATTATCCGACACCATAAGCAAAGATTTGAAAAAACGCGGTTTCAAATTTGTGGGAAGCACCGTAATTTATGCCCACATGCAGGCCACCGGGATGGTAAACGATCATGAAATAAATTGTTTTAGATATAATGAAGTATAGCTATATAACCTTAATGCTATTATTGATGCTCGGCTTAAAATCTTTTTCCCAAACAAAATTGGAACGGGAACATCGCATTAAAAAATCGCAATTTCCCATTATCAACATGGATAACCTGCCTTTGGAGAACACCAGATACATAAGGTACTACCGAGAAGTTGACACCTCCAAAATTACCTATACCTTAAAATTTAAGAAAGGAAAAATGCATTATCATTTAGATTACAATGAAAAGGGAATTCTTCAAAATACAGGATTCAGGGTAAAGGAAGTAGATATACCAACGGACGCCTACGCCAGTATAAGATCCGTATTGAATGCGAATTTCAAAAAAATAAAAATCAAATATATCCAACAGCGCTATCCAGGTTCCTCTGAAAATGTGCTAAAAAACACTTTTCAAAATCTGATTTTGCCAAGCAATACCTACAAACTAATGCTACGCGGCAAAAAAATAGATAAAAAGGAGGATTATATAGCGATATTCGATGCTGAGGGAAATTTGATAAAAACCACAATGGCATTACCTGCCAATTACGATCGTGTATTATATTAAAGGCGTGTATAGAGATCCAACAGCTACCCTTTTAAAATTTCGATAAATTGTTTTCTAGGAATCTCTTCCGCTCCAAGGCTTTCCAAATGTGAAGTGTATACTTGACAATCTATTAGTCTATACTTCTTTTCCTGCAACTCCTTGGCCAGACTTATAAAAGCAAATTTTGAAGCATTACTAGTTTTGCTGAACATACTTTCTCCACAAAATACATTTCCAAGGTCTATTCCATATAGCCCTCCTACCAAAACATCATTTTCCCATACTTCAATGGACTTTGCAATTCCCATTTGATGCAATTTTGAGTATGCGCTTTTCATTTCTGGGGTAATCCAAGTTCCTTCCTGCCCTTGGCGCTTTATGGCAGAACATTCATTAACCACCTCTTCAAATTGTGTATTCCAAGTAATCCTAAACCTATTGGATTTTATAACTTGGGCCATACTTTTCGAAATCTTTATATTGTTTGGAAATAGTACCATTCGTGGATCTGGACTCCACCAAAGAATCATGGAATCCTCATTGAACCAAGGGAATATCCCATTCTTATAGGCCAATAGCAATCGCTCCGGAGACAAATCGCCCCCAACTGCCAATAATCCGTCTTCATCAGCTTTTTCTACATCCGGAAACAGTAAGCGATGATTAAGGAGAAACATTTTGAAGTTGATTAATAATCCTAAAATTAAGAAAACCTATTCGGTTACAAACTGAATAGGTTTTCCTTTTTTTGAAATTACACCTCATTTAAAAACGGGTATAATTATGCTGTTTAAACTTTTATACCACTAATTAAAATGGCAAATCGTCGTGGTCATCGTCATTTATATTGTCCGCTGGTTCAAAAGCATCCATAGGCGGTACCGGAGGCATCCCTGGAGCATTTGCTTCCTCCTGTAAACTTTCTATTCTCCAACCTTGTATGGAATTAAAATATTTGGTTTCCCCTTGTGGGTTTACCCATTCCCTACCTCTTAGATTAATACTTATTTTTACCGCTTGGCCAGCACCGAAATTATTTAAAAGGTCGCATTTATCCTGTACAAATTCTACCATAATATGTTGTGGATACTGTTCCTCCGTAGTCACCACTACTTCCCTCTTTCTAAATCCGTTGCTCCCAAATGTTTGGGTCTCACCTACCATTTTAATTTTCCCTTGTACTTCCATTTTGCTATTTATATAATTCTACTTTGTATTCTTATTTTTGTCAATATTAAGCATTTTGATCAGGAACACCTAAAACAAAATATCACATCTTAGTTATTAGGGGTTCAGCCCTTAGAATATTGCTTTGCATCATTCTACTTTACTCCCCATTCTTACTTCAATCTAAACAAATAAATGTTAAAAATCTAATGTTAATTCTTCTATGAGGGTATCTCGGCCAACAAAACCTTCCATGCAGAGAGTACATCCTTGGTTTTTAACAACTCTTGGGCCCTTGAATGGAGTAAATCCTCATTACCCGAACTCAATATGGACCTTAAGTCCACATGATTATCAACGTACTGTCTCACCTCTTCCTGGGATGGCAATTTGTCTATATTGCCCAACATTCCCAAATCGTTGCCTGTAAGAACATTGCTCAACCTAATATGTTCGGGAATTTCATCAACGCCAATCCCTAAATTGGAAACTGGTTTGGGCACTTCAAACAATCCCATATTGGCCCTACTGTACCAGTTGCCCCCCATCCGGGCTACTTGATCTATTTTATATTGATCAATGGTTCCATTTTCATCCAAAATATCGGCATCCACATGTATTTTTAATACTTCTGAAAAGATTAGGTTGCCTGCACCGCCCTCCTTTCCCAGTGGTTCCACCTTAACGACCTTACACTCAAACTGCACAGGTGATTCCGCCACTCTAAAAGGTTTTACCAAATCTGAAGGCAACATGGTTAAACCGGATTTGATAAATTCGTTCTCGCCCTCCCTGTACTCCGTGCTTGCCAGGGACATTTGTTGCACCATATTATAATTCACTACATTGATTACCACCTCCATATTGTCCAATACATTGTCCAAGGTGTGCTTCGTACTATTGTCCCTCACTCTTCGGGAGGGAGAAAATATCAAAATAGGCGGATTGGAACTAAAGACATTAAAAAAGCTAAAAGGCGATAAATTAGGTCTATTCTTCCCATCAACGGTACTGGCAAAAGCAATAGGTCTTGGTCCAACGGCACCCAATAAATACCCATGTAATCTAGCTGTGGGTACTTCTGAGGCCGTGATGGAAACCATTTTTTTCATAGCAGGTAAAGGTACATAAAATGTAGGCAAAATGAAATAAAGAGGTAGATATCAAAATAGAATATCTTTGTCCAAATTGCGTTATCTTTAAGAATAATTTTTAGTTGGATGGATTTTAGTCCTAAAAAGAAAACTTCGAACCTTCTGTTATTAATAGCTTCCTTTGCTATTGTGAGCTTAATTCTATGGAACACCAACAGTTTTTTCAAGAAGTTTAAGGAAGAAGAACGCCATAAAATGGAAATTTGGGCCACGGCACAATCTGAATTTTTATCCCTTCCGGTTGACGCCGACCCTGGTAATCTGCACATCAAAATCTTTCAGAACAATACCTCCACTCCCATGATACTGGTCAACAAGGACAGTACCATAAAAGTGAACAATATGCCCGGTATACAGAAAACGGACACCGCTTTTATCCACGGAAAAATTAGTAGATTCAAGGCCGAAAATAAACCTATTTCCATAGAGTACAAGGGGGAGAACTTGGCCACTCTATATTATGGAAATTCTGAGGTACTCACCAAGTTAAAATATTACCCAATTGCCCTTTTATTGATCATCTTCCTTTTTGGAACGGTAATCTATTTTTTGTTCAAGACCAATAAAACATCCGAACAGAATAAACTTTGGGCCGGTATGGCGAAAGAAACGGCCCACCAAATAGGAACTCCCCTTTCATCGCTCTTGGGATGGAACGAATTATTGAGGTCCGAAAATATCAATCCAGAAATTACCAAGGAAATTGACAAAGATATTAGCCGATTGGAAACTATAACGGAACGTTTCTCAAAAATTGGCTCCCTACCCATTCTTAATGAGTACGACATTGTTGAAGAAACAAAAAATGCATACGATTATTTAAAATTAAGGAGCTCCAAACTCATTCACTTTTCTTTTAATTCACAAGTGGACCAGGCACCAGTGCTTTTAAACAAGGCTTTGTACAATTGGACCATTGAAAACTTGGTAAAGAACGGTATAGATGCAATGAGGGGCAAGGGTAGTATTGCCATTGAAATAGTTCCCAACGGAAATTGGGTCAAAGTCCTAATTTCGGACACAGGCAGTGGCATACCAAAAAAGAATTTTCAGACCATATTTAATCCAGGGGTCACCTCTAAAAAAAGGGGATGGGGCTTAGGGCTCTCCTTGGTAAAAAGAATTGTGGAAGAATACCACAAAGGCAAAATTAAAGTACTGACATCCACAAAGGAAGGTACCATAATGCAAATTACATTTAAAGTTAAAAATTAAGGTGATGGCAAAGGAGAAATTAGTTGTAATTAAGGAAGCGGATTTAACAAACAATTGTCCCGAATGTTTTAATCAAGAATTAAAATTGACCTTTTATCAAAGACATACCTATGGCCGATTATACGACAGGACCACTATGGACATCACCCACGAAATTAAATGCAAAAAATGCAATTCCATGATCTATCCGGTAACCTGGACGGAGGACATAGAACGCGTTTATGACTACTACCAAAAAATGATTGCCCCAGACCGCGCCTCCATACGTTTTACCACCCTTTTTTATGTTTTAACACTACTACTTATAATAGTAGTTGCAGCCGGGGTATATATTATCATGGAAGGGATTATTTAATATTGCCCTTAATTTTTTCCGCTATTTCCGTAAAATCCTTAGGCGTCAAAGAAGCCTTATTTTGAAAAGTGGCATCCCTCATTCCATTCAAAGGAATTAAATGTACGTGTACATGGGGAACCTCCAAGCCTATAACAGTTAGCCCTACCCTATTACAAGGTACGCTCGCTTCTATGGCCAAGCCTATTTTTCGGGAAAAGGCCATAAGCCCCAAATAGGTTTCCTCATCCAGGTCCAAAAGTTTATCCACCTCTTTTTTTGGGACACATAAAGTATGCCCCAAGGCATTGGGATTAATATCCAAAAAGGCATAATAATTGTCGTCCTCAGCAATTTTATAGGACGGAATTTCTCCGTTAATGATCTTTGTAAATATTGATGACATTTCTCTGAAATTAAATCTAATTAAAAGATAGGACAAATATTTTAAACCATGTGCCCAAACCTATACTTTGTCTTCTTCAAACAACCCAACTACCAATACTGAAACCAAATGCAACCGCCTTAAAAATAAAGGCCTAAATTGAATAAATCAATTGAGGCCCTTTCGTATTTTTTAAAATGATCTATCTGGAGATTTCCAAAATTTCAAATTTTAATGTTCCGTTGGGAACGGTGATTTCTGCAGTTTCCCCTACTTTTTTACCCAACAGCCCCTTGCCTATAGGCGAACTCACAGAAATTTTTGCCGTCTTTAGATCAGCTTCACTTTCTGCCACTAGGGTATATTTCATTTCCATTCCGTTATTCATGTTCTTCAATTTAACGGTAGATAACACCAACACCTTGGAAGTGTCCAGTTGCGATTCATCTATTAACCTTGCATTGGCCAAAGTCTCTTCCATCTTGGAAATTTTCATCTCCAACAAACCTTGTGCCTCTTTTGCGGCATCATACTCGGCATTTTCCGACAAATCCCCTTTATCCCTGGCCTCACCAATTGCTTGCGAAGCTTTTGGACGCTCAACATCCTTTAGATAATTAAGTTCATCTCTCAATTTTTTTAGCCCCTCTGCTGTATAATAAGATACCTTACTCATAAGTTCTACATTAAATAAATAGGAAAATCCTCTTTTTTTAAAGAGGATTTAAGACAAATATACATAAATTTTGTTCAATTTTGTTTAAGTTATTTAAATAGGCACAGCCGCATGAAACGCATATTCGGATTATTACTTTTCTTTTTATTATTGTCCTGCGACAAGAACTCAACCAATAGAAATCCGTACCTACAAGAAATTAGCTTTAGGTTTGATCTTAATCTAAACCTACCACTATACAGCGCGTTGACCAATACAGGTAGCGCCGTATATGTGGGAAACGCCGCAGTAGGTACCAGAGGTTCATTTGTCATCAATACCGGATTTAATTCCTTTATGGCCTGGGAAGCCAGCTGCCCCAACCATGCCCCAAATAACTGTTCCACAATGTCCTTAAATGGACAATTGGTTACCTGCTCCTGCGAAGGTTATGAATACAATTTGTTTACAGGGCAACTAATGAACAGGCCGGACGACGGCAAGAGTTATCACGACCTGCTTTTTTACCGGGCTACCTATAGTGGCAATTCCGTGATCATCTCCAATTAACGCCCCTTATATCTGACCTAAGATTCTGTCCATTATCCAACTGGTATGCAATCCCGACTTTCCAGTTGAAGGATGCTCCCTGTTTTCCAACAAATGCGCCCGTAAGTTTTCTACATGAAACTGCTGCACGTGCTTAGGGTGATCAATAAAGAGATTTTGAGTACCATTTTCATTGCTTAGAGTGATATCCCCTTCATCAAACACTGGAAAGGATATTTTGCCAGTACTGCCTATAATCTCCACCATATCCACTCTTTCCGAGGTGCCAAAATTCCAACTGCCTTCCCCAGTAACTCCATTTTTGTAAATCCAACAAGCGGCGATAGCATCTTTTGCGGTATACAGTCCTTGTTGATTGGTGCTGACCCCAAAGGCATTTTCAACATCCCCAAGATAAAACGAAAACAAGTCCAACCCATGGCTGGCCAAATCATCAAAATAACCCCCGGGTGCAATTTCACCATCGGTCCTCCAATTGTATGTTTTTTCCAGATCTTCAGTACTTGGAGACTTGGACAGATGCCACCGGATATGTCTTGTTTCCCCAATCTCACCATTGTCCATCCATTCCTTTATTTTCAGAAACCTTGGCAAGGAGCGCCTATAATAAGCCACAAAAAGAGGCAATTTTTTTTCTTTAAAAACATTGTATATCTCCAAGCTGTCCGCATAACTTGGCGCCATGGGTTTCTCCACACAACAAGGCTTGCCGGCTTCGGCCACCATTAAGGCATAATGTTTATGGGTATCCGGGGGTGTGGCAATATAAATTGCATCTACTTCTGGATCCATTATCAAATCCTCCGCTTTGGAATAATATTTGGGGACACCATGTCTTTTTGCATAGTCCTTCGCCTTTTCTTCATCCCTACGCATTACAGCTATCAATTCAAAATCTTTGGTCTGTTGATAAGGTGGTCCACTTTTTACTTCAGTAACCGCTCCACAACCAATTATTCCCCATCGCAGTGGTTTCGTGTAACTTGTTTTGTTCATTATCTAAAATTTATAGGTTTTGGCTATCTACTTGAGTCACAAAAATAACGGTTAAAAAATGAATTAAACAGCACAAAATCTAGGATTCTCCATAATGCCCTGAAAATTTTTCAAAAATTTTGAAAGATAAAATCGAAATGAATATTGTTCCAATAAAATCTTGAAAAATGCAAGTTTGATTATCCGGTATTCAGGACAACACATTGTGTTTTTTCTATACAGAACATTCCTAACTTCACAATTCTTAACTCTACGTAATGGTATTTTACCAATACTTAAAGTTATCTCTAAATTTTGGCAGATAAAATTGGAAAATGACATAGTTTTTAAATAGTTTTATAAAAAAACGGTGTAGCATTAACAATACTGTAATGTACTCCTCAATAATTTAAGAACTCTATTTTATAATCATTGACCACATTCCAATTTATAGTATCACCGTTAAAACCTTAATTATATGAAAGCAAAAATTATTTGTACGTTTCTTATAGTGAATTTTATTGCGTTAAACATGTATGCACAAGACCCAGTACTTAAAAGTGCTTTTAACGGAAAAAATCTCAAAGGATGGATTGTTCCTGAAAACAACATATGGTGGACCGTGGAAAACGGAATACTACAGGCCAAAAGTGGTCCTGATAAAAAGGGCTCTATTTTATGGACCGAAAAGGAATATACCGATTTCGTAATTGAAACCGACTTCAGATATGATGAAGGAACCGTTGATACGGGGATTTTCCTCAGAAACGACAAAGAACAGATACAAATGGGGATTTCGGGCTCTTTAAAGCGTGATATGACCGGCTCCCCCTACATTGTAGGAAAAAAGTATCCCGTAGAAGCCCAAAACGTCAAGGAAATCCTAAAGCCCAACGACTGGAATACCATAAAAGTGATAGCCATTGCCGGGTATTACGAAGTTTGGCTCAACAACAAACATGTTATGAGCTACACTTCCGACAGTTATGTTAAAACGGGACCCATAGGGTTGCAACTACACCCCAATACCGAGATGACCGCCAGCTTCCGAAACATTAAAATTGGAAAAATGTAGTGGAATTATAATCTCTTGAAACAAATTAATCCAATTCAATATAGATCAACAAGAATGAACACAACAACATTACTTCTTAAATCGGGTTTAAGCAGTGTTATAGCCCTAGTCTTTATGGTATCCTGCAAGCAGGCCAAGTCGGACAAAACGGTCGAGGCCGACATTCAACCCAAGACAGAAAAAAGAATAAAACTGGTCCGCAACGACCAAGAGAGAAAGGTAGATGTATTTATTGATGGTAATCTATTTACCTCCTATATCTATCCTACCAACATTAAAAAACCGGTACTATACCCTTTAATTACCCCTAAGGGCACCAAGATTACCAGAAAATATCCCTTGGAACCGTCTGTGGGGGAAAGGGTGGACCATCCGCATCACGTAGGAGTTTGGTTTAATTACGGTGATGTTAACGGATTGGATTTTTGGAACAATTCGGATTCCATCAAAGTAGAAAAGAGAGGAAGTTACGGCACCATTCTTCACAAGGAAATACTGGGTATCGAAGACGGCAATGAGGAAGCAAGCCTAAAGGTGGCCATGGATTGGGTTTCTAACGAAGGAAAGGTATTGTTAAAAGAAAACACCACTTTTATTTTTAGAGGCGATCACGATGAATATTCCATAGATCGTATCACCAACCTGTCTGCTCCCAACGAAAAAGTAATTTTTAAGGACAATAAGGAAGGCGTCTTGGGCATACGGGTTACTCGCGAATTGGAGCACCCCTCCAACAAGCCCGATATTTTTACCGATTCCAATGGAATCCCTACCGGTGTCCCTGTCTTAAACAATGAAGGCGTAAACGGAAATTACATTAACAGCGAGAATATTGAAGGG
Organism: Arenibacter sp. S6351L; assembly: GCF_023016025.1. Classification (NCBI taxonomy): domain Bacteria; kingdom Pseudomonadati; phylum Bacteroidota; class Flavobacteriia; order Flavobacteriales; family Flavobacteriaceae; genus Arenibacter; species Arenibacter sp. S6351L. Next base: position 49,852 of record NZ_JALKBB010000007.1, on the reverse strand, counting down.
GACGACTGTTGGGGAAAACGATCCAATTGGGTGAATTTAAGATCGAACATTGGGGACGAAAAAATATCCCTGGCAATATTGGACCATACTTCCAATGCCGGCTATCCTACCTATTGGCATACTCGGGGCTATGGCCTTTTTGCAGCCAATCCCTTAGGACAGGAAGTCTTTAGTGATGGAAAGGAAACTTTGAACCTAAGCCTGGACAAAGGGGAGGATGTAACCTTTAAACATCGGATTGTAGTAGCAAGCAAGAATTTGGGAAAGGCAGAGCTAGATTCGGAGTTCGCCAATTTTTCAAAGCAGTAAACATTATTCCAAATAACTTATTAATACAGAATTTATTAAAACATAATTATGGACAACAGAAGAGACTTTATTAAAAAAACTACCCTTGCCAGTACCGGCGTTGTTGTTGGTGCATCTGCCTTTTCCGCAAAATCTTACGGGAACATTATGGGTGCCAATGACCGCGTGGTCCTCGGATCTATTGGTGTCAGGGGTCGTGGAAGTAATTTGTTGGAAAATTTTTCCGAGATGTACAATGATGGAGTACGAATTAAAACCGTTTGTGATGTTGACTCTGCTGTTTTGGGCGACAATGTAAAAATGGCTACCAAAAACCAAAAAGGTAACAAACCAGGTACCGAGGAAGATATGCGCCGTGTTTTTGAGGACAAGGAAATAGACGCTGTAGTAGTAGCAGTTCCCAATCATTGGCATGCACTGGCCACCATCTGGGCCTGCCAGGCCGGAAAACATGTGTATGTTGAAAAACCTAGTTCCCATAATGTATGGGAAGGAAGAAAAATGGTAGAGGCCGCACGAAAATATAATCGGGTTGTCCAAGTAGGTTTCCAAAACAGATCCATAAGCAATGTAATGCAGGCCATGGATTTCTTGCATCGTGGGGGTATTGGAGAGGTATTTTTATCCAGAGGCACCTGTTTTAAGCCTAGGGATTCCTTTGGGATTTCTCCAGACAGTGTTTCACCATCAACCTTGAACTACGATCTTTGGCTGGGTCCGGCAACCTATAGGCCTTATAATGAAAAAAAGGGACACTATAATTGGCATTGGCACTGGGACACCGGCAATGGCGACACAGGCAACCAAGGGCCACATCAATTTGATATAGCCCGATGGGGTCTTAATAAAAAGATACATCCGGTTAAGGTGCAGTCTATGGGAGGTATTTTTGGATTTACACCCCAGGAATGTTCACAAGAAACACCAAACACCCAAACTTCGGTATTTGAATATGAGGATGGAAAAATATTGGAATTTGAAACCCGTGGCAGGTATACCAACCATGAGGCCAATTTAGGCATTAAGATTGGGAATATGTTTTACGGAACAGAAGGATGGATGGAAGTAAACGGCTCTACCTGGAAAGCATACAGAGGCAAGGAAACAGAACCTTTTGCAGGTTCTGAAATGGCCGGAAGCGCTGCCGTTGGTGGCGACACCTCATTTTTGACCGCCCCTGACAGCAAGGGACATTATGGAAACTTTATAGACGGGGTTCGCTCAGGAAACCACCATGATTTAAATTGCGATATTGAGACAGGTCATATGTCCACCGTACTGCCATTGATAGCAAATATTGCGTTGAGGGTCGGGGAAACCTTAAAATTTAATGGGGAGTTCGAAAAATTCATAAACAATGAAGAAGCTGACCTTTTGCTTACCAGAAAGTACAGATATCCCTATATAGTGCCGGAGAAAGTATAATCTTCTAACCGAAGAATTAGTTCTCCTAAACTGCACAGTTTTAATATTAGGAATATAAAAACAAACCCCTATGTTGGCCTAATGAGCCAACATAGGGGTTTTTAAGTTACAGAATAAAACGGTAACGCGTACTTAAAAACTTATGGATGCCCCAAGTAGGAAATTGATCCCTGCCTGCGGATAGTAACCGGCCCCTTCATAGGTGGTAACGGTCCCAGGCACTGAATAATCGTCATCAAAAGTATAAAAGTATCCATTGGACACATATACGGCATCAAATATATTATTGACCAATCCTGATAAAACTATGCTCTTTACAAAACCGTTGGTATTGATTTCATACTGCACATTAAAATCGGTTTGCGAATACGAATCCAACTTAGATCCTTCAGAATCTATATTACCCATATATTGTTCTCCAACAAACTTGGTCAACAAGCTAAATTGAACATTTTCCTTAGGCTGATAAGTTAAAACGTTTCCAACGATAATATCTGGCGAAAAGGAAATATGGGTATCTCCAAGTTCTTGCAGTTCACCATCCCGTTGAAACACAAAATCCCTGTTTCTGTTTCTGCTCAATGCCACATTGGGCCGTATTTTAAATTGATTCCCCAAGGCTATGGTAGCATCCACTTCCAAACCTAAGCGGTAACTGTCCCCAACATTGGCACGCAAAGGAGCTCCAACATCATTTAATTCACCAGTGAGCACCAATTGGTCCTTATACCCCATAAAGTACACATTGGTATTCAACTGTACATCTGGAGTAATATAGCGCCATCCCAACTCATAATCGTTTAACTTTTCAGGCTTGGGGCTACCACTTTCATAATCATTTCTGTTAGGTTCACGATTGGCCCTGGCATAAGAGAGGTAAAAATTATTATTCATGTTCAGATCATAGGTAATCCCAAGCTTGGGGTTGAAAAAATTAAAGGTATCATCAACAAGTCCTGTGTCTTCGCCATTAGCCTTATACCCTATGGTCCTAAACTGTAGATCTCCATAAGCACTCCATTGGTCGCTAAACTTATAATTGGCCTTGGCAAAAAGATTTAGGTCCGTTTTGGTGGAACTGTCATCATAATATCTGTCTTCATAATCTTTATTGTTGGAAAAACGCGCCCAAATAATTTCCCCAAAATGGCTTCCTTCATATTTGTTCCAACCTCCTCCAAGAATTAAATTTAAACTCTCTTTATCATAATTGGCAGAAAACGTGGTTCCGTAAAAATCATTGACCAGCCAGCGTCTTCTTATTAGATCGGTCTTATCCACTTCTTCCCCATCAACCATTATTGGCTCAATGCCATAGGTACTAAAGTCATCGTCTTCCTTATACTGTTCAAAAAACCCTCTTCCTTTCGTAAAATGGAATGCCAGATTGGTATTCCAATTATTGGCAATTTGTTCGTTCCAATGCAATTGAAAATGATTTTGCCTATAATTATCCACTTCGTTGTCATAAAACTGGGTATTTCCATTTTCATCGGTATAGATTCCCGCGGAATTGAAAGTCCTGTCAGATGCCAAAGTTTCGGCATCTATACCGTTCCAAGCCTGATAGGTAATTTCATGACCCCCGAACAATAATGCCTTGACCAATGTATTGTCGTCAACATATGACCCTTGCAAAAAGTAGGAATCCAATTCTGAAGAAGCCCTATCAATGTAACCGTCAGAGGTTATTCTAGACAAACGTCCGGCAATCTCTACATGATCGTTTAATAAGCCGGTACTAAATTTTAGATTATTTCTAAGTGTGCCAAAACTGCCTATGGAAGACGAAATCTGACCAAAGGCCTCATTGGAAACGGCATCGGTCAACAAATTTAAACTTGCTCCAAAGGCTCCTGACCCATTTGTTGATGTTCCTACCCCACGTTGCAATTGCAAACTTTCCGTGGAAGAGGCGAAGTCGGGCATGTTTACCCAAAACGAACCATGCGATTCGGCATCGTTGTAGGGAATCCCATTAATGGTAACATTAACCCGTGTACCATCACTACCACGAACTCTAATACCTGTGTAACCAACACCTGCCCCGGCATCGGAAGTGGTAACCACAGCTGGCATAAAATTCATTAGGATAGGAATATCCTGTCCTAAATTTCTGGGTTTGATCTGTTCTTTGGTGAGGTTGGTAAAGGTTACCGGAGATTGCTTGGTAACCCTAACGGCAGATACCAATACCTCATCCAAGGCAATTTCTTTTCCTTCCAAAGAATCTTTGGGTTTCTCTTGGCCAATCGCCAAAAGCGTAGTCGCTACGATAGCGACCGTTGTGAACATAGTTTTCATCCGTAATACATTTGTTACGAATAAAAGGGGCTATTATTCTTGTTAAAAATTGATTTTTGTTTTTTCCGATTACAAAATTGTATCGAAAATAAAACGTTGGAAATTCCAAAACGCGATTTTCGCATCCCTTGGCAGCATTACCTGCCCAGGTTCCTTGGGTATAATCTCAGCCTGACCTAACAAGCACCCCTTTGAGACGGGCGCAAATTTACGTACGGCCAATCTAATTTCATAATAAAAAGAGATAAATAATTAACTATAATTTATAGACCAATGGGCCTTGAAATACGTAAATTAGAATAACAGCCGTAAAAACTGGAATTATTAATGAATAAAACAAAGAACAAATTCACCTTTAAAATTATGTTCAGCTATCTTATGCTTGGGATATTGACCCTAGTTGTGGCCTATTTTATATTTTCAGAAATAAAGGTATTTGTATCTACGGACGCGGCAACGGAAAACGATGCCAAATTACTAAAAACAGGCTCCCTACTTACAGAACTATATGAAGCGGAAAGTCTTTCCAAGCTGGCACTCCAAAAAAAGACTCCAAAAAGTTTTACGGCCTATGCCCAAAAGATAGATTCCATCTTTATCACCATAGACTCCCTTAAACTACTTACGGTCAATGACTACCAAAAGGAAATGTTGGACAGCGTACAGGGGCTTCTTAAAAAAAAGGTTTTCAACAGCAATGAACTTCTTCGATTGAAAAGAAAAAGCGAAGCCAACAATTCTATAGACAATGCCCTAAAGGAATTTAGCAAAATTGAGGAGTCTCTTGGAAAAATTACGCCGGAAAGCCTTAATCCCAATTATTTGGACCTACCTCCTGATGCGCAGAATACCATAAAAAAATGGGCCGAATACCTTAGCGAAAACGTCCCAAAAGACACCAGCAACATTCCCGTTTCACAACGGGTAGATTCGGTCTTAACGGTATCCAAATCACTTTTGGCCGAGGCCAAACAGAGCAATACCAAAGCCCTACGCTCGGTAGCGCAGAAAGAATTGCAATTAAGTAGGGCCGATCTGGAAATTTCACAACAGCTGCGAAGTATTATTTCTGCCTTTGAACAGGAAGTAATAACAAAATCCTATAATGACAACCTAAAAAAGCAAACTGCCCTAAAACGAAGCCTACGTGTGGCCGGTTTTGCCAGCTTGCTGGGCATAGCGATTGTGGGTCTCTTTACTTTTTTGATTACCAAAGATTATTGGAAGGTACAACTGTACAGACAGCAGCTGGAGAAAGAAAAGAAATTTTCCGAATCCCTTTTAAAAAGTCGGGAACAATTAATCTCTACTGTTAGCCATGACCTGCGCACCCCCCTAAATACAATAACCGGTTATTCCGAACTAATGGAAAACACTGGGCTCACAGGCAAACAGGTATCCTATTTAAAAAATGTAAAATCCGCTTCAAAATATGTGGATAGCCTTGTAAACGATCTATTGGATTTTTCCAAATTGGAGGCAGGAAAAATCAAGATAGACCAAACGGCATTTATTCTTTCCGATCTTATCAGGGAAACTGCCGAAAACCTCAAGGAAATACATTTAACAAAACCCATAGAACTCCAGCTAAAAATAGACAGGCAATTGGATAATCCCGTTTTGGGAGATCCATTTAGGATAAGACAAATTTTGACCAACCTAATGGGCAATGCCTATAAATTCACCAATGAAGGTTTCATAAAAGTTGAAGCCAAGGTAATAAGCGAGGCAAACGGAAACTACATAACCTTAATTGAGGTCACAGATTCTGGTATAGGCATTAAAAAAGAAAAACAAGAGCACATTTTTAAAGAGTTCACCCAGGCGGAGGACCATACGGATAAAAAATATGGTGGTTATGGACTAGGCCTTACCATTTCCAAGAAACTCACCGAACTCTTGGGTGGAAAAATTAGTCTCCGTAGCGAGGAAAATAAAGGAAGTACATTTTCAGTTGAAATTCCTCTCGAGATATCAAAAAAACCTTTGAATTCTCCCAAGAAAATTGAAATCAATCCAAAAGTTGAGTTGTCCCTCCTTATCATAGATGATGATCCTGCCATGCTAAAACTATTAAAGGAAGTCTGTGATCATTTGGGATTCTCTGCCCATACCTACAATAATTTTTATGAAGTTTCAAAAACAGGAATACTTAAGTACAACATGGTCCTGACCGATATTCAAATGCCGAATATCACCGGTTTTGAAGTGTTGAGCAATCTACAAAACGGCACATATTCACATTATGCCGGGCAACCCATAGTAGCCATGACCGGGCGAAAGGATTTAAAAAGAGAGCAGTATATTGAAGCAGGTTTTTCAGATATCCTGCAGAAACCTTTTACCAAAGATATGTTCCTGGAAGTATTGACCAACTTGTTCCCCCAGGCAGTTCATAAAGAAACTGAAACTAAAATGAAACCTATTATCGCCTCTGGCTCCAACTTATTCCACTTGGGGGTTATCTCCTCTTTTCTAGGGGATGATGAGGAGGGTATCGCCGAAGTTTTACAGACCTTTATTACCGACACCAAAACCAATATGGAAAGATTGAAAAAGGCTGTAGATGACTTGGACATTAAGAAAGTGAATGTTGTGTCTCATAGGATGCTACCCATGTTCCGTCAATTAAATAGTACGGAAATAGTTCCTATTCTAGAACAAATGGAGATTTTGGAAATTGACCAATGGGAACCAAAGGTTTTAAAACAAACTTACAGGGACCTCCAAAATAAGTCTACTGTTTTGATCCTGGCCATTAAATCGTATTTGGCTACAAGTCCAAATTATAGTGATTAATTTTATTGTAAAGCGTTTTCCTTGTGATCTGCAGCAATTTGGCCGCTTTGGACTTATTAAAATTTGATTGTTTTAAGGCCTTTACTATTTGTTCCTTCTCATAATCGGCCTTGGAAAAGTTATCGACTTTAACATTGCTTTCCTTACTCCGATATACTTCTTTGGGCAAGGCCCCTTTCTCCACCTTATCCCCGCTGGTCAACAAAACTGCCCTTTTAATCACATTCTGTAATTCCCGTAGATTTCCCGGCCAGTGATACTGCTTAAATATATCCTCCACATCCTCCGAAAAACCTTCTACTTTTTTTCCTAGGGAGCGGTTGGCTTTTCGCAAAAAGAAATCAGCAAAAAGTGGCAGGTCTTCAAAGCGTTCCTCCAAGGACGGAATTTCCACAGAAAATTCGTTGATCCTATGAAAAAGATCTTCCCTAAAACTACCATTTTCAACGGCCTCAGTAAGGTCTTCGTTAGTGGCCGTTACAATTCGGATATCTACCTCTATCTCCTTATTGCTGCCTACTCTTTTAATTTTTCTTTCCTGTAAGGCCCTTAACAACTGTATCTGATTTTCATAAGAAAGGTTCCCTATTTCGTCTAAAAATAAGGTACCGCCATTTGCAGCTTCAAAATGCCCCTTCTTATCCTCCACTGCTCCCGTAAAACTACCTTTAACATGCCCAAAAAATTCACTGGTTGCTATTTCTTTGGGGATGGCTCCGCAATCTACAGCCACAAAACTGTGTTCTTTACGCTTACTATTATCGTGTATTGCCCTTGCAGTTACCTCTTTCCCTGTCCCACTTTCGCCGGTAATTAAAACGGACATGTCCGTTGGGGCCACCAGCTTAATATACTCGTGTAATTTTTTGGAAGCCTCACTTATTCCAATAACGACCCTATTGTCCTGGGGCTCAACTACCGTATTTTCAAACTCATGGCTTTCCTTTTGCTCACTATCCAATTGCCGCTTGTTCTCCTGGTTTAAGGCACTTTTGATCTGCATTAAAATTTCCTCAGGAGTAAAAGGTTTGGAAATATAGTCATAGGCACCTTTTTTCATGGCTTCCACGGCAGAACCTACTTCAGCATAACCGGTCATCACAATAACCTGTGTCTTTGGATTTACCCCCTTGATATCGGATAACAATTGCAGCCCATCATAATTGGGGAGACGCAAATCTGTCAATACTAGATTATAGGTGGTTGCCTTGAATTTGGTCTTGGCATCCTGGGCTGTAAAACTAACGTCGACATCGTATCCGTTTCTAATCAAAAACTTTTGGAGCATTTGACAAAAAGCGGCGTCATCTTCAATGATAAGGAGTTTGGGCATACCTTTCTATTACAATTTACTATGGATAGTAAAAATACCATAAGAAAGTTAGTTGCCTTTAAAAATTTTCATAAAAAAAGAGGGGGATTGTATAAAACAATCCCCCTCTTACCAAACCAACTTGATACAAAACAAATAATTCAAGTTTTCCTATAGTTCTATCCAATTACCGTCCTTATCGGCATACAAAGTACCTGTAGTACCGTCCTCCAAGGTTACTTCCAATTTATATTGCTCTTGCTTATTTACATAAGCCTTGCTGATACTACCGGAAGGATAGTCATTAGAAACCGCTGTTGAAACCGCTTCTGGTAAATCACTTGTTTCTATTTCAGAGAAGTCGTCCTGAGCTATTGCGGTTTGTGTAGTTTCTAGGGCTACATCTTCACCTTGGGCAAATGCGGTTAGACTTCCGAATGATAATACTGCTACAAAAAATAATTTTTTCATGATTTTCATTTTAATAGTTAAACTTGTTATACCTATTGAAAATATGATACCAAAATTCAACCAACGCCAGATATAAATGTAAATGACTGTCAATGTGAGTGTTATTGAAATTTTATAAAAAATTGAACTGTGTATTTTTGGGTATCCAACTCTTTTAATGGGTAAAAACTAAACACTTCTTCCCATGTATCCTTTTTATATTCCAAAAACAAATTCCGTATTACCTAATAATTAATTGTGTAAAGCTCCTAATCAAATGATTATTCTATTAATTGAGTACCATACTTCACCTTTTAAAGGTCAGAAACAAAAAAATGGGATCGTTTAAACGATCCCATTATCATTGGACGCACCAATAATATCAAAATAAGCGCATCCTATCTTTCTATCCAATCCCCATCCTTATCCGCATATATGGTACCGCTATTACCTTCCTTCAAAATTATATCCAACCTAAATTGTTGGGAATTGTTTACATATGCTTTATTGATCACCGCAGATGGATAATAAGTGTCTATTGCCTTGGTCACAGCTTCGGGTAATTCTGCTGCCCCTATTTCCGAGAACTTATCTTGGGCAACGCTTATTTCCGTAACCACCCCCTTTACTGCTTTGTTCTCCTGTGCACAGGCGGTTAAACTGGTTATTGATAATGCAATTCCAAAAAATAACTTTCTCATGATTCTAATTTTAATATTTATTACCATTATCAATGGAAAAACGATACCGAAATCGATAATAAACTTTATTAACTTGATTATCAATAACTTAATGTATTCTTGCTATTGCACTGAAACTGTGTAATAATGGGTATTAAGGGTTTCAATTGTGTTAAAATTACACACTGTGACCACAGTTCGGGGAGACGGTTCTAACTTGAAAATCCATAAAAAGTAACAATTGTAGCATCAGTTATACACCTCTATCACTAAGACACCAATAATAAAATTGGAGGCCACTCCCCTATAGAAACTAATAAGGGCTACCATGCGGTAGCCCTGCTAATTCAAATTCATATATAACTTACTTTGCCAATATATTACATGTCAATCCAGTTGCCTTCAGCATCGGCGTACAATTCGGAGTTTGTTCCATCGGAAAAAGTAACCTCCAATTTATATTCAGCTTCCTCATTTACATACGCCTTGTTTATTACGGCTCCAGCATGATCTTTCTCCAAAGCCTTTGTAATTGTGTCCGGCAATTGATCAAGGTCTATTTCAGTAAAATCTTGAGCAATAATTACTTCCATAATTCCATCATGAAATATAGGAGGAGATGCCAAAACTGGACTTAAACTTCCCATGGCCATCGCTGTAGCGAAAACCAAGCTTTTCATATCATTTTTCATATCTCTAATATTTTGTGTGAATACTAATTTTTTCTCACAGAACATAGAAGGAAAATTGTGCCAACGTATACATTTAAATAATTTCATTTTCAATTCATTGATAATCAATTGTTTAAATTATTTTTTGTATCTATAAGTAATGTATAAATATGTATAGCACCACAAAAAGTGTATAAAAATTATACACTTTTTGGGTACAATACCTTATATATCTGTTTGAAATGGAAAATCAGCCAGACAAAAAAAGTGGATGATAATCCAAAATGTTGACCACAAATCTATTTTACCTGATGCGCAGGTTTTAGTAGGTCGTTTACTGTTTTTACCGGATTGAAGGTCACCAAGGGAACTTCTACAAAAATGGTATTCCAGAAGGCCATGGCACCGTTCCATAGACCCGGTAGCTCCAAAGCCTTTAAATCCTTGCCTTCTTTGGTCTTTTGCGTAATAAATCCTTGTTTGGTATCTACAAAATTGAGTAAATTAAATTTCTCTCCCTTATAATTTCTAACCCCACAGACCAAATCTACCGGATTAAAATGGGTAGAGTTCTTTAAGATATCGACCTGTGCTGGATTATCCATATCGACTTGGGCAGATTCTATGATTTGCAGTGAAATATGATCATGGGCATCCCTGATCCAAAACGGACCACCCCCAGGTTCGCCTTCATTCTTGACCATTCCGCAAATACGAATTGGACGGTTGATCTTATCCTTTAAAATTTCTATTTGCTGCCCTATACTAAAGCCACCGTATTTATCTGAAAATCGGACATTTAAATCCCTTTCCAAAAACAACTTTATAGTTTCCAATATTTCGGAAGTTAAATTATCCCCATCCAACACCTTGGCATATTCAAAGGCCTTGCTTTGTAATTCCAAGAGCAGTCCCGCCAATATCTTTTTGCTTCTGGCAACATCGTCGGAAAATCTTGGAACCACCACATTATCGATATTCTTTATAAAAATAATGTCTGCATCCTGATCATTCAGGTTCTCTATCAACGACCCATGACCCGCTGGTCTGAACAACAGGGAACCATCAGAATTTCTGAAGGGCTTATTGTCCAAAGTTACCGCGATAGTGTCTGTTGATGGTTTCTGGAAGGAATAGTTTACCGTAAAGGAGGTTGTAGCATCCTTTGCCACCCGCTCCCCGGCAATCTTAAATTCCTTGTTGAACATTTCGCCATGTTGCTCAGAAATGGTGAAGTGTAGATTTGCCTCATTATTTGCCTGGGCGTAGGCAACAGCCTCTTTTAAATGTTCCTCAAAAGGTGTAGCGCTATGCTTGCCATAGTCATGAAAGGGCAAAAGGCCTTTTGGGTAAAATCCGAAATCCAAGCCTTCCGGCAATAACATCTCCTTTACAAAAAGGTACTTTTCCTCATCCTTAGAGCTCGTTTTACCGGCTATACGTTTTTGAATCAGGTCATAAAAGGCAAAATTTTTGTACCCATCAAAGAAGGTTTTAACGTCCTTATCCTTGGTCCTATCCAAATAGGCCTCGAATTTTTCGGCTTTGGGATCATAGGTGTCCAGAAAATTGAACATAGCCTTGAACATTCGGGATGCAGCACCGGAAGCCGGCACAAATTTTAGAAGTGAAATCTTCTTTTTTGCATCCTCAAATTTTTTAATAAACTTTTGCTCCTCTGCCTCGGAAAATTTAAAAATTCCATCGGATACTACCGCGGCCTTTTCCAATCTCACGAAAGGAATACCTTCCTTAAATGTATCAATTTGACCAAGAACTTTTTCCTTAGAAATACCCTTTTTTTCTAATTGTTTTTTGTCTGCTTCCGTTAATTCCATTATTTTTTTAGTAGTTGGTTAATGTAGTTCTGGGCCGTTGTCAGCCGTGTTTTTTTATCACCCTTTAAGATAATAAAATTCCTGTTATATTTTTCCAAAGTATCCTTGAAATAAAGAAACATTCGTTCACGGTCATTTGGTTTATCCCTTAAATCGTCTTTTTCCCAAGGAATGTCTATGTAGGTCAAAAAATAGATATCGTAATTATTCTGCAAGGCGTAAGCCTCCAAAACCGGATCACAGTAACCCAAATAATAAGCTTCGGAATATACCTTGGTCTCCAAAAGATCCGTATCGCATATTAAAACCTCATTGGCCTTTTTGGTAAGGGAATTTTCCAATTTGATCTGGCCCTCAGCAATGGGCAACAAATCTTTTGGCTCACAGGTTTTCCTTTCTCTATCCCATTTATCCTGAAGGTATTCACGTGCATATTCAGGTACCCAAACAGTATTGTAATGCTCGGCCAAATCCTGGGACAAGGTGGTCTTTCCCGTAGATTCCGGACCAAATAAAACTACTTTAATAATACTTGAGGGCTCTTGTTTAAACTTTTCTTCCATGCAAGGTATCCGAAAATGGCAATAATAGTGAACAATAAATATTGCAGAGATGTAAATATAAGTCCTTTATAAAGATATAATGGAACCGATATTACATCGCCAATAATCCAATATACCCAATTTTCAAGTTTTTTCTTAGCCATGAGCCACATTCCTACAAAGAATATGGCTGTTGTGAAGGTGTCCACATAAGCTGTCCAATTATCCAACTTATCGAATACCACATATACCAGAGAAATAAACAAAATAGTAGCAGCAAATAGAACGACTGTCCGTTTTTTTTCTTTGGCAGTAGTTGTTGTTATGGGAATAAAATGGGTCTCATCTACCTTTCTTGTCCATACATACCACCCGTAGACACTCATTGCAAAGTAGTAGGCATTGATCAGCATATCTCCCAATAGCCCAAAAACCAAAAGAATATATACGAACAGCCCAGTACTAAGGATCCCTGTAGGGAAAACCAGTATATTCTCGCGCATGGAGTACCAAACACTTAAAAATCCGAAAAACACCCCTACCATTTCCAAAATTATCAAATGGGTGGGAGTGTCTTGGTATTGGGCAAAAATCCAATCAAAAATGGGGCTCATAGTTACTCCGGTCAGATTTTACATTTTTCAACCTTATCAAACCATTTTCCAACAATTCAATGGAAGATTTGACATTACATTCAACCGCTACAAAAGCCCTGAAGAAATATACATTATTCAATAGGTCTCCTTCTGGTGATTATGGCAAGGCTTTAATCAATCTATATTGACCAAAAATAACTGTTCCCATTAAAAATATTGGGGTTTATCAGGAAAAATACTTCTCCATTACCGTGTTTATTAGATTGATTGTCTAATAAGGAATTAACTTAAACCGATAAAAGAGAGCTGTGATATTAGGTTTTTAGATAGTGCTAAGGGGGTTATATTATAGCCCACTAATTTTTAATGGCATACACACAGGTATATCCTTCGAATTCCAAGAATATAATATCGTAATGGGAAGTTTTTCCCTTGTATAGAATGGTACCCGTAGTCTCCGAGTCGGACAACGAAAAATCCGTAATATCTATATGATGTAAAAAACTTAGACCGTGCTGGGCATATATCTTGTACAAGGATTCCTTTGCTCCCCAAACAATGGTAAGTTTTCTGATCAAAGCTTCTGAATTTGCAACAGTTTTATATTCCTCCAAAGGAGTATACTTGTTGGCTATCCTCAGAATCTTATCGCGTTGCATTTCAATATCAATTCCTACCTCTCTGGTATCCGAAATAATAATTCCTGTAAATTCGTGGGAATGTGTAATGGAGATGAACTTGCCATCTGTCAAATGAGGTTTGCCAGCATCATCGTAAAATAGATCATGGTCTACATAGCCCTCTACCGCCAATAAATGCCTTATACTCAAGAAACCTCTTCTATGCAATTCCGACTTCATGCCCATCATCCGCTTTTGGCAATGCGGGGTAAGCACAACCCCTTCAGAAAGTTGGGATTCCGACTCTTCAACTTTCCAAATCAGCACTTTAGTGCCGTCGTTAACTGTTATTGTTTTGTAAAGAGGCATTAGATTATTTAAGTTATTACTACCTTTGCAAATGCAAAAAATAAGAAAATTGTTCTATTACTAAAATAAAAATAAAAAAGGAGAAGAAATAGGCTAATCAAAGATATTCTTCATTTATATTATTTTTGATCTATACCTCCAACTTATTTGAATACGAATATGAGCAATTAACTATAACAAAAAAAGTTTATGAGTACTAAAACCATTCCTTACGTACCCTATAAAGTAAAAGATATTGGCTTGGCCAAATGGGGAAGAAAAGAAATTGAACTTGCGGAAGCCGAAATGCCCGGCCTAATGTCCTTAAGGGAAGAGTATGGAAAAGAACAGCCTCTTAAAGGCGCCCGTATTGCCGGGTGTTTGCATATGACCATACAAACAGCGGTACTCATTGAGACTCTGGTTGCCCTAGGAGCAGAGGTAACTTGGAGTTCCTGTAATATTTTCTCTACCCAAGATCAGGCTGCTGCAGCTATTGCCGCTGCTGGAGTGCCCGTATATGCCTGGAAGGGAATGAACGAAGATGAATTTAATTGGGCCATTGAACAGACCTTGTTTTTCGGGGAAGATCGCCAACCCCTAAACATGATCTTGGATGATGGGGGAGACCTTACCAATATGGTTTTGGACAAATACCCAGAATTGGCTTCAGGTATCAAAGGTCTTTCCGAAGAGACTACCACCGGTGTCCATAGACTTTATGAGAGGGTAAAAAAAGGAACCTTGCCAATGCCTGCCATCAATGTTAACGATTCTGTTACCAAATCCAAATTCGACAACAAATACGGATGTAGGGAAAGTGCTGTAGATGCTATTCGCAGGGCTACAGATACCATGCTTGCAGGTAAAAGAGTGGTAGTTGCCGGATATGGCGATGTAGGAAAAGGCACGGCAGCATCTTTCAAAGGTGCGGGTTCTATTGTTACGGTTACCGAAATTGATCCTATATGTGCCCTACAGGCAGCTATGGACGGATTTGAGGTAAAAAGAATGGATACTGTTATTGGAAATGCCGATATCGTAATAACCACTACCGGAAATAAGGATATTATACAGTCGCAGCATTTTAAGGCGATGAAAGACAAAATCATTGTGTGTAATATTGGCCATTTCGACAATGAAATAGACATGGCATGGTTGAACAAGAATTACGGCCATACCAAGGATGAAATAAAACCTCAGGTAGATAAATACACTCTTGAAGGAAAGGATATAATTGTTTTGGCCGAAGGTAGATTGGTAAACTTGGGATGCGCTACCGGGCATCCAAGTTTTGTGATGAGCAACTCGTTCACCAACCAAACCCTGGCTCAAATGGAACTTTGGAACCATAGTGACAAATACAAGAATGACGTATATATGCTTCCAAAACATTTGGACGAAAAAGTAGCCGCTTTGCACCTTTCCAGATTGGGAGTGGAATTGGAAACTTTAAGACCGGAACAGGCAGAATATATTGGGGTTACCGTTGAGGGTCCTTTTAAGCCCGATTATTACAGGTACTAGATTCCATTCTTGTTTGGAAAAATCCAAGAAAGCTTTTTAATGCAAAATCAAAATCCTTATCACACTCAAACAGATAAGGATTTTGATTTTTTAATTCCTACATCAACTTAATGAACATACTCTTAACCGGAGCTACTGGAACCTTAGGTTCTAGAGTATTATTTTCGCTTTTGGAACTTCGCTTTCAAAGTATTGAAACCATTTATCTCCCTGTTCGTAAGAAAACTTCGGTTAGCCCTGAACAACGTGTCAAAAATGTAGTATCAAGTGAGTTCGCAACAGATTTTATAAAAAAGAACCTTCCTGAAGTCTTAAAAAAAATAGTCACGATAGATGCGGAAGAACTATTAAATCCGACCTCTTTTATAGGAAACAATAGATTGGATTATTTTATTCACTCGGCCGGTTTTGTCAATTTATCTACAGATCCTAGCGCCAAGGAGGAAATATTCAGTCAAAATTTACAGTTTACCAAAGAAATATTCAATACGTACTGCAGTCGCATTGTAAAATTTGTCTACATAAGTACAGCATTTGCCGCAGGGAATATAGGCGGATTATTGCATAATGATTATACCAATATAAAAAACGGTAACTACCGTAACCATTACGAGGCCTCCAAACACGCCTCGGAGAAGTTTCTATTAAAGGCCGGTAAGGAAAAAAATATTCCAATTCAAATATTGCGGCCCAGCGTTCTTGGAGGAAATATTAATGAGAGCCCAAATTATTTTATATCAAAATACATGGTCTTTTACCTTTTTGCGAAGTTTTTCCACAATAGCAATTCCAAGGATGCTATACGTATTACTACCAAAACAGGAACTGGATTAAATATTATTCCAACGGACTATGCCGCCCAGGTGATTGCCAGGGTGATTTCTACGGAAATCCAACAATTGAACATTGTTAATTCCAAAGAGACGAACATGAAAAAAGGCATTTCCAAAATATTGAAGGTAGTAGGTTTCTCTAATTTTAGTTTTACCGAAGATCAAATTGATACCTCAACGGGATTTTCTTCAAAGCTGGAAGAGTTTTACTATGAAACCATAGGACTGCATTTACACCCGTATATGACCTCTAAGCCTAACGAATGGGATACACGCCTTTTGGAGAGCATCCTGCCCATTCCCAACTACAACCTAGTGGATTATTTATCTGAAACCGTTGCTTTTGCCAAAGCCAAGAATTTTAGAAATCAGAAGTGGTAAAACAATTACATTATTCAGTAGAGTCCGTAAAAACAAAAAACTCTTTCCATTGCTGGAAAGAGTTTTTTAATTTTCAATAGCTAGAATATATTAAGCTTCAAAAGGCTCAATAGAAACATAAGATTTGCCTCCAGCTTTCTTTTGGAACTTTACAAGACCATCTACCCTTGCATGCAAAGTATGATCTTTTCCAGCATAAACATTTTCTCCTGGGTTATGCTTTGTACCACGTTGTCTTACAATGATGTTCCCAGCAATGGCAGCTTGTCCACCATAAATCTTAACGCCCAAGCGTTTTGATTCTGATTCCCTACCGTTTTTAGAACTACCTACACCTTTCTTATGTGCCATGATATATTGTTTTAATTCTTGTTATTAACTTAAAGCGGCAATTAATTCAGCTTTTTTCATTGAAGAATAACCTTCAACTCCCTTAGCTTTTGCCAATTCTCTTAGCTCAGCAACCGTGTTTTTACTCAAATCCTCGGTAGCTTTTGCTTCCACCTTCTTAGGTGCTTCTGCTTTTACCTCTGCTTTTTTAGCGGCAGGTTTAGCTTCTTTTTTTGGTTCCGCCTTTTTTTCTGATTTTTTGGCTCCAGAGGCAATGATACCTTCTATTACCAATTCAGTTAAATACTGACGGTGACCGTTTTTCTTTTTGTAACCTTTACGTCTTTTCTTTTTAAAGACAATTACCTTATCACCTTTTAGGTGCTTAATGACTTTAGCCTCAACAGCGGCTCCGTCTATAGCTGGGGCGCCAATTGTAATGTTACTACCATCTTCCAACAAAAGAACGTTATCAAAGGTTACCTTGCTACCTTCTTCGTCTTGTAAACGGTGAACATACACTTTTTGGTCTTTCGCAACTTTAAATTGCTGCCCTGCTATCTCTACAATTGCGTACATAGCTTGTGTTATTTATAAATTTAAGAACAAGCCTAATATTTACTTAGGCGGGTGCAAATATACTCCTAAATCCTTAATCCACAAGTGATTTTTGAGATTTTTAAACCGATTTTCTTTTGAGGTTGTTGGAAGTCTTGAATAACTGCATAAACGAAAGGGTCAATACCAAGGAAGTAGCAAAGCCCATAATGGCCACGGTAAAGAATACAATGCCTTCAGAAGTGTTATAATCCCTGAACCATACTTTGGAGAGTTCATCCAAAAATCCCAGATTTATCTCGGTTGCATAAAAGGCGAAAAAAATTGTGAAAATCAATGTGCCTACAAAGCCAGTAACAATCCCCGCGGTAAAGCCTTTTCCATAATTAAATGAAGGCCCTTCCTTTACCCTAAAGTATTTTATGGCTTCATATATTCCGAAGCCAGTTATTACACCATTAAAAAGACTATAAAAAATATTGGTGTGAAGATTAAAAAGAGACAACAATAAGAAATAGGCAATTAATGAGCCGCTAACAGCTATGCCAAACCTAATAGGGAGTGCAAATTGTTTCATTGTATAGAATTTTTAGGTTATGCATTTAATTTACAGAATTTTAATGATTTATGCACGGAAATTAACATGGAATTGATTTTATACTCCATTTTACCCTCGAAACCTATGGGCCCCACTTTGTAATCACCGTATTTAATGGCTAAACAGACCCTTCCTTTCCCGAAAGGATGTTAATGAAATTGGTGTTATTGGGATCACGGACAGTTTTTGGATCAATTATCACGGAAATTATTCATGTATGCCATATAATCCCCATCGATTTTCAGGAGAATGGAATCCAAATCCCGTATAAAAAGTTCACAATTCAGTATCTTTGTTATCTTAAAAAGTATTGGTGCCGGCTATATAAAAAACCGTCTGCCCCATTAAAATTTAACTTAAAAGACTACTTTGGCCACCTGTAATAGCAATAAACTTTATCTGATGACAAAAAAAAATTTAATCCTTATTCTATCCGTAATAATTGCGGTTGCCTACTCCTGTAAAGACCAAAACAAGGAGAATTCACAAATGAAAAGCGTAATGGCTGTTCATGATGAGGTAATGCCCAAAATGGGGACTATAGGCAAATTGGTGTCACAATTGGACGAAAAAATCACGAACGATGCCTCCTCCGACGATTATGTAGCCGCAAGGGAAGAATTAAAAGCAGCACACAAGGCCATGATGGATTGGATGAAGGGCTTTGGCGATCGTTTTAATGGGGATGAGATACTGAACGGGAAAGCATTGACGGAAGAAAAACAAAAATGGCTGGATGAGGAAGAGGCTAAAGTAAACGCCCTTAAGGATCAAATAAATTCCAGTATTAAGCAGGCGGAAGATTTATTGCAAAGCAATTAGGGAATTGTTACTCCTTCCAGCGTAAGGATTCAATAATTTTACGAATATCCTTTTGCAAATGTACGGCTGCAGGCAAGATAGAATCATAATTAGGTTTGGCATAAAAATACAATGACCCGGTTACGAAGTGTTTCGTGCTGTCCGTTACATAAAACTGGGATTGTGAGGCTGCATTGCCCTTTACTTCATAATACATTCCATATACCTTATGGGGTTCGTTGACAACGGGTTCCTCATAAATACCGTCGGCCTTCACAACATGCTCGTAGCTTAATTTTTGGGCATCGGTAAGGAGTTTGTCCAAATTGCCGTTCACTTCCTTATAATTAATAAAAATAGAACCTTTCATAAGGGGATAGTCTAATGTAAAAGAGGTATTGGATTCGGATTTTAATCTGGCCATTTCATTGTACTTGATAGAAAAGTGCTCTGTTTCCAATACTTCTTCCTTAGCAGAAGGATATTCCAACCTAAGCATTGCCTTGGGCTTCGGCAAAACATTGTCCTCACAAGCCGACACAAGACATAACAACAATATAAGTAGTCCGATATTAAGCTTCATGTGGCAATGTAATTTTTATTTGTTTCAAACGCTTTTTGTCCAGGCTCTCCACGACAAATTGATAATCCTTGAATATTACCACCTCTCCCCTTTTGGGAAAGCTTCCGGCAATCTCCAAGACAAAACCCGCAACTGTTTCAGATTCCCCTTTTTTCTCCTCAAAATCATCCTCATCCTCAATTTTGGCCACTCTATAAAAATCCTTCAAAGCCGTTTTGCCATCGAAGACGTAGTTAAAATCGTCCAGTTTAGAGAAAATTAAATCCTCATCATCAAATTCATCACTTATATCCCCAACTATTTCCTCTATAATATCCTCAAGGGTTACTATCCCGGAAGTGCCTCCATATTCATCAACAACAATGGCCAAATGATTTTTCTTGGTCTGGAAATCCAGTAACAAATTGTCCAATTTTTTGTTCTCCGGGACAAAATAAGGCTCCCTGATCAAGGACATCCAATTAAAGGTTTTTCGGTCTATGTAGGGCAAGAGATCCTTAACATAAAGTACTCCTAAAACATTATCCATATTTTGAGAAAAAACCGGAATCCTGGAATACCCATGTGTTTTTATCTCCGCCAAAACTTCCAGGAATTTCATTTCCTCATTAAGGGCAAAAATATCAATCCTGGGACGCATCACCTGTTTGGTATCCGTATTTCCAAAAGAGACGATCCCCTCCAGTATTTTTTGTTCCTCTACGGTAGTATCCCCCTCCGAAGTGAGCTCCAATGCCTGGGACAAATGGCCCACGTTAAGATTGGATTTCTGTTTGCCCAATTTATTGTATAGGTATATGGTAGCCGACCTCATTGGCAAACTTAAAGGCGAAAATAGGAAATCCAACAACTTTAAAGGAAAGGCCATAAAAAAGGCGAAGGTAAATCTGTTGCGATTGGCATAAACTTTGGGCAAAATCTCCCCAAACATCAAAATTAAAAAAGTGACCACTACTACCTCCAAGAGAAAGCGCACAGGAACAAGTCCTAAAATAACATAGGTAATTTCAGCAAAAATGGTGTCGCCTATATTGTTGAACAATAATACTACCCCAATATTTATGGCATTGTTCGCAATCAATATGGTGGCCAAAAGTTTTTTGGGACGATCCAGGAGCGTAACAATGATTTTCCCTTTGGCCGTCTTTTTTTCCTCAATCCCATTAACATCGGTTTGGGAAAGGCCAAAAAAAGCAACTTCAGCCCCAGAAATAAGGGCAGAAAAAGTCAACAAAATAAAAAGTAATGCGATTTTATAAGCAAAACCGCTATCGATTGCAATAAAATTCAATAATAAACTAAGGGGGTCTGGGTCCAATAGTCAGTCTTTAAATTTAATTAGTCTAGAATGGTAAATCATCTTCCTCTTCAGGTCCGTTGTTACCTAACGGCTCGTTAACCTTATTTGTTGTGGCAGATGTACCCTGTTGTGGTTGATTCTGGTTACTTGATTGGGCATTGGCCATACTTTCTTTTTTTGTGGTCAAAAAAGTAAAATCCTGAACATGCACCTCGGTAGTATACCTGGTGTTGCCATCCTCCCCTTGCCATTGACGGTTTTTAAGTCTACCTTCCACGTAAATTTTATCCCCTTTACTAAGGTATTTTTCGCAAATTTCAGCGGCCTTGTTCCGCACCACAATATTATGCCAATCCGTATTGGTTACCCTTTCCCCTGTCTGCTTATTGGTATAGGTCTCATTGGTAGCCAACGGGAATCTCCCTATGCAGTTTCCACCTTCAAAAAAGTGAATTTTAATCTCATCTCCCAAATGCCCGATCAGCATAACTTTATTTAGTGTTCCGCTCATAACTCAAAGTAAAGTTCAAAAGTACTAAATTTTAAACGTTTTTATAAAATCTGCAATTAAAACTGGAACAGGATATTTATGAAGTTCAGCTATTTGTATTCCATTTTCAAGTTTGGATTCAAAGGTGATGATCCAAAACCTAGTATGCAAATGTTGGTGTGAAAGTTTATGAACTATTTTACTTTCATTATAAAGGTAAATTTCGGAGGGCTCCTCCAACGCTACCAATTCTCTCAAATTACCCGCAACTTCTCCCTGATCTATATACTTATCGGTTTCCAGCAATGGAAATTCATATAAATTTTGCCAAATACCATTTCCTTTTCGCTGTTGCAATAAAGTCTGATTATTTTCATCTACCAATACCAGGTAATTAAAATAACGATCACGGACCTTATTCTTTTTTATTTTTACCGGAAGGCTGTCTATGTGGTTAGTTGCAAGGGCCACACATGATTTCTGCAGGGGACAGCTACTGCAGTCCGGATTCTTGGGAGTGCATTGCAGGGCGCCAAATTCCATAATTCCCTGGTTGTAGTCCCTTATATTTTCGACATCCATAATATCTTTGGCCAATTCTTTAAAGTACAAAATGCCTTCCGAACTGTTTATGGGCAGGTCTATACCATAATATCTGGCCAAAACCCTATAGACATTTCCATCTACCACCGCCTCTGGCCGGTCAAAACAAATTGAAGCTATTGCAGAGGCCGTATAATCGCCAATACCTTTCAATTGCATCAGCTCTTTATAGGTATTTGGAAATTTTCCTTCATATTTTTCAGTAATTATTTTTGCAGTGGCATGTAAGTTTCTGGCCCTGGAATAATACCCCAAACCTTGCCACAACTTAAGCACCTGTTCTTCCGATGCAGCGGCCAAATCCTGTACCTTGGGAAAAGCCTCCACAAACTTCAAATAATAAGGTATACCTTGCGCTACGCGGGTCTGTTGGAGCATAATTTCCGACAGCCAAATACGGTAAGGGTCATTGGTGCTACGCCAAGGAAGAAGCCTTTTATTTAGCTCGTACCACTCTAAAATAATTCTGGAAAAGTTCATTTACTTGGGCCTAATTTACAAAAGTAATGGTTTACCAACTTAAAATTAAGTTCCTTAGCAATGAAAGATTGAATTTAATTCATATATTTGCATCCCGAAAAAAAATTCTTTAGAAATTTATTTAGTTAAAATGACGAAAGCGGAAATTGTAACGAAAATCTCAGAAAAACTGGGAATTGAAAAAGGAGATGTACAAGCAACTGTGGAATCTTTCATGGATGAGGTTAAAACATCTTTAGAAAGCGGAGACAACGTATACTTAAGAGGTTTCGGCAGTTTTATCATTAAAACAAGAGCTGAAAAAACAGGTAGGAACATTTCCAAAAATACTACCATTAAAATCCCCGCACACAACATCCCTGCCTTTAAACCGGCCAAGGTATTTGTAGAAGGTGTAAAAAGTAATGTACAAGTCAAATAAAATAATATTAATCTTAAAAAGTAGACCTCTATGCCTAGTGGTAAAAAAAGAAAAAGACATAAGGTAGCTACCCACAAGCGTAAAAAACGCCGGAGAGCTAACCGACACAAGAAAAAGTAGTTGTTACAACTACTTTTTCCTTTTATACGTTCCTTGACATAGAAATTCATAAAAGAATTTCGACGGGTTTATACAACCTGTACAAATTATTGTTTAATCATTTGTCCCCACTTGATATATTGAGTGGCGGGATGAATATAAATTAATTCAGGTGAATAGAGAATTAATCGTAAGATCTAGTTCCAATGCCGTTGATTTTGCCTTGCTAAAGGATGGAAAACTCACTGAATTACACAAAGAAGAAGACAGTAACGACTTTGCCGTTGGCGATATTTTAATTGCCAAGGTAAGAAAACCGGTAACTGGACTAAACGCAGCCTTCGTAAATGTAGGGTATGAGAAAGATGCCTTTCTACATTACCACGATTTGGGGCCGCAACTAGCTTCTATGTTGAAATTCATTAAAAAAGTTAGCACTGGAAAACTTAAGGACTACTCTTTAAGTAATTTTCAGTTTGAAGAAGATATTGACAAAAATGGTAGCATCACCGATGTTATTAAAGCCAATCAATCCTTACTCGTACAAATAGTAAAGGAACCCATTTCCACAAAAGGACCACGAATAAGCTCTGAACTTTCCATAGCTGGCCGATACTTGGTCATGGTCCCTTTTTCCGACCGCGTTTCAGTTTCACAAAAAATTGAAAGCAAAGAAGAAAAAGATAGGTTAAAAAGACTCGTTAGGAGTATTAAACCAAAAGGGTTTGGCGTTATTATCCGAACAGTAGCAGAAGGCAAAAAAGTAGCAGAACTAGACAAAGATTTGCAGAATTTACTGAACAAATGGTCAGTAATGTGCAATAAGATCCAAAGAGCACCGCATCCGTCCAAAGTTTTGGTAGAGCTTACAAGGGCTTCTTCCATTCTTAGGGATGTTTTTAACGATTCCTTTACCGGAATCCATGTTGATGAGGAAACGCTTTTTGAGCAAGTAAAAGATTATGTGCATGAAATTGCACCGGAAAAAGAATCTATTGTAAAATTGTATAATTCTAATGTTCCCATATTTGAAAAATTTGGGATAGAAAGACAAATTAAAACTTCGTTCGGCCGTACGGCCTCCATGAGCAAAGGTGCCTATTTAATTATTGAACATACCGAAGCGCTTCACGTTATAGACGTTAACAGCGGTAACCGTTCCAATAAGGCCAAAAATCAGGAAGACACAGCCCTAGAAGTAAATTTATTGGCCGCCTCTGAAATCGCAAGACAATTACGCCTGCGGGATATGGGAGGAATCATCGTGGTAGACTTTATCGACATGGGTAAAGGCGAACACAGAAGACGCCTTTTTGACCACCTTAGGGATGAGATGAAAGACGACAGGGCCAAACACAAAATACTACCCCCAAGTAAGTTTGGACTTATACAAATTACAAGACAACGGGTTAGACCCGAAATGAACATTAAAACAAGTGAGGAAAACCCCAATGGCTCCGGTCAGGAGGTAGAAGCTCCAATTGTTTTGATCGACAAGATAAATGCAGATCTGGAAAAACTCTTAAAAGGTCCGGCAAAAGATAATGGGATTACATTAAACATACATCCATTTATTGCTGCCTATTTAACCAAAGGGTTTCCATCTATACGTTCCAAATGGTTTTTGGAGCACAAAAGATGGGTTAAGATTCAACCCAGGGATGCCTATACGTATCTTGAATATCGTTTTAAGAACAAAGACGGTAAAACCATATACTAACAAAAAAGCGACTTCCAAAACGGAGTCGCTTTTTTTGTTTTAACACATTAAATTACTCTAAAGCATTAATCTACCCTTGGAGTAACAATTATATTCCTAAATTCTATAGGACCGTGATCCCCTTGAAAGTACAATGGTCCTGGCTCACCTTCCTTGCTGTCCAAAGCTCCACCGGTAATTCCAGGGATAATTTGGTCACTGATCACCGTAGTTCCGTTAGCCACTACGGTTACCCTTCTACCGATCAAGGTAATATCATATTCCTGCCATTCTCCTGCAGCCTTGGCCACAACCTCATTTGGGGTCAGGAAGCCGTATACGCCACTATATTCCACATCCGAAGGTTCTGCCCCCTTACTGTCGGTAATCTGTACCTCATAGCGTCCTCGTAGGTAAACCCCACTATTACTTCCCTTGGGATACTTAAATTCCAAATGCAATTTAAAATCGTTGAACTTTTGTTCGGAAACCAAATTGGAACCCGATTTAGGACTTTTTAGCACCCCTGATTCCACTATCCATTGGTTTTCTCCCATAGCCTGCCATCCACTTAAATCCTTTCCATTGAATAATTTAATAGGTTTGCCCCACTTTGGATTTTTGGTATACTCCAATTTAGGGGCACGTGTAGCCACCCAATTGTATGTTTGGCCGTTGGTATATAACATGGTACCTTTTAGGACATCACCGGTCATACTTCCTTCAAATTCCATATAACTATCACCACTTTCCCATTGCGGGGGAATGGCAAAACTAAATTTTCCGTCCTTCATTTTTACCTCGGCAATTGGCCGGGCACTACCCATGGCATAAACAAACCGTCCTACCAAAGTTCGGGAACCGGAATGGCGGATTTCCAACCACGAAGGAAGTTCCTCCCCATCTTGGGAAATAACCATATCCCAACGCCCCTCTATTGAGTTTATTTGTTGGGCAAAGGACAAAGTAGTAAAAGCCAATATAAAGCTCAATGCTACTAAACACATTTTAAATTTATTATTCATTTTAGAGATTGTTTTTTATGAGTCGTAAATATAATTACAATATGCCTACTTCACCAATTAACAACCCCAAAATAACCTCACTAATAGCCTAGGAACTTTAGGGCCTTGAATAAAATAACGGGCTAGATTTATCAATTCCACAAACCACCGTATATTTACAGAAATACTGCACAGAATTAACTGGAGCAATTGACCATCCAGATCCTTTTTTACCAAATGATAACTCCTAAAAATTCCTATACCGTAGTTGAAGCCACCAAGAAATTGGAAGGGTATTGCGCCTATCAGGATCGCTGCCATAAAGAGGTGATTTCCAAGTTAAGGACAATGAATATGATTCCTGAGGCCATAGACGTCGTTGTGGGACATCTTATTAAAGAAAATTACCTCAACGAGGAACGCTTTGCCAGAAGTTTTGCCCGGGGAAAATTCAATATTAAAAAATGGGGAAAAAATAGAATTGAAAATGAATTGAAGTATAGGGAAATCTCCAAATTCAATATAAGGTTGGCCATGGAGGAAATAGACTCCAAAGAATACATTAAAACGTTTAATGCCTTGGCAAAAAAACGCTTGGCAGAAATAAGGGAAAAGGACCTACAAAAACGCCGTAAAAAACTCGCCGATTATCTTTTGTACCGAGGGTGGGAAAGTGGAATGGTGTATGAAAAAGTATATGAACTAGTTCCCAACAAATAAAATAGACCTTCAGCCCCCTCCTTGTGGAAAGGGCCAAGGATCGTATATTTTAATTAAGATTAAAAGAAGCCCCGATGGTGAATACAAACTGATTGTGCAGTTTTTCGGCCGCTGTTAAGGTATCTGTATTATATTTTGCCAGTGGTGTGTTTAATTCGGAAAATACACCAAAGCCATCGCTAAAAAAGTAGCGGATACCCAAATGACCTCCAAAATTTTTAAGACTTAAGTCCAATCCGGGATAAATATCCACATTGTCCCCCAATTGAAAAACACTGCCCAAATTGGCATTGAACCTTGCCCTTAAGTCTATTCTGTCCCCAAAATCGGCATCGATCAATTCTGCCACCCCCAATACATAGGAGGACGCCAGGCCAAGTGAAAAGTTTTCACCCAAACCATAATCATAAGTCAATACAATTCCGGTACCATTATCCTGAAAATTGGTCCCTATCTGAAATTTCATATCTTCCCTACCTTCAAAAGCCTGTGCATTAACAGATGACACAGCCAAAACAAATACCAATGCAAGCAATAATTTTCTCATAATTAACTTCTTAATAAATTTTATTTAAAGGGGACAAAGATATTCCTTTCCTTAGACATAATACCTAGGACAACTGTTTATTTGTCCTTTCTATGGCCTGTTCATTCTTCCAATCTATCCACTCCTGACCTTTTAATTTTCGCATAATATTATCATAATAACGCATGACCAATACATTGTAGAAGGCCCGTCCCAAATTCGCCGGATTTCTTGCTATTGCCCTTAAACTCATGGAAAAACCCGGAGTGATATATTTCATATAATGCCAATACCCTTCAGGCATATACAACACTTCGCCATGTTCCAAACGGGTTTTAAACCCCGAGGCATTTTTTAGTGCGGGCCACTTTTCATAATCGGGATTCGAAAAATCTATGCTCTCATGGGTAATCAAAGAATGTGGCACTTTATACAAGTACTTATTTTCGGACTGGGGAAATAGAATAACCTCTTTTATTCCAGCGAAATGAAAATGAAAGATATTGGCAAGATCAATATCGTAGTGCATAAAGGTATGGGAATTGGCACCTCCAAAAAAAAGCATGGGCAGGCCCTTCATTAAGTTCAGGCCAAAATCAGGAAAAGAATAATCCTTCTGCAGCTCTGGTACCTCTTTAAGAATATTCCATAAAAAAATGCGATATTTTGTAGGCTCCCTTTGCAAAAGGTCCAGATAATGGGACATTTTCATGGAGGCATGGGGCTCGTTAAATCCGTCTTTATGATGTACCGGACGATCATCATATAACGGAACCGTTTTATTACCGGCCACCTGCCTCATATATTCAAAATTCCATTTGGTATAGGCCGGCCATTCCTCAATACACTTTTCTATGACCACAGGTTTCTGTGGCCTAAAATAGTTATTGAGAAACTCTTCTTTGGTAATATTCGCTACCCTTGGAATCTCTTTTAAGTTCAATATAACTTGATTGATTAATCTAGCAAAGTTAAAAAAACCAAAAATAATTTTCTTGGCAATTCATTCCAACGCAGGATTACTCCGTTAGATTGGCCTTCTTTTTAGCAGCTTCGTTCCTATCAATGATATGTCCGGGCCTGGTCCATTTTGGCTTTTCGCCCTTGGCTGCATACTGGGAATCCTCAGCTTCCACAGTTTGGGGCTGGGAAACCTTGGTAAAAGCTTTTTGTGGGTTTAATCCCAACAGCTTAAACATGGCCATATCCTCATTAACATCCGGGTTGGGTGTAGTAAGCAACTTATCCCCGGCAAATATAGAATTGGCACCTGCAAAGAAACACATGGCCTGCCCTTCCCTACTCATTTGAGTACGACCGGCAGATAAACGGACTTGGGTTTCGGGCATAATAATTCTGGTAGTGGCCACCATACGCACCATATCCCAAATAGGAATCGGAGGTAGGTCTGCCATAGGGGTACCTTCAACTGCCACCAAGGCATTGATCGGCACGGATTCCGGTTGTGGGTCCAAAGTGGAAAGGGCCACCAACATACCTGCCCTATCTTCCAAAGCTTCTCCCATACCTATAATACCACCGCTACAAACGGTAACATTACTCTTACGTACGTTGTCTATAGTATCCAAACGATCCTTAAACGCACGTGTAGAGATTACATCTTTATAGTAGTCCTCGGAAGTATCCAAATTATGGTTGTAAGCATATAGTCCGGCTTCCGCCAAACGATGCGCCTGGTTCTCGGTAATCATTCCCAAAGTACAGCAAACTTCCATGTCCAGCTTGTTAATGGTACGCACCATCTCCAACACCTGATCAAACTCGGGTCCGTCCTTAACGTTCCTCCATGCAGCACCCATACACACCCTTGAACTTCCGGCGGTTTTAGCACGCAAGGCCTGGGCCTTCACTTGGGAAACGCTCATAAGGTCATTGCCTTCAACATTGGTATGGTAGCGTGCGGCTTGTGGACAGTATCCGCAATCTTCAGGACATCCCCCTGTTTTAATGGATAGCAAGGTAGATACCTGAACCGTATTGGGGTCATGGTTTTCCCTATGTACGGTAGCCGCCTCGTAGAGCAACTCCATAAAGGGTTTGTTGTAAATATCCAGTATTTCCTGTTTGGTCCAGTTATGTCTTACTTCGCTCATACTTTTTAGTTCTTGGGGCTTTCCCCAACTTCCTTCTCTCCCAACTCCTACAAGGAGGACCTGCAAGGTCTTGGAGACCTTGTAGGTCTACACCTTGCAGGAGAGGGCAAGGAAGTCGGGGTCGGGCTTATTCGCTATATCTTTTTCAGTTTACCTTCGCCAGGCGCGGTAAACATAAAAAGGATGCCGCTGCAATCCCTAAGCCAACATTTATTTAGGGGTCAAAAATAACCTATAATCTGCAGAAATTGCAAAAATCGATTCCTAAATTATTAGATAATGCTATTTAATAAGGGCTTAATAAATATTTGATTAGTTAGAAATGGACTGTAGACAAACCAATAAATCCCTATTTAAAATGAATTAAGGTCTTCCAATAAGAATACTCACCGCATTCCCTCCAAAACCCACTGCGTTTACCATTACTTTATTGATCCAAATGGAAAGAAACTTTTGGAACATAAATTGTATCTTTACTTTAAGAAATTAGAAATTATTATGGCAAGCATCGATTTAAGAAATACGGTCCGAGAGTACATAGACAAGGCAGACATAAGGCTTTTAAAAATGATTAAAGCATTGGCGGAAAGCTATCAAAATGACGAGCAGGAGCTAACTTTAAGCGAAGAACAATATCAAATGATAGATAAGCGTAAGGAAGCCCATTTAAATGGAGAAAGTAATTCATTTTCTTGGGAACAAGTTAAACAAAACGCCAGAAATGCTGCACAGTAATGGCATATAATTTAGAGATTATAAACGATGCCAATCTAGAAATTATTGAGGCTTATCTATATTACGAGGGAAAACGAATTGGACTTGGTGAGGAATTCTTGGAACATTTAGACAACTATTTTGACCGAATCGTAGCCAACCCTAAATGCTTTCCCCAAAAACGTAAACCTTACAGAGAAGCATTTTTAAAACGTTTTCCCTTCTTTGTTATATATGAAATCATTAATAATAAAGTGATAGTTTATTCAATATTCAATACTTGGCAAAATCCCAAGAAAAAGAAGAAATAATTCTAGTTGCGTGCCAATTCATACTCATCCGTAG
Source organism: Arenibacter sp. S6351L (assembly GCF_023016025.1). Taxonomy (NCBI): domain Bacteria; kingdom Pseudomonadati; phylum Bacteroidota; class Flavobacteriia; order Flavobacteriales; family Flavobacteriaceae; genus Arenibacter; species Arenibacter sp. S6351L. The sequence continues at coordinate 19,832 of NZ_JALKBB010000007.1, read as the reverse complement.
TACTTATAATGCATACTTCTCCTCAGGGTTTGGCACAATAGATATTTTTTCCTTCTGATTGCTTTCACAAATCAATCCTACCCAATAAGAATACTCACCGCATTCCCTCCAAAACCCACTGCGTTTACCATTACTTTGTTGATTTGTTTAGGAATGGCATCATTTGTCACATATGGCACTCCTATAAACTCTTGGTGCTGCAACATTAATACCGCCAATTCCAAACTCAACATTCCGGAAGCACCAAAGGAATGTCCTAGCTTCCATTTATTAGTGGTCATTGCCGGCTCATGTGCTCCAAATACTTTTTCAATAGCCCTTACTTCGGACAAATCACCTTTAATGGTTCCAGGAGCATGCAATACCACCACATCTACCTCCTTTGGATCTATTCCGCCCAAAGCCATCTTCATGGATCGCTGAAAACAAACCGCATCAGCGGATATTGAAATATTGTGTTCCAGTATTTCGGTAGCATAACCCAGACCTTCAATGCGGGCAAGGGCATTTTCTTTGTTGCCTTTCTCCAAACACGCCATGGAGGCAGCTTCACCCAAAACCATGCTGTTCTGTTTCTTGTCCAAGTCCAAGGCTCTACAAGGGTAACCCTCAGGGTCGTTGGCCACAAACCGTGAATAGACTTTTAAGGCCTTCATCTGTGCAATGGTAAAAGGCGTTAATGGCGCCTCGCTACCCCCCACCAAAAATTTATTGGCCATGCCACTTTTCAGCCACGCCACCCCGTTCAACAAGGAATGTAGAGCCGTGGAACAGGTTATGGAATGTGATATTTCCGGGCCTTGTGTCTGCAGATCATGGGCCACCCAAGAAGAAATATTCCCCAAGGTGGTAGTAGGGGAAGATAAGGTAGAGGCCTCCCCATTTTGGATAAATTCGCTATGGTATTTTTCAAAAAGTCCGGTAGCACCTCTAGATGAGCCAATGTTTACCCCAAAATTACCATCCTTCCAACCGGCTTGACCTATAGCTTCCCTAGAGGCATAAATGGCATATAGTACAGATGGGTCCAAGTTTTTATACTTGGAATCCGAATTTTTTAAATCGGTTATCTTTTGTTGTGTATCCTCCGTTAGGACAGATCCCCAGGCGGTTAGATCGCCATAGTGTTTCTGCTGTAAAAAATGGTCTGGACGCTTATAATTTTCCCAGGTCTCCTTCAAGGAAGTTCCTAAAGGAGAAATGGATGAAAGTGCGGTGATAAAAATAGGTTCGTTCTGCATGGGTTAAAAAGAATTAAGAACTTCCTTTATACTGTTATAGATTTTTTGCATTTGCTCCCTAGTGGTGATATAGGGTGCCAAAATGTAAATAGTGTTGCCTAAAGGTCGAAGAAAAACCCCCGAATCCATAAAATGCTTAAACAGTTTGTCCCTTACATTTCCATAACGCTCCATGACAATATTAAGATCCAGCGCGTAGATAATCCCAATTTGCCTAGTGGACGCAACTTTGGGGTGATCCTTTATTTCGGCATCAAACTCTTGGTGCCACTGTATTATTTGGGCAATATTTTTTTGAATATCATCAGATTTCAGCAATTCAATTCCCGCCAAAGCTGCAGCACATGCCAAGGGATTAGCTGTATAAGTATGCCCATGAAAAAGTCCCTTTGCAATATCATCACTGTAAAAGGCATCGTAAACTTCCTGGGTACAACTGGTCACCGCCATTGGAAGCATTCCTGCTGTAAGGGCCTTGGACATGCATATGACATCTGGTTTCACCTCCATATAATCGGAGGCAAAGTGTCTTCCTGTTTTTCCAAAGCCCGTCATTACCTCATCGGCTATGGCCAATACCCCATGGGATTTTATCACTTTTAGAATTTTCTCCAAATGTTCTGCCTTGTGCATTTTCATGGCCGCTGCACCCTGCACCAAGGGTTCATAAATAAATCCGGCAATAGCATCAAGATCTATAGTATTTTCCAATTCATGCAATAGTCTACCAATATTGTCATCCGTAGGAACAGGAATCCTTTTTACATCAATAAAATAATCCTCAAAAGGGCCGTTATATACGGATAAACTGGAGACGGACATCGCCCCAAAAGTATCGCCATGAAAACCATCTTCAAAAGCCAATAAAACAGAGCGCTTTTTTCCTTTATTATGATGATATTGCAAGGCCATCTTTATTCCTATTTCAGTTGAAGTGGAACCGTTGTCCGAAAAAAACAATTTTTCTTGATTGGATGGCAGCAACGAAATTAGTGCTTCTGACAGCGCAATGGCCGGTTCATGTGTAAATCCACTAAAGACCACCTGATCCAACTGTTGCATTTGAGCGTAGACCTTAGCTATTATGGCATCATTACAATGACCGTACATACAGGTATACCAAGAGGAAATCCCATCTATGTATTCCCTGCCCTGCTCATCGTACAACACCGCCCCTTTGGCCTTGACAAGGCCAAGCATTTTGGGATGCAGTTTATGTTGCGTAAGTGGGTGCCAAAGGTGCTTTTGGTCCCTTTCCGAAAGACTTTTCAATTGAATATCCTTTTTAAATAGAGATGCAAAGATGGGGAATAATGACTAAAAACACTATCCCGATCCCAATTCATTTTAAGGGGATAATCAAACCATAATCCCTCTTAGATATAGGAAAATATTTTATCGGCCAAAGATATTATAATGCCATTAGCGCAGGACGCAGTTCTTCTGCGTATTTCCTAACAACATCCTTGGTCAAGGATGCTTCCTGTCCAATTCTTCCGAGCACAGAAACTCCCGTAATGTTGGAAATTATATCCTCAGAGGCAGCATTAGGCTCCCCATTAAATAGTACGGCAACATCATAACCCTTTAGCAAGAGCCATTTAATGGTTAACAGGGAATGATTAATACTGCCCAAATAATGCTTCACCACAACTATTACATGATAGGTGGGCATAATAATATCCAGAATAGTATCGGAATCATTAAGAGGCACCAGTACTCCACCTGCCCCTTCGATCACCAGATGGTTCTCTGTTTTGGGCTCATTTATTTTATTGTGATCTATATAAACCCCTTCCAAAGCAGCGGCCGCATGAGGACTAATTGGCGCCTTTAGGGAGTAGCTACTTTTATGTATTACCGTTTTGGTATTGGAAATTAAATTGGAAATCGTTTCACTATCAGAATCGTCCCCAGTTTGAACGGGTTTCCAATAATCGGCCTGCAAGGCCTCGACCATAACTGCCGAGGCGATTGTCTTTCCTACATCTGTTGATATTCCTGTTACAAAAAATTGTTTCATTCTAGCTTGGTTCTGTTATAAACTCACAATTTAGACATTTATACTTTCTTTTTTCAAAAAATGGAAAAAGTTTATAAAAAATCCCCTTCCTGTTATAATAAATCTCCATTCTTTGTGCTTTACAATTGGGACAACGCCTAAAATTACCTTGGTCGTCCATCGCATAGGCCCTGATTTCATTATAGATTTCCGTAGCACTTTCCTTATCGGAATAATATACCTGCAGCTTCACTCCGCCAATAGCATTACTGATAAGGGGGTCGGAATTAAGGGTGTTTTCATCCCTTAGAAATACGGGGATACCATCGGCCTCCAATCGGCCTTTTAATATTTGAACATCGGCTACATATTCAAACGCAGCTAGGGTATAAAATTCTGGGTTCATGTTCTAATCAAATAAATCGGCCAATATTAAAAGTACATCCTTAATTTCATTTTCGGTATTAAAACTGTGCAAACAAAATCGCAATCGCTCCTGACCTTTTGGAACGGTGGGCGAAAGAATTGGCTTTACGTCAAAACCCTTTTCCTGCAATTGTAGCGACCAATTTTTCACCTTTTCATTGCCTTCTACCAAACAACAATGTACGGCCGAATTACTTGGAATAAAATAGGGTTCTAGGTCATGGTCCCTCAATTGATCCTTAAAAAAATTGATATTCCGCCTAAGTTGCATTTGCCCACCTCTTGACATGGACATATGTTGACAAGCTGCCAAAATCGTTGCCAAGGAATGCGGCGGCATACCCGTAGTATAAATAAAACTGCGTGCAAAATTCACCAAATAACTTTTAAGGGCATGGCTTCCCAATATTGCTGCGCCATGACAGCCCATGGCCTTGCCAAAGGTGACGATCCTGGCAAATACCCTGTCCTGCAGCCCAAATTCATTTAACAATCCCTCTCCCCTTTTACCAAATACACCAACCGCATGGGCTTCATCAACGACCAAGTAGGCCCCTTTGGAAGTGCACAATTCCGCCAGTGCTTTTAAATCCGGTGAATCTCCGTCCATGGAAAAAACCGATTCCGTAACCACATAAATATCGCTATCAACCTTTCTTTCCCGCACTCTGTCTATCTGCCCTTTAAGACCTTCCAATTGGTTGTGTTTAAACTTATAGCTTTGGGCAAGGCCCATCCCAATACCATCACGAATACTGGCGTGCGAGAGTTCGTCATAAAAAACAACATCTGAACGCTGTGGCACGGCACTAAAAAAACCTATGTTGGCATCGTATCCCGAATTGAAGACCAATGCCGATTCCGAGCCTAAAAAGCTGGCCAACAAATTTTCCAACTCCCCATATAATCCGTTATTACCCGTCAACAGCCTGGATCCAGTAGCGCCGTTGGCTATGGCATCTTTCCTATCCAAGATGCTGGAGGCATTTTTAAAAATGGTCTCATTTTTGGCAAAACCCAAATAATCATTGGAGGAAAAATCGATCAGGCCATTGGGCACTGGCAATTTCCGAAGGGCATTATTGGCCTGTCTTTCGGTGAGTTTAGCCGACAATTTTTTTGGGAATTCCGTCATATTACAAATGTAGCATATCCTGTATTTAAATAGTATATTCGTTTATACAAAGCCATGCAAAAATAATATTCGGAACCTTGTCCTTGGCCAGGTTCCCCATCTATAAAACGTTTCGAAACCAAATTGTATGAAAATCAACATTCTAAGCCTGCTTTTTCTTGCCAGTTGCATAAGCCTACAAAGTCAGACCAACCGCTACACTATTTCCTTTGAAAATGCCGTACATCACGAAGCGGAAATCACAGCCTCCTTTCCACAGCTGAATCCCGGTGTGCTATCTGTACGTATGGGCCGCTCCTCTCCCGGGCGCTATGCCCTACATGAGTTTGCAAAAAATGTATACAATTTTAAGGCAACCGATAGCAAAGGAAAACCCTTGGAAATCCATAGGCCCAATCCCTATCAATGGGATGTTAGCGGCCATGATGGGGAGGTGAAGATAAGTTATACGCTTTTTGCCAATCGTGGGGATGGCACCTATGCCCAAATTGATGAAACCCACGCCCATTTAAATATCCCGGCAACCTTTATGTATGTGGGCAATTTGGAAGATCGGAAAATAGAAGTGGACTTTAGGGTTCGTGAAGACCTCAACTGGAAGGTGGCTACCCAAATGCCCAGAGTAATGGGCAATATCTATACCGCGCCCAACCTACAATACTTCATGGATAGCCCCACGGAAATCAGCAATTATGGACTACGCCAATTTACTGTGGACAATAATGGACAGCGACAGATCATAGAATTTGTCTTGCACCACAACGGAACGGAATCAGAGCTCGACACCTATTTTGAACAGGTAAAGAAGGTGGTTCTGGCCGAAAAGGACGTTTTTGGCGAACTGCCCAACTACGATTACGGGACCTATACATTTTTGGCCTGTTACATCCCCAATGCTTCCGGGGATGGTATGGAACATAGAAATTCTACCATTCTTACGGACAGGGAAGGGTTGGCAGAAGGCGGTATGAAGAATAATATAGGCACCGTTGCCCATGAATTTTTTCATTGCTGGAACGTGGAACGTATTCGGCCCCAGGCTTTGGAACCCTTCAATTTTGCCGAAGCCAATATGAGCGGAGAACTCTGGTTTGCGGAAGGTTTTACCAGTTATTACACCAATTTTATCCTTTGTCGCGCCGGTATCATCACCCCAGAGGAATACGTAGAGGGACTTACGGGCACTTTCAATTATGTTTGGAACTCTCCGGCCAGACAGTTCTTTAACCCTATAGAAATGAGCTATCAGGCACCCTTTGTGGACGCTGCCACTTCTGTGGATCCGGTAAATAGGGACAATACCTTTATCTCCTATTATTCCTATGGCAGTGTTTTGGGATTGGCCCTGGATCTTTCGTTGCGACAAAACAAGTTGAATTTGGACGATTACATGAAATTAGTTTGGCAGACCTATGGCAAAAAGGAAGTGCCCTATACGCTGTCCGACCTACGTGAAACCTTGGTACAGTACGCCGGAAAAGAATTTGGAAATCACTTTTTTGATCAATATATCCATAACAGTGAAATGCCCAATTATGAGGAGCTGTTCAACTCAGTAGGCATAGTGCTGAAACGTGCCAAGGACAAACCTTATTTTGGGGCAAGTGTAAACATCAACCAATTTGGTGCGGGCCTTGTACAACGTAATACCACCATTGGGAGCCCGGCCTATACCGCAGGGTTGGAGTACGGGGATGTGATTACGGCGATAAACAATATCCCCCTGACTTCTAACCAGAATTTTGGGGAGTTAATAGCACAATTCAAGGTAGGGGAAAGTGTTCAGGTAGCCTACACCCGATTTGGCATTCCAAAAACCACCACGGTTGTTTTAAGTGCGGATCCCTCCTATACCATAGAATTAATGGAGAAGGGTGGAGGCAAAGTCAGTAAACAAGTATTAAAAAATAGAAAGGCTTGGTTAAAACTGGAATAAATGGAAATAAAATTCACCCGCTGCAGCACAAAATCCGAATTGCAGCAAATCTTGGACCTGCAACATAGGAACCACTTACAAAATGTGGATGCAGATGAAAAGGAAAAAGAAGGATTTGTTACGGTATCCCATACTTTGGAACTCCTGACCCAAATGAATACCGCCTGTCCCCATATCATTGCCAAGGACCAAGATAAAGTAGTGGGCTATGCACTTTGCATGCACCCCAGTTTTGGGAACGATATAGAGGTCTTAAAACCCATGTTTAAGGAAATAGCTTCGGTAATACCCAAAGCGGACCCCTATATGGTCATGGGGCAAATCTGTATAGACAAAGAGTATAGGCGGCGGGGCATTTTTAGAAAGCTGTACGAGACCATGAAGAATAGCCTACAGCCGGAGTTTACCGGTATCGTTACCGAGGTAGATGCCACTAACCTCCGTTCTTTGGAAGCGCATTACGCGGTGGGATTTAAGGAACTAAAAACCTATAATGCAGGCGGACAGGATTGGAAGTTGATCGTGTTGCGGTAATGAATTTTGGGAAATAAGATGGAATAACCGTAAGACTTGGGCGCAAACCTACCTAGCCGTCAAGCAGGCGTTAACCATGCGATAAGCTAGGTAAGATAATTGAGAAATTTGTATTTGATTCGTTTTTGGTGTATTTTTACACCAAAATAAAAATTATGTCTAGACAAAGTATTTCATTCACAGAACCCAACGATGAATGGTTAAAAAAACAAGTAGACAATAAGGAGTACTCTAGCAAAAGTGAACTGGTCAATGATTTGATCAGACAAGCCAGAAAACAACATGTCCAAATAGATTGGATCAGAACTAAATTAGAAAAAGCTGAGAACAGCGGATTTACTGAAGATAGTAAAGAACAAATATTAGAGCAATCCAAGTCCTTACTTCGTGGCTAACTATAAATTAAGCAACTCTGCCAGAGTGGATTTGATACGAATTCATCAATACGGAGTAAGAAAATTTGGTGTTGAACAAGCTGACCAATACTACTATTCATTTTTCGAGTATTTTGACATTATTGCCCAACTACCTTTTTCATTTGAAGCAGTTGATTTTATAAAAGAAGGCTATAGACGTTGTGTTTGCGGTTCAGATAGTATTTATTACAGAATACAGGATGACACTGTTGAAATAATGGCCATTATTGGAAGGCAAGATTTAAACAATATGCCACTCTAACCTCCGTTAGCGCAGATTAAATAGTTATTTCTCCACAAATTCCTGTGCTAACTCAACCTTGTCCAAATCGGCAGGCTCATATCTTCCCTATTATTAAATAGTAACTCAAATTACTTAACCGGTACTTCTAGGAAGCCGGAGAATAACTGAATCCCTTCGGCAATGCAAGCTTTGCTGTTTAATGCCAAGTTTTTATATATTTATAACGTCCGCAAGATTTTTTCTCAAATTAATGACCTAAAGCATGCGCCCATGATGAAATATTCCTTTTTATTGATCTTTTTCTTTTCATGTTTATTTTTGGCACATGGACAGGCAGAAAAGCAGTTTGAAAATGTAATTATCACCTCCAACAAGAAAAAAACCCAAGTAAAAGCAGGTAACAATGGGCAATTGCATCTAAATGTATCCCCAAAAAATGTCCTTAAATTTAAAGCTATTGGATGGGTACGCTATAGTGATTTCGGCGCCACAGGTGATGGTAAAACAGATGATATGGACGCCATTGCCGCAACCCATGCCTTCGCCAATCTTCACGGCCTTATGGTGAAAGCCGACCAGGGTTTCACCTACTACATAGGAGGCAAGGAACGTACGGCAGAAATCCAAACCGATACCGATTTTGGAACGGCGGCCTTTATTATTGATGATACCCAAGTCCAAAACCACAAAGCTTCAGTTTTTAAGGTGGTTTCCAACTTACTACCCTTTAAACTGGATGGCATAACATCACTTAAAAGAAACCAGGAAAAAATAGACGTCGTTTTGCCTCAGTCCTGTCTTATCACGGTTACGAATTCCAATGTGAGGCACTATATCCGCTTTGGGCTAAACCAAGACAATGGCTCCCAGCAAACCGATATCTTTGTCGTTGACAAAAACGGACATGTGGATTTGGACGCCCCCATTATTTGGGATTTTGAGCAGATTTCGAATGTAACCGCCATACCCTTGGACACCACAACCCTAAATATTACAGGAGGACGTTTTACCACCATTGCCAATAAGGCCGAATCCAAGTACAATTATTATAGCAGGAACATCTGGGTCAACCGTTCCAATGTAGTAATCGATGGGCTGGAGCACCACGTCATAGGAGAAGGAGATCATGGTGCGCCCTATGGCGGCTTTCTCAATATTCGTGACTGTGCCTATGTAACAGTGAAGAACACCCTCCTCACCGGTCGCAAAACCTACCGAACTATTGGCTCGGCAGGGAAACCGGTATCTATGGGCTCGTATGACCTACTGGTAAACCGTGGCCTCAATGTAAAGTTTGAGAATTGCAGGCAGACCAATGATATTAACGACAATACCTATTGGGGGATAATGAGTTCCAATTACTCCAAGAACCTGATCTATGACCATTGCACCTTTTCACGCTTCGATGCCCATAAGGGGGTTGCCAATGCCACGATCCTAAATTCTACCCTTGGCCATATGGGAATCAATGCTATAGGTAGCGGTGTCTTGACCATTGAGAACAGCACTATCCGAGGTAAAACCCTAATTAATTTGCGCGAGGATTATGGAAGTACATGGCAGGGAGAGATAGTGATCCGTAACTGTGTTTTTGTACCCGAAGGGGGCAAGCCCAGCGAAGCCAACATTATAGGAGGTTCCTACTCTGGGCAGCATAATTTTGGCTATACCTGTTATATGCCGGAAAGGATTACCATAGAAAACCTCCGCATAGATGACAACAATCATCCGGAAGACTACGAAGGGCCCGCCATTTTTAAAGATTTTAATGAAGAAATGACGGACGATACTTATCAGGAGCAATTTCCCTACATCAAAACCAATGAAATAATCCTTAAGAATGTAACCACCGTAAGTGGCAAGGCTTTGATAATCAGCAGAAATCCGTTTATGTTCAAGGATGTGAGGATAAATACTTATTAGGATCCAGTATTGAAAATCCCATATACCAACCTAATTGAGAGGCCGTAAGACAAGTGTATGCAACCCCGAACTACTCGATGCCGAGGCCGTTGTAATACATTTGGCCACAACCTATTAATCGGATTTTCATCTTACTAAATAGGAATTTTTCGAGCCCCATATTTAATAATTGGAAATATCGAGTGCTATTTCAGGATGCTCTTCCTCAATATTTTTCCAAAAAAGGTCTCCAGAACTACCGAATATACGCCGGAAGGCAATCCGGATAGATAGAAGGGTCCAAGAATTGGATGGTTTAAATAGAGGTTGCAAACTCTTTTGAATCTATCCTATACATAAAGTATAGGCCGTTTCGAACAATCTACCAAGAACTGAGAACCTATCCATAAATAAAAATAATCCCTTTCAGATATTTTTTTATCCATTATGGATACTTATTTAACAAGTTTAATAAGAATTATCTTATTATATGTATTAGAAAAATATGTAATTTGAACCGATTTTTTTTAAATATCATGAAAAAGTATGAAGAAAATGAATTTGCATCCTTTCGGCTAGAAAACGGCATCCTCCATATTGTTTACAAAGAGAACGTAAACTTATTTCTAGGGGACGCCATGAAAGTAGTTGCCCAACGCCTGACATTCCAACAGGGAAATGTCTATCCCATATTGTGTAATATCAGGGGTCTAAGGGAAATCTCCAAGGAAGCCCGAGGATACTTTGCCGTAGAAGGCACTTTGTTGATCAACGCCCTGGCATTCGTTTCCAAGACCCCATTGTCTACTATATTTACCAAAATATATATCAACGATATTTCCCCGTTCCGAATAAAAATGTTCACGGATGAAACGTCGGCATTGGAATTCCTACACCCATTTGCCCAAGCTGTTTCCCGTTAGTAGTTAAACAGAAAACTATTACAAACATCAAAATTAAGGATCATGGACAAATTGGAGAACAGCCAAAGATTGGAAAATCTGTACCAACAACTATTGGCAATGCTCAATGGTGATTATTTCCAGCAGATTGAACGTACCAATAGCAAAGACCATTTGGAGGCTCTATCGGTATTGGTCAATATGATAACGGAACAAATAAGGGGGTCCATAATGCGTCTTGGGTTTTCAAGGCCATTTTATTCCTATACGGTAGTCACGCAAATGCTCTTTTTCCTGGATAGATCCCGCAATATCATTAAAATGAACAATGGAGTAAAAAAGTTGTTGCATTATGAAGAAAACGACATTTTAGGTCTTACATTTAAAAAGTTGCTCTATACCGATTCCCATAAAGTCTGGGACCAGGGGGTGAAAGGAATTATCAGCGGACCTGAACGGGAAACAACCTTGCAATTGAGCTTTTTGACCAACTACGGTCTTTTGTTCCCTGCACAGTGCAAGGTATTGTACTTTCCCGATGAGCAGTACCTAAATCAAAAGATCATTGTTACATCAATTAAGGTCTCACTTCAAAGGGAGGCTCCTGAGGATATTTTAAATTTAGATCTCCAAAAAACACATGGAGGGCGAACACAAATACCCAAGAATAAAAAGGGCCATAAATATATCCTGAACACCTTGGATATAGAGATGATACATTCCATTAAAAAATATATTGTAGCACACCTGAACGAATCAATTCCTGACATTTTGGATCTGGCACACACTATGGGCACCAACGAATATAAATTAAAAAATGGATTCAAGGAACTGTACGGGATGACAGTCTTTCAATTTATCAAGGACCAGCGGCTTAGGAAAGCGCACACCCTTATCCAATATACCAATAAAAAAATCGGATATATCGCTAGATCGGTAGGATTCAAGCAGGGCAACCATTTAGCCAGGGAATTCAAAAAACGCTACGGGTATACACCCACCGAACTAAGATTGTTATCCTCACATCTTAATTATTATTATATATAGTTACTAAAATAATCCTGTTTAGATAAATATTGCTCAAAATAGATCCAACTACCTTCTTAACTTTATTCCATTGAATATCAAACCAATGAACATGAAATGGATTGCAAGATATAGGGGAATAATTGTTAAGGTGATTTGCCTGTTGTTTATAATCCTATTTGTCTATACCGGACTCACCAAACTCTTGGTTCCCAATTTATTCTATGACAGTATCCTAAATTCGCCCGTTCTCGGGGGCAGAACCATGGCGACCCTGGCCTCTTGGACCTTACCGCTATCGGAACTGGCCGTTGCCCTTCTTTTGATTTGGAAAAAAACCAGATTGATAGGTTTTTATGGCGCATTGGGCCTAATGCTGCTATTTACGGGCTATACCGTGGCCATTGTATTTTTTGCCCCCTACAGGCCCTGTTCCTGTGGGGGCATTATCTCCCTGCTGTCCTGGGAACAGCATTTGGTGTTCAATGCCATGTTGCTCCTATTGGCCCTACTGGCCATATGGTCCTCACTCAAAGATTGGGGACCCCTTGAAGAAGGCCCGTAAAGGTCCATAAATGGTCATGGGACCATGATATAAAAAGTAAAATGATGAAGATATTTTGTTGCGCAGCAAGAGCAGGGGGAAGACCGAAAACCTGTAAAAGAGAGTAGGCACTTATTGTTAATATAAATCTAAGTATTATGAAAACTAAATTTTTATTGCCCGTATTGGCAATCATTTTTGCCGTTGGAATGTCGTTTACAACTGTAAATGCCGCTCTGGATTCCGATGCATGGATCGATCTAGGTGGAGGTACACCACATAAGATCAATACCGTCCCATGCGAAGGGACCGGGGAAGATTGCCAAGTAATTGTACAGAGTCTTCAGAATCCAGGTCCTTATACACTCTATAAGGATTTTGACCTGCAAGAACCGTACGATTCCAATACTACTACACCGTATACCATTACGGATTAGGGACATTGAACTAGCCCCGTATTTGTTACAAAATACGGGGCTTAATTTTGGCCATCCCTAGAACAACTATTCCATATAAGCTTCCTTTTCCGAGCCTTTCAATATGAATTCGGAACAATAATCCTCATCAAGGATTTTTTGGGCACTTTTCAAAATATCTCTGGGGGTCAACGACCTTACATAGCCTTCAACTTCTTCCGGGGAAACGTATGGTTCTTCAAAACGGATAGTGCGATAAATTTTTTCCTGCATCTTCTGTGCGCTATTTTTTACCCTTTGAGCTCTATATTTGTTGTAATAGGTTTCCGCCACATATTGGAAAGTGGCATCGTCCAATTTTTGATTCTTTATATTATTGATTATTTTATGTATGTCCCTCCTTATCACTTTGGTATCTTTCACGGAACACTCCAGATCTATCGAAATAACATTCCATCCAATAGACGCATAATACCATTGATGGGCCCTTGCAGAAAATACGTCCCGTTTGTTTACATAGCGCAATCCATCAAGTTTGGCACTTAATGCCCATGCTAATAATTCAAATCCGATCCTTTCTCTCCAATCCAACTTTTCCTCTGCGGGATATATGTATTTGATCCTGATCTTTGTGTTTTCGGAGGACAGGCCCGATAGCTCGGATCTGATTTCGGAAAAATGGTGCACTTCATGTTTCATGACCGGCTCCATATGCATGTCCGGCACTTGCAGATTGGGCAGATTGCCCAAATATTTTCGGATCAAAGGTAAAATCCTCTTTTCTTCGTAATTTCCACTGATCAAAAAGGTAAAATCCCGTGCATTGCCGAATATTTGGGAATAGGCCTTGTACGCCTGGTCCTGATCGGTTCTTCCTATCCCATTATAATGTTTTGTACCCCCCATTGGACGGAATATGATGCTATCATTGGAAACCTTATCCATAAATTCATTGAGCATATCCGTATACATCAACGACTCGGCGGATTGTTTATGATATCGGTCCCTTTGTTTTTCTTGCCAGTACTTAAAGGCCAAGGAATCCTTTCGTGGTGCCGTAAAATACAAGTGGATGAGTTGCATCAACTTTTCAAAGTCCTGTAGGTCGGATTCCCCTTTGATCCCGCTTTCTGTATATTCCATATAGGGCAGTACCGTCACAGGGATACTGGTATTTCGGAGATACTTGTTCAATTGGAAATTATTCAATTCGCCTACACCGGAATTTCTTACGATTGAAGGAGCATTTGTACTTGAATAAAAATCCTCTCTTGAAAATGAAGAAGTCCCCTTTAAACTAAAGCCGTGTACCGTGATATTACCCTTAAAACTGCCTTTCTGCAATACCACTTTGGCCCCGTTGCCAAGGAAGATTTCCTTGACCCCCAATTTGTAGTCCTCCTTTTCTTCATATCCTACAGGTATAAGCCCATCCACTTTGTCAGCATCCATCAACGAGGTTATTTCCGCCTGTCTGGAAACCTCCATAAGGGGTCCCTGGTTTATTCCTAAGATCCATTCCCTGACCTCCCCTTCCGACAATTTCAGAACTTCACTCCCATTTGGTGCAATAACAGCAATATCCTGTGGTATATCGGGGATAGATCTGGACAATATCCCATTTATGTACGAAAGGGAAAGGTCCCCTAACCAATTTTGCAATATTAGGTTTTTGTCTTTCGGCAATGGTCTTTCCAGAACAAAATGGTCCCTGATCTGATCTAACCAATATTGTATTGCACCGGTATCGTTTTCTAGTTTTTTAAGCGCCGTCCCTTTCATATTCTCCCACTCCGTTCTATCAATACCCCTTACTTTGATATGCCGTAGCACTTTTGCGACAAATTCTATCGATTCCCTCACTTTTCCTTCCCTGGTCTCCCATTTCATCTCAATGGCCGGAAATTCATCGGAAGGGTCGTAAAAGCTTCTTAGGCGATAGGAAGTATTGCCCAAATCCTGGGACACTTGATCTGTTCTCATGTTGATTACCTCACTTAATAGGGCCATAGCCAAAGCTGACCGGTTGCTGTCCAAAGTGGGCAGTACGGCCCCATTGTCCCTTATGAAGGAATGTACAAGCACCTTGTTGTCAATATCGGTACTGGACCGGTTCTTTGAATCCTCAAGGACAATGAACTGGTCCGGGCGTTTTAGATATTCTTTGGCACAATCCACTTTGGCCCTTGCCCCTTTGACCGCCCTTAAGTCCGAAAAGCTTTTACGGATCTGTTTTTCCAGGGCATCCAGATCCTGTACGTCCCCAACGATCATTATGGCCGACAGGTCCGGCCGATACCAATCCCTATAGAAACGCACCAGCTTTTCCATATCAAAAGTCTGGACGTACCTATTATAATCATCGGGATGGATAGGGTTTTTAGAACACTCCGATATGCCCTCTTAGATTTTCCTATCCAAATAACGTCCCCTACCATTTCGAAAAAGATATTCCTGAAAAAAAGGTCCCCGCTCCCCATCAACTTCCTCTTTTCTAAATTCCATTTTTCCACTGATGATATCGTGGAACCACAAAAGGCCATTTGTAAGTGCAGTTGGGTTTCGGGCCGGAATATCGAACCAATAGTTCGTAAAGTTTCCAGCGGTCAAAGCAAAGACATCTCCCTGCTTCATTCCCATAGATGATAAAATGTCGAAGTTTGCACCTATATTGGTAAAGTTCTGCGTCCTTACAAAGGCCATATGTTCCGTAAAATGGGCCAATTGCCATTGATCCGGGTCTTCCTGAAACGTTCCTACCTTCACATAAAGGCGCATGGACAACTTTGCTCCTGAATTAGGGATAGGTTTTATATAATATTGAAATCCGTTGGCCAATTGGCCATGTCGTATCCCTGGGTCCAAAGGTGGAATGTTGCTTTCCATATGGTTCGAGGTCTGTCCCCATATTATTGTAGAATTATGCAATATCCAAAGGACCATTAGGGTTCTTTTAATTCTTTTCATCCTAAAAATTTAAATCATGAATTTTAGTATCCTGTATTTTGATCCAGATTGGGGTTTTTCAACCTTTCATCCTGAGGTATGGGATAAAGCACCGCGGTAGGGTCCCAATTGTCCTTAGTCTCCCCCAACACCTCTGTCGCTATCCCATGTCGTTTTAGGTCCAGCCAACGGTGTCCCCACTCCGCAAACAGTTCGTTCCTCCTTTCCTTTAGTACAATTTCCAGGAGGTCCGGAGCACTCAAATTGGGGGATGAATCGGCCAATAGTGAAATCCCGGCCCGTTGTCTTAGAACGTCCAGATCGGCAATGGCTTCCCGAAGATTGCCCAATTTAATATTGGCCTCGGCACGGATTAGGTACTGTTCCGCCAAGCGCAGGACCATGGAATATTCCGTGATATCGCCTCCCGAATTATCATAACGGACCTTATATTTAAAGGGATAATAATAGGTTTCATCGGGACCGCTACCATCAAACCGGCCTACCCAATTGGTATGGCGCCTATCCCCTACATCCCAAGAGTCCATCAAATTATCCGAGAGTCCGATGGCCGTGTTGGTCAAAGAGGTCTTGATAAAAATATTGCCTTCCTCGGTATGGGTCAGGCTATTGCCCCTTCCCAGCGGGGAAATTTGCCAAATGGCCTCCTTGCTATTGGCAAGAAAAACCTGGTCCAGATCGTCCAATATCCCAAATGTGGAAGCTTGGGCAATTATTTCGCTGCTCAATGTTTTGGCATTTTCCCAGTTCCCTTGAAATAGATATACCCTGGCCAATAAGGCCTTGGCCACAAACTTATTGGCATGGGTTCTTTCTCCATCTGCATATCCAACTCCCAATAATTCTATGGCATCGTTCAGGTCCAGAACAATTTGACCGTATATGGTTTCGGTATCGGACCCTGATGCCAAGGAATTGACCTTATAATCCGTACCGAGTATCAATGGTGCTTTCCCATAAAGATTGACCAAATAGAAATAACAGAACGCACGCACGAATTTGGCCTCGCCGACCAATCGTTGCTGAATGGCCCTACTTAAAGTCCCAGAATTTGAAACCCCTTCCAAAATTGAATTTGCCATATAGACGACATTGTACATGCTGGACCAGAGTACCTGATTATAGCTGTTGGCTATCAAAATTTGGTTCCCATGGTATTCCAAGTATTCCTTGGAGGAGGTCGTTATTTTAAAATCATCCGACGATAATCCGGACAGCAGGGTCACGGACCTTCCCCCTCCGGAAGAAAAATCCGCCCTGAACAACTGGTTGTATACCCCCTGTATGGCCGACATTGCACTTTGATCGTCCCCAAAAACCGATTCGCTTACGATCATATGGTCGGGGACATCCACATCCACAAATTTCTCGCAGGAAATTAAGAGCATGGTAAAATACGCAATGGCAATAATGCCCGATTTTGAAAATAGTGTCTTCATAGTTCTTGTTTTTAGAATTGTAACTGGACTCCCAAGGTTATACTTCTTAAGGCCGGTAACTGGGTAGAACCGGGCCTTTGAGGGTCCAGGCCCTTGTAGCCCGTTATTGTAAAAAGGTTCTGTGCATGCACATAGATCTGGCATGCACTCACATGGGCCCCTTGCAATATAGAGCTGGGCAGTGCATAGCCCATGGAAAGGGTCTTTAATCTAATGAACGATGCATCCACATAATTAAAGTCGCTGTTCTGCATATTGAGATAGGCAATATAGGCAGGGAAGGCCTGTGAGGCCATTTGGACGTTCGTTTGCTGGCGCTCCGCCCGCCAAACATTGTTCAGTCCCTGGGGTATATTGTTGTTTCTCCCCGGAGGGGTACTGGGTTGCCTAATACCGTCCTGATTTACAAATTCCAGTAGGAAGTTCAATGAAAGGCCCTTATAGTTGAACTCGTTTTGGACACCTCCGAAATATTTTCTGTTCTGGTCCAGGATGATCGTTCGGTCCGCATAGTCCAACCTGCCATCCTCATTGACGTCCACCACCCGATAAAGTCCTGTTTCGGGATCAATACCATCATAATTGTACAGAAGGGCAATATTTAAAGGGTGGCCTATTCTATACAGATTGGCATAGGATGACTGTTCCAGGTCGGGATAATCGACCAATTCGTTATTTGGATATGAAATATTAAAGGATGTTCGCCACCTAAAATATTTGGTATTAAAATTAAGGGTAGATGCCTCTATTTCCAATCCTTTATTCTGTACGGTTGCGGGCAGATTGGCCTGAACAGTGGTAAAACCCGTTATTGAAGGAAGTTGGTAGCCCACCAATTGGTTGGAAGAGCGGTTGCGGTACCAGCTCACGCCAAAATTGATCATGTCCTTAAAGAATCCGAGCTCCACAGCGGCTTCCAATTTCTTGTTGGATTCCCATGAATAATCGGGGTTGGTAAGCTGGGTAGGATATAGTCCCCCTGGCCCAGGGGTAACCTCATAAGCATCCAAATACCTATAATTTCCGATCTGGTCGCTCCCGGTAAGGCCATAGCTGGCACGGAACTTCCCAAAGGATAAAAAGGATCGGTCCTTGTCCAATTGGTTATTTTTAGAAAAGATCCAGGCCGCCCCGATGGCACCAAAGTTGGCAAATCTTTTATCCTTTCCGAAACGTGAGGAACCATCCCTTCTTCCCGTAAGATTTATAAAATATTTTCTTTTCCAGTTATATCCTATCCGTCCAAATATGGCATTGTACCTATACAGGGCATTCTCATTGGTGCCCACGGTGACCGCATCGGCTGCGGCCAGGTTACCTATCAAATGCTCGTTGGAATACCCCGTTCCGGTCATCCTGATAATATTATCATTGTTTTGCTGGAAGGTAGTACCCAAAAGGGCATCGAGATTCCCTAATTGGTTGGAACCATGGTATATGATCTGGGGTTCAATGATCCAAGATTTCCTATTGGTGAGGGTATGAAGGGAGCTATGCGTTGCCCTGTCCCAATTTGCAGGATCATAAGCGCTTATAGGCCGTCTCAACTTCTCCCCACTGTCCAAAAAGGTATATCCCATATTGGTCCTCAAGGTAATTGCCTTACCGATCTTATAGGACATCCCAACATTGGAGATCAGGTTATTGGCCTGGGCACGGCTATCCATCTTAAGAATTCCCAATGGGTTCGTCCATGTGGAACCCTCCCAATTAAGGCTGCCATCATCATTATATAGTGCGGGGGCATTGGGTGGCAGGCTCAGGGCCTGTGCTACAAAGGAAGAGCCATTGAAGAGCCGGTTATGGTCCAGTCCAAAGTTTACCGTCAGGTTCAATCGGAACCTGGCATCCCTGGAATAGTGGTCAAGATTGAAGTTCGCAGTTACCTTGTTGTATTTGGAGCCTCCTGGAAATACGGTACCTTCCGTATGATAGGAACCCCCGAAACCAAAAGAAGTATTTTTTTTACCGCCCGATACCCCTATGTTCAGATCCGTTACCGTAGCGGTTCCCCCGTACAGTTCCTTTTGCCAGTCGGTATACCGGTCTTGGTCCCATACTACCAGATCTACCGCGTTGAATGTTGTTGGTGCCACATTATCATTTTCAAAAGCTTCCCTTCTAAGGGAAAGGTACTGTTCCGTATCTAAGAGGTCCAACCGATTTGAGGCCCTGCTCAGACCGGAATAAAGACGGACGTCCACCTGGGTTTTCCCTTCAGATCCCCTGCCCGTTTTTGTACTGATAAGGATTACCCCATTGGCCCCACGGGAGCCATAAATGGCCGTGGCGTCCGCATCCTTCAGCACCTCTATACTTTCAATATTGGCCAGGTTCAAGGTATTTAACGGGTCCAGCCCCGTAGAATTGGTCAATCCGCTATAACTATGGATGGGAGCAGCATTTATGGGTACTCCGTCCACAATATATAGGGGCAGGTTGCCATTGTCCTCGCTACCGTTCCTTAAGCTGTTCTGTCCCCTGATCCGTATCCTGGGCGCGCTCCCCGGCACACCATTGGGCTGTACCACCTCCACCCCCGCCATCCGGCCCTGTAGGGCCTCCAACGGACTTACGATGGGCTGTAGTTCTATTTCCTTGGCCGCGACCCTACTGATGCTGCCGGTGCGTTCCTTTTCCTTTACCGTATAGTAACCGGCATTGACCTCCACCTCTTGAAGCTCGGTGACCTCGGACTTCAT